>JAJXZI010000080.1 GCA_021780115.1 bacterium | reverse complement strand
GCCAAGTTCGGCAGCGGCTTCAAGGCTTCCGGCTTCCGTTCATTCTTCATGTCATCTCGCTTTCTGCCGGTTGAGGAACCTTTTACCCACTCATCCTAAGGACAGTGTCAAGATGCACCCCGCCGCGATTCCCGACCCAGGAACCTCCCATCGGCGGAGCGCGGGTCTGTGACCGGCAGCTTCCTGGAAAAGGGCGGCGCGCTGTGGCGCACAGAGCCGCGCTCCGTTAGACTCATGTTCGGGCTTGGGTAACCACGAATAGGAGTCAACTCGGGGGGACACCGCCCGGCCGCGGCGGCGAAAAGTTTTCTCGGCACCGCGCTCCGCCTCTGCTATACGTCGGACGGCCTTGGAGTTCGCGGGGCTGGGAACCGTCATGAAAGCGGAGCGGGCCTTCACGTTGGTCGAGTTGCTGGTGGTGATCGCGATCATCGCCCTGCTCGCGGGACTGCTGTTGCCGGCGCTCGGTCGCGCGCAGGCTGCCGCGCGTGCCGCGGCCTGCCTGAACCACCTCAAACAGTGGGGCCTGGCCACGCACCTGTTCGCGCAAGAAAACGAGGACTTCCTCCCCCAAGACGGTTCGCCCAACGGCACGTCGGTCAACGGCGGCTGGTACAACGATCTGCCCCGCGCGCTGGGCTTGCCGACCTACAAGGAAATGCCGTGGCGGACCAACGCGGCGATCAATCCGGGCAAGTCCCTTTGGCTTTGCCCGGCCAATCCGCGTCGCAGCAACGGCAACAACCTTTTCCATTACTGCCTCAACGAGCACGTCAACGCCACCGGTGCGGGCAATCAGGTGAAGCACGCGTCCATCCCGCAGCCGGGCCGCACGGTCTGGCTGTTCGACAACGGCAAGCTGGCCGCCGTGGCCCAGCAGAACAACGTCCACACCAACCTGCACGGGGGCGGCGCGCAGTTCACCTTCCTCGACGGCCACGCGGGACGGCGGCGCAACACCGAGTACTGGGATTTCGCCGCCAACCGCGGCCGCACCAACAATCCGGAGTTGCTCTGGATCCCCTGACGCCGCCGGCTGTGGACGGATGCCGTCCGATAGACTTGGGGAATTCCCGCGTTAGAAAGCGATCACCTTTAGTTCCTTCAGCGCGTTCAGCATGAACTGGATCGCCACCGCCGCCAGCAGCAGACCCATGATGCGGTTGGCGATCCGCATGGCAATGGGACTCAGCCACCGCACGCCGTGCGCCGCGAAGCGGAGGATGAGGTAGCTGGCCAGCGAGACGGCGCCGATGCAGACGTAGAGCGCCAAGCGCTGCGCCCAACCCGTGGCCTGCCGCTCCAGCAGGATGGCCGTCGAGATGGCGCCCGGGCCGGAGAGCATCGGGATCGCCAGCGGGGTGATGGCAATGTCCGCCTTCTCGGCGCCCGCGGTGGTTTCCTCGCTGGTCTCCTGCACCCGCGAGCGTTGCGCCCGGAGCATGTCCAGCGCCACCAGCAGCAGGACGATGCTCGCCGCGATCTGGAAGGCCGGCATCGTGATACCGAAAAACTTGAACAGCACCAGGCCGGTCGCCGCGAAGAAGAACAGCACCCCCGTCGTCACCAGGCACGCCAGCCGGGCCATGCGGACGCGCTGTTCCGGCGGGTCGTTTGGCGTCATCGCCAGAAACGCCGGCACGGCCGCCAGCGGATCCACGATGACGAAAAGCGAACCGGCGGCCAGGAGCGTGTATTCCACCAAGCTCATGGCCGTTCCGGGAGCGGACGGGCGGGGATCATACGCCGCACGGCGCAAAAATGGCGTCCGTCATTCCGTGGATGATCTTCTTGTCCGCCGGACAAATCGTCGCCAGCACGCCGCCGAGTTTCGCCCGCGCGGCGTCGCCTTCGCCCGCGACAAAGTAATACGGGCAAAGCCGAACGCGCCCCGGCATGGTCACGACCTCGGCGCGGGCGAAATCAAACCACGGCGCCTCGACCCGCTTCGGTTTCTCGTAACGCTGCAGGATGTACGGCGAGGTGGGAAAGTCCGCCAGCGCCCCGTCCACGGCGGCTGACCAGTCGGCGTGGGAGAGATCGCTGCCGAGGTACACGCCGCGGGCACCCCAGGCCTGGGGCGAGAAACCCGACACCTTGAGCACCAGTTCGCGCTCCCGCTGCGACAGCGTCTTGAGCTGCTGCCAGTCGGTCAGGTCCAATTCCGGGATCGCCGCGTGCGGCGGCAGCGGCGCGGGATCGACGGCCCACGTGTAGGGCGTCAGCCGCAGCATCCGCTCGAAGAAGCCTTGGCCCAGGTGCTGATGCCAAAAGGCGCGGAGATTGCGGTTCCAGAGCAGCGCGAGGAGCAGCTTCTCCTCGAACACCGGCTTGGGCGGCGGCGTGAGGCGCAGGCGCCCGGCCAGGGCCAGTTCGAAAATCGCCTGGGCATTCGGCACGTTGGCCAGATCGAACAACTCGAAGAACCGGTACACCGCGTCGCCGTCCGCGAACCCGGTGAAGCTCCCGGAACGCGTCGCGTGGTGCGTGAGGCCGGGCTGGGTGCAAAGCCATTCCATCTCCGGGCGGTACGTCGCCGCTTCCTCCGAGACAACGAGATGCACGCGGCGGGCGTCGCCGAAGATGCTCGCGAAGCCGGCCAACATGCCATCGGCGCCCCCGATGACCGCGCCGGCGTCGGGCCGGGCACTCGCTGGAGCCGGGGAATTTTGTCCGTCCGTGGCCGCCGGCAGGCGGGAATACACCTGGTTCAGCCACGCGGTCAGGCCGATGCCGCCGGGCACGCTGTCCAACTCCGTCACGCGGACGCCGTGGTCCGTCAGCAGCAAGTCCGGACGGATGACGCGAGGCAGGTCGTTCTTGAAGGCGGGGGCGCGCTGGAGTTGGAGGAGGCGGGCGGGCTTGCCTTGGTCGAGCAGCGCGGCGATCCAGGCCGGCTGTTTGCCTTCGGCGCTCTGGCGGTAGAGCAAGTTGACGGCGGCGTAAAACCGGAGCAGCACGCGGCCCAGCGTCTCCAGTTCCTCCGCCAGGTCCGCGCCCAGCGGGAAAGGCGCCGGCGAGACCCGCCAGTCGTGTCCGGCGAACAACCCGTTCGCCGGCATTTGAGAGCGGATGAAATGCGCGGCCTCCGCCCCCGTGGGAACCGGCGGGAGACGTTCAGCGGTATTCAAGCTCACCGCGTCATGGTAGCGCAGTTTCCCGTTTCGGCAACGACCCGCTCCGCGGCGGTGTGCCGCGTCGCAAAAGGCAAAACTCCCCACGAACCACTACCGGGTTGCCAGGACGGCGGCGCGCTCCGCCTCGCCCAGCAACCGCCACCGGCCCGCGGGCAGATCGCTCAACGGGAAGCGACCGATCCTCCCGCGCACCAGCCGCAACGTCGGATGACCGATGGCGGCCGTCATGCGGCGGACCTGGCGATTCTTGCCCTCGATCAGTTCCAGCGCGAGCCAGCAGGTCGGCACGGTCTTGCGGAAGCGGATCGGCGGGTCGCGCGGCGCCAGGACGGGCTGCGGGTCGAGAATCCACACCCGGCAGGGCAGGGTACTGCGGCCCTGGACGGTGACGCTGTGCCCAAGCTGACGCAAGGCGTCCGAGGCAGGGATGCGCTCGATCTGCGCCCAATATTCACGCGGGTGGGCGAGGCGCGGGTGAAGCAGCCGTGCGTTCAATTCTGGTTCGTCACTCAGCAGCAACAGGCCCTCGGAATCGGCGTCGAGCCGACCGAGGGGATACACATTTTTCGGGAAACCAAACCCAGCCAACGTGCGGTTGGGCGAGCCGTCGGGCGTGAATCGCGAGATCACGCCGAAGGGTTTGTGGAAGGCGATGAGCACCCCGCCACAGTAAGACAACCATCGCTCCCCACCAAGCGTCCGCGCCGGAGGTCCGTTCGTAAGAGCGCCGCCGAGGCCCGCCGGGGCGCCTGCTCACGGTTTGTGGAGCCGGAAAAACTTCCTCGCCGAGAGACTGGTCAGCGGCTGCGAAAACTCGTAATTGAGGCCGTTGATCGGGATGAACGCGGTGACCGGCTGCCAGGTGACGGGCGGCGCCAGGTTCCGCGTGTACTCCAGGTGGTAGTCCGGGAAGTTCGTGCTCCAGTACACCACCACCGCGCTGGTCTCCAGGCGGATGAACAGGCCCGCCGGATTGGGCGCGGGCGGCGCCACCACGATGGAACCGGCAAAGTCAATCGGGTCGCCGGGCGATGTCGGCAGCAGGATCGGCGGACCCAGGCAGTCCGACAGGTCCGCCGTGAGCGGAATGATCCACAGGCCGTTCGTGCCGAAGATCGTGCCGGCGCCGACCAGCGCGGTGCCGTCCGGCGACCACAGCGCCCCGTGTGGGAAGCGGTTGGTGCCGTCGTTGAAGCGGGTGATCTGGCTCAGGCGGGCGCCGTCGGCGCGGACCACGTAGAGGTTGGTGCCGGCATCCGGACTGAAGGCGGTGTTGGGGCCGTTGCCCTCCACCAACGCCAGCCACTGGCCGTCGGGCGACCATTCGGGCCAACTCGGATAGGCGACGGCGAGGTTGAGGTTCGTCTTCGCCGTCAGATCGGGCGTGGTGACGTAGAGGCCGCTGATGCCGGCGTTCGGATTGAGGTTGTGGAAGGCGAGCCGGCCATCCACCGGGTTCACCACGGGCGCGTCGTCGTAGCAATCGGTGGTCAGCGGCAGCAGCGCCGGCGGCCCGGACAGGCCGATGCGCCAGAGCCAGCAGGAGAAATCGAACACGAGGTTCGTTCCGGTGCGGTCCCAATCATAGCCGGCGATGAAGTTGGAATTGGTGCCCAGCATCGTCTCCTGGCCGGTCTGGAGGTCGCGCACCCAAAGGTCGCCTTGCGTCACCAGCGGGCTGCCGCCGCGCAGGAAGGCCAGGTAGCGGCCATCCCGCGAGGCGCGCGGATGCTCGCCGGCGGTGAGGTAAGTGTCGCCGCTGCCGTCCAGGTTGATGGCCCAGATACTGCCGTTGGTGCCGCTCGAAAGCCGGCTGTAAAAGACCGTGCCGACGGACGAAAGCGGGATGGCGTTCGTGTTGCCGACGAACGGCGGCGGCGGGTTCGTGGTGCTGTTGCCGTTGCCGAGATTGAGCGTCGGCGTCGGCTGGCCGTCGTGGCCGAGCGAGTAGCCAGCCGTTTGCAGCCGCGACCGGGCGTTCGCGGCGTTGCGTCCGTAGAACTGGATCGTCGCGTCATTCGTCAACGGAAAGGCGGCGACATACTGATGCCAGGCGTCAGGCGCGCCGACGCGGTAGAACACCTTGTCGCTCGCGTTCAGCGTGCTGAAGGAAATCTGGATCGGCCCGTCGTAAATCCCGGCCGGCGGCGAGATCGTGACGGTCACCGGTTCCGGCGGGCGGGGTCCGGCGTAGCTGAAGACGGAGATGACGTCGCGGTATTGGTTCGGCAGGCCGTAGGCCACGCCGGTGGGCGGCGGGCCGAGGTTGTTGGTTACGGCGTTGCCAAGGCCCGAGGTCGTGCCGCCGTCACTCTCCTGGCTCACGGTAACCGCGCCGGGCAAGCCGCCGACCATGTCGCTCCAATCCGGCGCGTTCAGCGAGGCGATGAAGCCGGGCGCGCGGTTCACGAACGGTTCGGACTGGAACAGCCAAAGGTTGGCCCGCGTGGCGCGGCTACTCAGGGAAGGCAGGTTGCTGGAACTGCGCTGCGTGTAGCTCGTGCCGTCAAAGTGAACGACCTGGGCATGAACGGAGGAGGCGCTGCCGGGGGGCGCGTCGAGCAGCGCGAAATTTCCGCCGCCCAGCGCGACGACACCGGTGAACACGTTTCCCGCCGCGCCGGCGCCGGAGCGGTACGCCGGTGCCAGCGACGGCAAGCCGCCGGGCAAACTCATTCCTTGAACGCCGTCGGCGAACTGGATCATCGCGCTGCCGTCGGCGGCGCTGAGCGCGACATAAACGACCTGTTGCACCGCCTCGGTGAAGGAGACGGAGACGGCGGCGCCGAAGGCGTATCCGCTGACGGTCTGGAGGAGCGGGACGACGGTCACGTTGGATCCGCCCGGCTGGTAAAAGAGGAAGCGCGGCAGCGGCTCGGCGTTGAAGCGGCCGAACGTGTAATCGCTGCCCGGCGGCAGGTTGCTCCACGCCAGCATCACGGCGGGCGCGTTGGTGAACTGCCAGAGGTCGAGCGTGTCGGTGGCGCCGCGCACCAGGCCGGCGGCAAAGGTCGGCGCCGCGGCGGAGAGCGCCAGCGCGTTGCCGCGGTCGAACGGCCCGCTCTCGGCGAAGTGGCCCGCGGGCGTGGCGGCGCCGGCGGAGAGGGCCAGCAAGTCGAGGCGCTCCGCGGAGGCGTCGTTGTCGGAACTGGCGGCGAGCAGGTCATTGTAGGCGGGCGGGAAACCGCCAAGCGGATTGGCCAGCGCGACGAGCGTGTGCGGCCCGAGGCCACCGGGCGTCACGAGGACGGGTGTGCCGGCGGCGTTGGTGGCCGAAAGGTCCACGAGGTTGACGCGGTTCGCGTCCGGCGCGGTCACGGCCACGGCGTCGCGCGTGGTCTGCAGCAATGGGCCGACGGCACAGCCGGTGGCGTTCTCGACGCCGGTCACGAGCGGCGCGGACCAGGTGAGCACGCCCGCGGCGTCCTGGTAGCCGACGCGCGCGTTGCCCGTCAGTTTATCCAGCACCAGCACGTCGGCGAGGCCGTCGCCGTTGAAGTCACCCGAGGTAAGAAACTCGGCCGGCGTCTCGGAGACGAAACCGCCGAAGCACGTAACCCCAGGAAGCAGCAGCGCGGCAGCGAGCGCGACCACTCCGAAATCCGAAGGCCGAAGTCCGAACACCGAAGAATTCCGGGAGTTACCGGCGCGGGAGGCAGAAACACGCGCCCAGCGGCGAAGAATTCGGATTTCGGCTGGCTTCATCATGGGTTCGCCGGGATCGTCACCGTCCCGGCCGGGATGATTTCCGAGATTTCCCGCTGGTCGTTCAGGCGCACGACAAAGTACTGGTAGCTGGCGCCGAGGATCACCGGCTGCTGGTCGCGCAGATAGAGAAACTCCCAATCGTAATCGCCCAGCCTTTCAAAGCCGCCCGCGATCAAGCGGTCGTAGATGGTCACCAGCGTCGCCGGATAGGTGACATTGGTGTTGACGACCGCGGAATAGGGGAGGCGTTCGATCAACGGCGTGACCTGCGTGAGGCTGCCGGAGACGCGCGGAAACGCCGCGTTGGTGACTTGCTGGCGATAGACCACGATGGGCAACAGCAAGTCCCCGTTGCGCGCCGGATTCGGGGAGACGCGGCGGAAGATCAGGGTGTGCGGATCGGCGGGAGGCGGGATGAAGGCGATGCCCGCCGGGGCCGAAATCTGGTAGGTGAGGAAGTTCGTCGTGCCGATGTTATCCGGCGTCGGCACGATCTGGCGCAGGTTCCCGATGCGGATGCCCACCGGGTAGCGTTGGTCAAGTTGGAGGTTGGGATTGCGCAGCAACACCGCCGCCACCCGCGGTTGGAAGATCACCGGCAAGGAAGGACTCGCCGCGTCGTCGAAGTCTTTCACCGCCGGCAGCGGGCGCGCGGGCCACGGCACCGTCGGCAGGGCGTTGGTCGGCTTCCAGGTGAAGGTCCATACCTGCGACGGATCGCCCACGTTGCCCTGGGCGTCCATCGCCGCCACCGAGATGTGGTAGGGGACATTGGGCAGCAGGCCGGCCGTGAGCGTGAACTGCGGGCCGGGACCGAAGTTGGGGCCGCGCGGCGGCGTCAGTTGCGCCTCGCTGAACTGGGCCAGCGTGACCAGGTCGGGGAACAGGCCGTAATAAATCGCCAGCAGATTGAAGTTCGGCAGCGGCGTGAGATTCGGCGCGTTGAAGCCGCTGGGCAGGTTGGGGTTGTCGGCCCGCTGGATCATCAACTCGAACCGGTACACGCCCGAAGTGGGACAGAACCAGGTCAAGGCGACTTGCGGATTATTGGTGTCGCCGGCGGGCTGCGGCGCCGCGAGGACCGGTTGCGGTGGTTTCGGCGGCTCGACTTCGCGGCAACCGATCAGCGCCATCGGGCTGCCGTTGCCGTGCTCGTCGAGCACTTGGACGAAGTAACAGAGCCGCGCCGCGCCCGGCGGCATGGCGTCGTCGGTGCGCACGATGGTGCGGAGCGGGTCCGACGGATCGAAGATCGCCCCGCCCTGGGTAATGAGCGTGAGCGGGCCGTTATCCACACTCCGGTAAAGCCGGTACTCGTGGGTGCGCGGCGTGAGGCGGAAGCGGATTTGAATGGGCGCCACCGGGCCGTTGCCTCCGCGCGGCACGTGTTGGGCGCAATCGCCTTCGCCCGGCAAGTTCACCCGGCAACCGCGGAACGATGGCAGCGGGCCGAGCAGGCAGGCGGGATACGACACCCAGTAGAAGTTCTGCGCGTCCGGCGTGACGACCGCGACGTCCGACCAGAGTGGCCCGCGATCCGGGTTGGAATTGGTGGAGACCTGGATGAGCAGCGGCACGCCGCCGCCGGTGTCGAACTGCATCCGCACCGTGCCGTCGGGATAGGCCTTGGCGCCGTAGGCGGGCAGGCAGGATCGTTGCCCGCCGTCGAGCGCCGCCAGCAGTGGGTCGTTCGAGCGGAGCGCCGTGAGCAACAACTGGCCCGTGAGAAACACCGCTTCCTGCCGCTCGTTGATCTGCGTCGGCGAGGCGAAGGCGGCGACCGCCGGTTGCGACACAAGACCGTAGTAGGTGCCGACGACGCAACCCACGCTGGCCAGGTAATTCGTGCCGGAGACCGTGATCGTGTTGTCGGCGGAAAGCGTGTCGCCGTCCGGTGGAAAATAGAGCGGGCCAAGCGTCTGGACACTGCCGACTGTGTTCGTCGCGAAGAATTGCACCCAAGCGATCCCCGGATCCCGCCGCTGGCAGGTGAACCGGTAATACCAGTGGAACACGTCCGGCGGGCCGGAGTTCGTGGTCGTGTTGAGGTTCAGGAACATCACCGCCGGCGTGCCGCAACTGCCGAGCAAATCGCCCGTCGTCGCGGGCGGCCCGAAGCGCTCGCGGAGCACGGCCCACGCCGGCATGCTGTGCGGCGAGAGCAGCGGATCGCACGCCGCCTGGCTCACGGCGCGGACGGTGTACCAGTAATTGCTCAGGCCGGGCGTGACCGGTGCGTTGGGGCCGCTGTCGAGAAAATAGCCCGTGTTCGTGCCCATCACCTGGGCGACGACGCCGACGCGGTTGCTCAGCGGCGCGAAATCATTCGTCAACGCCATCGCGGAATTGGGCCAGCGGTAAATCCAGTACTCGGTCACCTGGTCGTTGGTGCCGAGGTTCTGCTGCCAACTCACGAGGAGGCGTTGGAGGTTGGTCTTGCTGCCGCCGATTGCGGCGACCTGGAGGTTGTTGTTGACTTGCACCTTGCTTGGCGTGGCGGGCGGCAGCCGGCGGCACGCCTCGCCCAGGCCGCCCGGCGACACGAATCCGTCCCGGCCCAGCACGTCGCGGGCGGTGACAAAATAGTAGAACTGGTCGCCATCGTTGAACGGCGGCGCCAGATAGCCGGCGTGCGGCGGGCTGTTGGTGGGGAAATGCGCGCTGCCCAGTGCGCGACCGTTGTTGTCGGTGAAAAAATACGTGGTCTGGTCCGCCGGATCGTCGGCGGCGCCGGCGCCGTGGCCGGCGGAGAAATCTTTCGCGGCCATGACCGGCGCGTGGTTGACGAGCGTGAAAGTGCCGTTGTGGAGTTGGGCAATCGTGGGCGGCGTGGTGTCGTAACCGCCGGCCAGGGCGGCCGCGAGCGGGATGCGCCAGAGGTTGTAGCCGAAGCCAAGCAGCGAGAGCCGGCGCAGCTCCGGCGGCGTGCCCCAGCGCAACCGGATGACCAGGTGGTCGCTGGGCGCGTTGGTCTTGACCTGGAAGGGATAGCCGGGCGCGGGCAGGACGACCGGATTGCCGGGTGTGATCGTGACGCGGCCCAAAACGTCGCCCGCCGCGCCGGTGGCGAGGTTGATCTCGCGGACTTCGTAAGTGGTGACGGCGGTGATCGGCTCGGAGAACGCCTGGCCGGCGCACATCGTCAGGCCGGGGTTGACGTGGGCCAGCAGGACAAGCATCTGGGCGGTCGAAGGGTCGGCCGCGGCGACCTGGAAGGCGGTCAGGACCTTTTGCGGCAAGGTGAAATTCGTGATGCCAGGCACATGGTGCAGGAGCACGTTCAAGGCGCTGCCGAGCGACGCGAAGTCTTCGCCGAGAACGAGGGACTGGTTGAGGAGCGCGTTGATGGCGTTGGGATCGGTCTGCTGGAAAAGGGTGCCGCGGAGGGTGAAGGTGCCGGCGCTGGTCGGATAGCCGGCCTTGCCGTAGATGGCGAAGCGTTTGCCCGTCAGGAGTTGCGGCTGCGGCGCGCCGATCAGGACGTAGGAGTATTGGCTGGCGCCGGCTTGAATCGTCGTGCCGACCGCGACGACGAGATTGCTGAGGGGCGTTTGGGCGAAAGCCGGAAGCGCAACCGCAACGAGGAGAATTCCCAAAGAAACCCGAAGCCCGAAGCCCGAAGCCCAGCGCGCGCCGGAGATCCTTCGGCTTTCGTCTCTCGGATTTCTATCGGGCTTCGACATGCGGGTTCCGGGTTTCTTCAATAGTCCACGTGGTAGTCAACGCCGCCGTTGTTGACGACGCCGGTGACGGTGATGCCTTTGCAGCCGGAGATGCAGAACGGGCACGGCCCGATGGAGCCGCAGATTTGCGCCGAGCCGCCCAGGTCCAGCTCGAAGCCCGACACCGTATGCGTGAGCGTGCCGAACATGGTGAAGTTCGCCCCGCCGCTCAACAGGCAGAGCAGCGACAGGTCCGCCGAAACCTTCTGGCGCATCCCAAGTTGTTGTTTGCTGGGACCGCCGTTGTAGAAGACCGCGTTCACCTCGGTCTCTTCGATGTCGATGAAACAATCGGACTCACCGAACAAGATTTCCGACAGCGACAGGCCCGCGCCGAACTCGACGTAAATGCCGGCGAAGCCGCCCGCGCCGCCGCCCAGCACCTCGTTGGCTTCCGGATCAATGAAGAGGATGGGATCGAGCGAGCAGGCCTTGCCGACAAACACGCCGGCCTGGAGATCGACCGGGATGCCCAGGATGGTGATCGTGCCGGCGGCCTTCGCGGCGAAGTAATTCTCCGTCGCCCCGAAGGCCAGGGCCGCGCCGATCTCGTTCACGCTGCACCCCTGGAAGCCGACCTTGCCTTTGATGTCGAAGCTGCCGCCGACGCCGATGACGTTGCC
>JAJXZI010000146.1:32129-44749 GCA_021780115.1 bacterium | reverse complement strand
GGCCATACCCCGCCTGGACGTCAACGCGCCCCGCGCCGGTGTCCCGATGAAACCGATGCGCGGGCCGCTGGGGCCGCCGTCTTTGGCTGTGGGGGAAAAACCGCGCCGTGGGGGTCCGCGCGTTGTTGCCGCCGGGCTTCCCTTCGTTGCCGGGTCCACTCCCGACCCCCAGCCAGCACCGCGGCTGCGATCCGGGCCCGCGACGGTCCCCTTGTCGCATGTGTTTTCAGGGTGCGTTTGCTCGGAAGCTCTCGTCGTTCCTCCTGTCCTTGAGAAACCGAACACCCAACGTATGGAGAACTGTCAAGATGCATACCGTTCCCTTTACCGGAGCAAGTTTTCCTCGCCAACCTCCGCCGCCTTCGACAGATTGCGACGGACAGCGCCCGAGGCGCTTCAGCAGGAAACGAAGCTATGAAACCATCAACAACCGGCCCGGCCGGGGCCGCGCGAAAGCTGCGGACGCGCGAACAAGCCCGGGTCCGGACCCCGTTCCTTCTGCTGATTAGCTTCCTGCTTGGCTTGGCGGGGGGGGCCTTCTGGTTTTACCGCACCACAGGACGCAATGCGTCCGGCTTGGAATACGCCGGCGGCACGGTTCGTCCGCTGTCCGAAGGCACCCAGGCGGTGTTACAACGCCTGGACTCCCCGGTGGAAATCCGGTTCTACTCCTTGCTGGATCCGGCCAGTGTGTCTCAAGCGTTGCAAGCTTTCGCCGGACGCGTGGATCAACTGCTAACCGAATACGAGTCGGAGACTCAGGGTAAGATCAAAGTGGTTCGATTCAATGCCCAATCGGACGCGGCCTCCGCCGCAACGGCGGCCACGGCGGACGGCCTGCGCCCCTTCAACTTGGACAAGGGCGAGGCTTGTTTTCTAGGGATCACGGTGGCCGAGGACGGACGAAAGGAGTCGCTCCCACGGCTCTACCCGGAATGGGAGCAGGCTCTGGAGGCGGATCTCAGCCGGGCCATCGAACGCGTGAGCCAATCGCGACCGCCGGCACAGCCCTTCGCGGCCCTGCCTCCCCCCGATACCGCCGCCATCGAGGCGGTACGCCGCTCGATCCCGGACCTCGCTACCGTGTCGGTGGACGAAGGCACCCGGATTCTCCGCGATGTGGCGCTGAAGGAGTTCGCCGCCGCGGCAAAGGAAATGGAGAGCCAGGTCCAGGAAGCCCAACAACGGCTGAACCAAGCACGGCAAAGCCACTCGGAGGCCGAGCAGCAAGCTGCCGTGCAGCACCTGCGACAAGTCCAAGCGCAGCAAACGGAGAAGCTCCAACAGATTGCGGCCCGGTCCCAGGCGCAAATCGCGGCGCTCAAGCAACTCAAGGAAAGCCCGCGCTGACCCTCCAGCCGCTGCGGCTCACTCGCGCTTGAGCTGCCGCGAGAGGCCGTACGCCAGCCCGGCGGCGATGGCCAGGCTGCCCCACAGTTGGCCCCAGTGGAGTGGTTCGCCCAACCACGCCGCGGCCATCGCCACACCGGCGACGGGCTGGACGAAGATCGTGAGGGCCACCACGTTCACGGGCGCTTCCTTGATCACGACGTACCAAAGACTGTAACCGACGACGGTGCAGACGAGGGCGAGGTAAACCAGGAGGAGCCAACTCCGGAGCGGCAGCGCCTGGGCGGCGGCCAGGGTCTTCGAGCCGTCGATTAGCAGGTTGACGGCCGTCGCGCCGAGCAGCGCCACTGCCACCACTTTGGCCACGCCGGCCCGCTCAAGGAGCGGTTTGCCCAGGATTGAGTACGCCGTTTCGCACAGGAAGGACGAGACGAAAATCAGGCTGGGCACCACTCCGGTCCAGTGAAAATCCGCGCGCCACGCGCCGTTGAGCAAGAGCACACCGACCAATCCGACACCGAATCCGATCACCCGCCGCGGCCCGATGTGCTCGCGCAGGAAGAGCGCCGCCGCCAAGGTGGTCAGCAACGGCTCCAACGCCATCAGCACCGCCGAATCGCCCGCCTTGCCCAACTCGTTTCCCCAAACCTGAAGGCGTTGGCCCAGGACGAAGACCAGAAGGCCGATGAGGACGCTCATCCCGAAGTCCCGTCCGCGCGGCGCCCGGCCCGGCAACCAGGGCCAGAGGACCAGCAGGCACAGCGCGGCGACGCCAAAGCGCAGCGTGGTGATGCCACCGGGATGGAGATACGCGCCCAGCGCCTTGTTGGCGGACATGGTGGCCGCCCAGCAGACGTTGAGCACAAGCAGGGCGACGAGGTGCGCGATTTTCATTCCGGCCCGGCGCGGGCGTGCCAACAAAGCCGTTCGCGGCGGGTGTGGCAAGCCGGCGTTGGGAATGGCCCGCGCCGCGGCCACACCGACCGTGAGGAAATCGGGTCCGCCCGGAATGCCCGCGCACGCCAACCGGCGGCGCGAGAGATTGGGCGTCTGAGATTTAATCCCTTCGGTCTGAACACTGGCGCCCTTTCTTCACAAGCCCCCAACCTCTCCGCGGTGCTGGCGCCGCGTTTCCGGGGCAAACTGGCGAACCGCCTGCTCGTAGTCTTCGGGCCGGTCCAGGTCCAGGCTCAGGCCGGGGTCATCGGCCGGGCAGTTCTCAAGCGGGCAGGAAACGCAGCGCAGGAATTCGCGGAGGGTTTCGGCGCGCGAATGCCGCAACTCGGCGAAGGCCCGGCGCGGCAGCACCACGGGATGCCTGGCCGTGCCGCCAAAAGCCGGCTGGCACACGGCATCCGCGTGATCCCGGTGAAACTTCAGCAGGGTGCGCAGGGTGGCGAGGCGCAGATGGGGTTGGTCGCCCAATGCGATCACCCACGCCGCGAGACCGGCGCGCCATCCGTCCCAGTTCGCCGCGCCGAGGATGGAACTGAACATGCCGCGTTCAGGGTGGAAATTGCGGATGCGGTCACGCGCCGGGAAGTCCAGGCGATCCAGTTCGGCGTCGAGCCGCGTGTCTCCCGCCGCTTCCACCACGGCAATCTGCTCCGCTGCGAGCGCCCGCCATTGCTCGATGAGGTGACCAATCACCGACGTGCCGGCCCAGGGCAGCAGCAGTTTGGGCCGCCCCATGCGCGAGGAAGCGCCCGCGCCGAGCAGGACAACGCCGAACACGAAACGATCCGGGGCAGACGATCCGGGTGTCATGGGCTGGGTGGCGCGCGATGAGGATCCGTCCTCGGCCCAGCCGCCTCCGGCCGGTAAGGAGCGATGCCCGACGATTGGGCGACATGCTCCGCCCGCTTCTGGATGCACTGGGCCAGGATGCTCACGGCGATTTCGTGAACGCCCTGCGCCTGAATTTCCAGCCCAACGGGACAGCACAGCTTGTTGATTTCCTCCGCGGTCGCGATTTGTTCCTCCAGGAACTGCTCGCCCAGGAGCCGCGCCTTGCGCCGGCTGCCGATCATCCCCAGAAACGCGAAGGGCCGGTGGATCCATTCGGCGAGCACCCGCGCGTCGTGCTGATGCCCGCGGGTGACGATGAGTCCGAAGACGGGCCGCGCGGGCCACGGTTCGGCCAGAAGCTGCTCCCACGGGCCGACGCGCAGATGAGTGGGCGCCGGGAAGTAGCGGGGGTGGGCCAGCGCGGGACGGTCGTCGAACACCGTCACGTCGAAGTCGAGTTGCCCGGCCAGCGGTGCGACGGCCTGCGCCACGTGGCCCGAGCCGGCCACCCACAGCGCGACCGGCGGCGAAACCGTTTCCTGGTAAAGCCATTCCCCGGGCGCGCCGTCTTCGGCCCAGCGAATGGAAAAATCCCCGGCCACGCCCCAGCGACGCGGGGTTTCACACCGGGCCAGCTCCCGCCAGATTCCGGCGGCTTGCGCGGCGTGCGGCAAAATCAACCCGCAAACGCTCCCGCCGCAGATCAGCCCGTCGTCCCAGCCGAAATCGTGGTCAAGCAGCAACTCGAACGTCCCCGGCTGGCCGGAGCGCAGCGCCCGCCGGGCGCGGTCCTGGACTTCCGCTTCCAGGCACCCGCCGCCCAGTGTGCCGACGATCCGGCCATCGGCGAAGAAGAGCGCCTTGGCACCGGTCTTCTGCGGGCTGGAGCCTTTGACGCCGGCAATGAGGCCCAGCGCGAAGGGTTGGTTCTCCGCCAGCGCCGCGGCAATCTGTTCATAGAAGCGGGCCATGAAGGTGCGCGTTCGCCCGCCACCTTAAGCAATTCGTCCCGGCTGGCAATCATGCCGTTGACTGGGGAAACCAACCGGGACGCATCTCCGTATCTTGCCGGCCGGCGGGCCCGTTTTTAGGCAGCCCGCACGGCTGGAACAGGAATCGCCGTGGGTGGAACCCGCGGTTGGCACGTCCCTTCACCTGGCCGACCTAGCAAGGATCGAACCGGTGGCGGCGGGGGTTCCTCGGCTCGGCCCCTGATACGGATCTCGGCGTTGTTCACCAGCGAGGGAAGCGGCCCGTCCCAGCCGCTCCGCCCGAGCTGGTGAACAACGCCGCCGCCGGGCATATTCCCGACGGTCAACAACCGGCCACACCGGAGCCACGGCCCTCTGGCCCCCGCCCCGCGAGGGCTCTGGCATCAGGTCGCCCCCGCCCCGGCGGTCGGGCGCGTTGCAGACCGCCCGCACGATGAACACGAAAACCAACAACGATTGGATTCAGCACCCGCACTTCGCGGCCCTCGACTGGGCCAGCGACCACCACGACGTCGTCCTCGTCGATCGCTCCGGCGCTCTCGTCGCCGAGTTCCGTTTCGCCCACACCGCCGCCGGGTGGGCGCAGTTCACCGAAACGATGAAACCCTACGCCGGCGCGCCGCTGGCCCTGGAAACCTCCAGCGGCCCCGCGGTGGACCAACTGCTCCAACGGCGGCTGGACGCTCTACCCGGTCAACCCCAAGGCGGCCCAGCGCTCCCGCGAACGCAAAGTCCCCAGCGGCACCAAGACCGACCGCCACGACGCCTGGAGGCCTGGCCGACGCCCTGCGCACCGACGGTCACGGCTGGCGCCCGCTCCGCCCGCAAGACGAGGCCACCGCCACCCTGCGCGCCCTCTGCCGCGACGAGATCACGCTGATCGAACAACGCACCGCCTTGGTGAATCAACTCCTGGCCGCCCTAAGCGAGTATTATCCCGCCGCGCTCGAAATCTTCGAGGACTGGACCCAGCCCTTCGCCTGGGCGCTGATCCAACAATTGCCCACGCCGCTGGCCCTGCAAAATGCTGGCAAACGCCAGTGGGAAAAGTTCCGGCACCCCCCAGCGCTTGTGGCGCACCGACACCGCCCCCGCCCGGCTCGAACGCTTTGCACGCGCCAACGACCTGTCCGCCAGCGCCGCCGTACCCACGCCCAAAGCCTCTTGGCCACCAGCCTGGTCAAAGTGCTGCAAGCCCTCGAAGCCCCACTCCAGGAATACCGCCGCCGCAGCACCGAAGCTTTCACCGTGCATCCCGACCACGACATCTTCGGCTCGCTGCCCGGGGCGGGCCAGAAGCTCGCCCCGCGGCGGCTGAGCGAACTGGGCCGGGAGCGCGCCGTCTATCCCGCCGCCGACGCCCTCTGCTGCCAGGCCGGGGTCAGCCCGGTGAGTTACCAGAGCGGCAAGCTCGACAAAGCCCGGATCCGCCGGGCCGGCGCCGCCGTGCTGCGGCACACGGTCCATCTGTGGGCCGATTGCAGCCGTCAGAAGAGCCCCCCGGGCGCAGGCGTACCATCAAGGCAAACGCCAGCAAGGCCACAGCCACGCCAGTGCCTTGCGCTGTCTGGGCAAACGCTGCCTCAAGGGGCTCTGGCGCCTGTGGCAGGACGGCCAAGCCTATGATCCCACCCGCCACGAACAGAGCCTCAAGGACCACGGCTCATGGGTGACGGCCCGCCGGGTCACCCCCCGGCCCCTTACCTCCGCCAGCCAGTGAATTTTCTGCCCGGGCGGGCTAAACTTTTTCCCCAATCAGCCGATGACAAGGAAAACAAACGGATCGGCCTTGCTCCACGGTTGTGGAGGGGGGCATTGGATGCGGCTGTCTGCCGCCCAAGGATTCGTGGCGCTGACAGTCAAATATGATCATATGCTGATGTGGAGTGAGCAGTTTGCGACGGGGTCACCGCTGGTGGACACGCAACACCGGATGCTGATCGATAAAATCAACCAATTGGAGAAGTTGTTGAGCGGGCCACCGCCCTCGAAGGCGGCGTGCGACGAACTTCTCAATTTCCTCGGCTCGTATGTGACCATGCATTTCAAGTTTGAGGAGCAGTGCATGGAACGGGTAAAGTGTAAGGTCCACCAGCAGAACAAGCAGGCGCATGCGGCGTTTTTGGGGTTGTTCGAGAAATTCAAATCGCGTTATCAGGTGGAAGGTCCCAAGCTTGAATTATTGAAAAGCCTCCAAACTTCGGCCAGCGTTTGGATCAAAAATCACATTCTGAGCGTGGATATCCAACTCAAAACGTGCCTTTCCAGTTGAAGGCAGGACCAGCGGAAAGCATCCGGGGCGCAGAAGAGATTCTGCGCTCTCTTTTTAGCTGTGTTCCAAGCTGAAAGCGATGCTTCCAGCGTGGAACGGACGGCGGGCCGCGGAGTGGGCGGCTTTACCACCGCAAACGGGTAACGGGGTCGGTCAATTGAAATTGCGCCCCGTAATGCAGCGGCCCGCCTGCACCGACACCCATTCCAGTAACTCCGTCCGCGGCGCCTCATCCCGCGGCCCCCGCTGGTTGCGCGCGCTGGGCTAGAATTGCGGAATGGTCGCTATCTTCCGCCCTGCTTCGACAACGAGGTCCTCCCCCACGGCCCAGATCTGGTCGTTCAGCAGCAGCTTGAAGACGACCCGGTCCTTGGCCTGTCTCGTGGACCAGACCCAGGTTGAGGCGTCCCTACACTGCAGCGGCGTGCCCTTCTCCCAGCTCAGGCCGTCTCCCTGGCCGCGAATGAACAATTGATTACCGAAGCCGACATCGATTTTGGCCGCGACTTCGGTCGCCGGCTCAACGGTCGGCGCGGCCGCTTTGGGCTCGGGTGGGGTTGCCTCGGCCTTGTGGTTTTCCGATGCGGCGGTCCGCTCCGGTTGTTTCGGGGTCCGCGCCGTCTTGTTGGTGTTCTTCGCTCTGTTCGTTTTCACTTTGTGTCCTTATCGTTATTGTCTTTTCTCTCGGCAGGCGTTCCAGCGTTTCTCCCCACTCACCTGCGGCCTGAGTTTAGGCGGAACCGGGCAGCCGGACAACGCGGGCCGCGTTACGTTGACGTGACGATTATCCCGATCGTTCTTGTCCACGGTCAGGTTCCCTCAGCCGGCCACCGTCGTGACCTCGGAGTGCTGGGCGATGGGCAGGCGCTTAATCAGCCCTTCCGCCTCCCAGTCCGGCGAAGGCGCCGCCCATTCCGAATCGGTCGGATCAGCTCCGCCCGCCGGGTGGTGGTCGCGATAGAGCGTGATGGAAACGCGCTCGTTGCGGCAAATGCACTCTTTGATGGACGCCGGATCCTTTTCGCAGTGGAGCAGCGTCTTCCAGGAATAGACGTGCTTGGGCTTGTGGAAATCGCTGTTCGCCAGGAAGGGCAGCCGCTTGAGGCTCACCGGCGCAAAGAGGTTGTTGCGGTTGGCGATTTCCCACGCGTCGATCACCGGGATGAACCGTTCCTGGTGTTCCCAGAGGTAGAGCGTTTCCTTGGCCCACTCTGATTTCATCAAGTGCGGATGCGAGGCCACCGCCAGCCCGCCTTGCGCGTGGATTCGCTCGATGGTGTCGAGCAAGTCCAGCCGCGGGCTGATCGGTTCCTTGAGGTCAACGCCCAGCAGATGCGCGGAGGACTTGCGGGTGGGACCGTCCTTGTTGAACTCCAGGCCGGTGAGCACGAGCATCCCGTAGCGGCGCCACGCCCGCCGGGCTTCGCGGCCGATCACCTCGAAGTACTCTTCAATTTGATCGTAGCTCAGCGTGAACGGCGTCAGGCGTGAAAGCTGGCCGATCAGCCGGCGCGGGTCGGTCCAGTGGTCGGTAATGCAGATGCAGTCAAAGCCGCGCGTGCCGTAAAAGTCCACGACCTCCGGGACGGTCAGCCGGCCGTCGGAGTAGTTGGTGTGGATGTGGAAATCGCACAGCAGCGCCCTGGGAGCGTGACGCCGCGACAAAGGCTTCGCCGCCGCCGCCGCGGCCCCGGCGCCGTTCCCGTTGCGCCGGGCCGGCAGCGTCTCCGGCCGGACGCACTGATTGGCGCGGTCGCCTTCCTCCAGCACGAGGCGGGCGATGCGCAACGAGGCGTCGGGTGCGCTCAATTCTTCCAGCCGGGCGCGCCACTGGTGCCACAGTTTGCCGTCGTCGGCCAGGGCTTCGCGCACCCGCCGGGCAACTTCCTTCTTCCCCTCCGCCACGACGCCGATGCCGAGTTCCTCGACCAGCCGGGCATTGCCCTCCTCCTGGCCGGGAATGACTTGGTTGACGATCATCGGACAGCGCGCGGCGATGGCTTCCTGCACGGCCGCGCCGCCCGCTTTGCCGATGACCAGATGGCTGCGCATCATCAGCTCCGGCATCTGGTTGGTCCAACCCAGCAACCGCAGGCGGTCGCCGTGTTTGCGGGCGCGTTTGGCGAGCTTTTCCTTCAATTCCGCGTGCCGGCCCACGGTGACCGTCAACTCGACGCCCGGGATGTCCAACAGCCGGTCGATCGCCTTGCCCGCCTTCTTTTTGCCGGTGTTGATCACGTAAAGCACCCGGAACGGCCCGCCCGCCCGCGGCGGCGGCGGCGGGTCGGCGGGCGGCTCCGCAAAGCGCGGGCTGACCGGAAATCCGAGCGGGAGTACTGTTTCCTTCTCCACCCCGGCGCGACGCAGCACGGCCGCCGTGTCCTCGTCGCACACGACAAAGCGATCACTGGGCGCGCGATGCCAGACCGAGTTGATGGAGCGCGCATCGGTGACGACCGTGACCAAGCGGAAGGGCCGCTCGCAGTGGTCCCGGAACAACGCTTGCATCAATTGCCCGTAGGTTGGATAGGTGCTGACCACGCAATCCGGCCGCGTGGCGTGGAGCACGTCCACCAGCACGCGTTGCAGACGGCCCAAGCCGGCGCCGCCGTCCGTGAGCCAAGGCAGGCGGTCCACGGCCTTGAACACCCCGGCCCACAGTCCGGGTGCGTACCGCACGACGCCGAGGTAAGCCTTGCGCGCCCAGCCGTTCAAGCGCCCATAACTGCGCTCGAACAGATCGGCCACGGTCACTTCGACCTCGGGCGAAATCTTTTCCAGGGCCTCGCAAATATTCCGGGCGGCGGCGTTGTGACCGTCGCCGAAGCCCGCCGTCAGAATGAGGATGCTCTTCACAAGCTTTCGCCGCCAAAGATGCAACGGCCTTGTGGCAAACGGATGGCGGGGAGGTGACGATTTGTTGACATTACGAATGGGAGTGTCCCCGCAGAGGTCCGTCCCCGCCTCCAGAAGCAGCCGAACCGGCTGAGAGCAACCTTCAACCGGCTCATCCCAACGCGCTCTCACTCCATCCAACCACCGGATGCGATAGACGGGCTGGGGCCGATGGCGCTGGTATCCGTGAAGCTCGCGACCAAGCCCGGGGCCGACGCTCGGTGTGGGACTGGCCATACAGGCCGTTGACTGCGGCGGCGGCTTCGACGGCGCAGGGCTTGCCGCCGGGGGCCGCGCAGTTATTCACTGGCGGCGGTATCCATCAACACGGCAAGCTGCAATCTTCTTCGGGCGGCTTCAAGGATGCTGGCGTAGGTCTGCGCGTCGAGACGGTGGGACTTGCCCTCCCGCGGCCCCGCGTCGGCGAGCTTCAGTTTGCACGCCTCCGTGAAAACGTGCAGGAGACAATGCTCGATCATCTGCCGGTTGGCCCGGCGAAAACGCCGAATGGATAACTCCTCCGGAAAATTCCCGACACAGATGTAACGGGCCACGGGGTCATTGTAGAGGAACCATTCGATGTCCTGCGACGCGTGCATGCCGGCGGCGTAGCTGTAGGTCAGCAGCGTCAGTATCATCTGCGGATTCAAGGCGACGCCAGTCGGCATTCCAACTTCCGCCGTTCGGGAGAAGACACGCTGTGTGGCCTCCAACGCGAGCTTGATCAAGTGGCACTCGTCCACCCACTGCCGCAAATCCGCCGGCAGTTCCTTGGCCGCCCCCATCGGGTCATTGGTCATTCGAGTCATAGGTTTTGCTTGAGTGCGATTCGGTTTCTACCGCGGCCCATGCTGCCCAAGTCCCGTGACGGTCCAGTGGCCGCGGAGTTACGATGCCGTGACGTTTCTTCACCAACGTTTCCCCCGCTTCCGGGCGAACCAGCGGCGCTCTGTTTTCCTCCAGACAATCTCCGGCGGGAGCAACCTACCTTGGCGGCGGCCCGGATGGTTCCCGACACCCCGGCGGGCGGGCGGGTCTTCATTCGACATTTGGCGCTCGCCCTCCAATCCTTGCGCGATGCCCAAGTGGCTCAAGCTGATCCTGGCGGTGCTGCTGCTCCCGGCCTGTCTGGGGGCGGCGGAGGCGCTCTGGCGCGTGGTCCGGGCCAGCGGCGGCGCGGACACGACGTGGGTGCCGTTGCTGGCCGGCGCAGGCTGCTGGCTGGCGGTGTTTCTCCTGCTACCCAAGCCGATGTTGCTTTACGTCTTCGGCCACGAGTTGACGCACGCGCTCTGGACGTGGCTCTTCGGCGGCAAGGTCCAGAAGCTCAAGGCCTCGGCCCAAGGCGGCCACGTCGTCGTCTCGAAGACGAATTTCCTGATCGCCCTGGCGCCGTATTTTTTCCCGCTCTACGTGGTGCTGGTGGTGCTGGTTTTCAGCCTGGGCGGTCTGCTCTG
The DNA here is from genome assembly GCA_021780115.1 of bacterium. Taxonomy (GTDB): domain Bacteria; phylum Verrucomicrobiota; class Verrucomicrobiia; order Limisphaerales; family JAJXZI01; genus JAJXZI01. The sequence goes on along the minus strand of JAJXZI010000146.1, from coordinate 33,995 downwards.
GAACTGGCGGAGCTTCCGGGTCTGGTTCCACCTGCTGGTGGGCGCGGCCTACGCCTTTCACGCCACGCTGACCTGGCACATCCTGGAAACCGACCAGTCCGATGTCTCCGGGCAAGGCTACTTGTTTTCCGCGGTGGTGATCTTCCTCGGCAACGTCGTCGTGCTGCTGCTCGGCCTGCCGCTGCTGACGCAGCAGGTGGATCTCCTGACCGCGTTGCACTGGTGGCTGGAGGGCACCGGACGCGTGGCACGCTGGTTGGGAACGATGCTCTGAACCATGGCGCTTGCGTTCCGCAGCAGATCCCGGCGGAGGTTGGAAAGGGCGCGCCGGGGCGGTTCACCCTGCCTCCAGCAGTGTCCAGTCGAAGGGACAAGCCGCAGGAGTGCAGTCAAGGGAATGACGCCCCTGATGTTCGTTTCCGTGGCCGTGCTGCCCGCGGGCTAAAGACCCAGTTCCCGTTTCACCTCGGCAAAAGCCTTGATGGCCAACTCCAGGTCTTCCGTCGAGTGCGCGGCCGAGATTTGCGTGCGGATTCGGGCCTTGCCCTTCGGCACGACCGGATAGGAAAAGCCGATGACATAGACGCCTTTCGCCAGCATGGCATCGGCGAACTTCGTGGCGAGCGCGGCGTCGCCCAGCATCACCGGCACAATCGGATGCGTGCCGGGCAGAATCGCAAAGCCCAGTTTGGCCATGCCGTCGCGGAAAAACGTCGTGTTCGCCTCCAGCTTGTCGCGCAGGGCGGTGGATGCACTAAGCATTTCCAGCACCTTGAGCGACGCCCCGGCGATGCTCGGCGCGAGCGTGTTGGAGAAGAGATACGGCCGCGACCGCTGCCGCAGCAGTTCGATAATTTCGCGTCGTCCGCTGGTGTAACCGCCGCTGGCGCCACCCAGCGCCTTGCCGAGCGTGCCGGTGAGGATGTCGATGCGGCCCATCACGCCGCAGTGTTCCGGCGTGCCCCGGCCGCGTTGGCCCAGGAAACCCACCGCGTGCGAATCATCGACCATCACGAGCGCATCGTGTTTCTCGGCGAGGTCGCAGATGCCGCGCAGATGGGCGATGTAGCCGTCCATCGAGAACACGCCGTCGGTCGCGACCAACTTGAAGCGGACTTTCGCGGCATCGGCCTCTTTCAGCTTCGCCTCCAAGTCGGCCATGCTGTTGTTGAGATAGCGTAACCGCTGCGCCTTGCAAAGCCGGACGCCGTCGATGATTGACGCGTGGTTCAATTCGTCGCTGATAATTGCGTCTTCCGGACCGAGCAGCGTCTCGAACAACCCGCCATTGGCGTCGAAGCACGACGAGTAGAGGAGCGTGTCCTCAGTGCCCAGAAACTCGGTGAGCTTCGCTTCGAGTTGCTTGTGGACGCCTTGGGTGCCGCAGATGAAGCGCACGCTGGCCAGGCCGTAGCCCCATTGGTCGATGGCGGCCTTCGCGGCGGCGGCGACGGCCGGATCTTGCGCCAGACCGAGGTAGTTGTTGGCGCACAGGTTGAGGACAGGCTGCCCGTCCGCCACCCGGATGGTGGCGCCTTGCGGCGTGATGATGACGCGTTCGTTCTTGTAGGTGCCCGCTTGGCGAATGTCCACGAGCTGGGTTTTGAGGTGTTGTTTAATGGCGCCGAACATGGCTGGCCTTTCGAGGGATCGCTCGCGGCGGGCTAGTCCCGCCAGTTGAGAATCACTTTGCCCGACTGGCCGGTCTTCATCACCTCGAAGCCTTTCTCGAACTCGGTGTGATGGTAGCGGTGGGTGATGACCGGTTTGATGTCCAGCCCGCTTTCCAGCATCACCGTCATCTTGTACCAGGTCTCGTACATCTCGCGGCCGTAGATGCCTTTGATCGTGAGCATGTTGAAGACG
>JAJXZI010000146.1:0-32119 GCA_021780115.1 bacterium | reverse complement strand
TCGGACGGAATGCCGAGCATCGCGATCTTGCCGCCGTGGGCCATGTTGTCGATCAACTCCCGGAACGCCGCGGGGTGGCCGGACATTTCCAGCCCGACATCGAAGCCTTCTTTCATGCCGAGCTGCTGCTGCACGTCGCGGAGTTGGCCGTTCTTCACGTTCCACGCGACCGTTGCGCCCATCTGCCGCGCCAATCCGAGGCGATACTCGTTCACGTCGGTCACGACGACGAAGCGCGCGCCGGCGTGCTGGACGATGCCCGCGGCCATGATGCCGATGGGGCCGGCGCCGGTGATGAGCACGTCCTCGCCCAGCACGTTGAAGGAAAGCGCCGTGTGAACGGCGTTGCCGAAGGGGTCGAAGATGGCGGCCACGTCGCGGTCGATGCCGTTCTGGTGGTGCCAGACATTGGTCATGGGAACCGAGATGTATTCGGCAAACGCGCCCGGGCGGTTGACGCCAATGCCCTGGGTGTCTTTGCAGAGATGGCGACGTCCGGCAAGGCAGTTGCGGCAGCGGCCGCAGACGACGTGTCCCTCGGCGCTGACAACGTCGCCGGGGCGAAAGTCCACCACGTTGGAGCCGACCTCCACGATCTCCCCGACGAATTCATGGCCCACCACCATCGGCACCGGAATCGTCGCCTGCGCCCACGCATCCCACTTGTAGATGTGCAGGTCCGTGCCGCAGATGCCGGTCCGATCCACGCGGATCAGGACGTCGTTGATGCCGATCTTCGGTTCGGGCACGTCTTCCAGCCACAGGCCGGGTTTCGCTTCTCTTTTGACCAGTGCTTTCATGGTTCGTCTCGCGGTGGTTCCGCCAAAGGTGTTGCCAGTGCTGCGCTCCCGGGACAGGATGTCCAATATGACGGAAGCGCTGTCCGGTATAATAAACGGTCGCCTCCGTTATGCAAGAACATTTTCCAGTATATCGAACACGGCCTATGACCACCAAGCAACGCCCGCCCCGAAAGAACACGCCGGCCGGCGCGGAGACCGGCGACGCCATCAACCGCCACCTGGGGGGCCGGGTGAAACAGTTGCGGGGGACGCGCGGCTGGTCGCTCGAAGCCCTGGCCAACGCGAGCGGGGTGAGCCGCTCGATGCTCAGCCAGATCGAGCGTGAGCAGGCCAACCCGACGCTGGCCGTGACGCTGCGCATCGCGCAGGCCTTCGGACTCGGCCTGGGCGAGTTGCTGGAAATGCCCGGCGCAACCTCGTCGGTGACGGTGATTCGCGCCGACGACCGGGCTTACCATTATCGGTCCGACAAGCATTGTCGCATCCGCACGCTCTCGCCGTTGAATCTGGAAAAAGACGTGGAGTTCTATGAGGTGCAACTGGAGCCGGGCGGCGCGCTGCGCAGCGCGCCGCACTTCCAGGGCACCCGGGAGTTCCTCACGGTCCAAAAGGGCCAGGTCCGGGTGGAGTCGGGCGACGACGCCGAGACGCTGAATCCCGCGGATTCGGCGACCTACCGCGCCGACGTGCCGCACGCGATCGTCAACGTCGGGCGGGGCGAGGCGCTGATGTTCCTGGTGGATATTTACCAGTAGCACCGGCGGACCGGCGCGGCAAATGCCGTCCCGGCCTTCGATGCCGCCGTTCGAATCAATGCCCACCGGAGGCGCTCACCCCGTGCAACGACTCCGCTTGGCTTAGCTTGGGCCAGTAGTAGCCGTAAAAGGCGATCAGGACGAAGCAAACCATCGGCACGATGAACCCGCGGGACATCCCGTATTTGTCGGCGACGGCCCCCATCAACTTGGGCAAGATGGCGCCGCCCATGATGCCCATGACGATGAAAGCGGAGGCCCGTTTCGCCCGGACACCCAGGCCGAAAATGCCGAGCGCGAAGATGGTCGGGAACATGATCGACATGAAAAAATAGCTCAGGAAGACGCACGCCACCGACAGCCAGCCCAGCTTGCAGAAAACCAGGAAGGTGACGATCACATTCAGGACGCCATAGAGGCCCAGGATCTTGTGGGCGGAAAACTTTTTCAGCAGGGCCGCGCCGGTGATGCGGCCCGTCAGGAAGCAGACAAACCCCAACGACGCGAGATTGGAGGCGCCTTGATTGCTGACGTGGAGCAGGCCGTCTTTGCCGGTCTCGAACCAGTTCTGGGTCAGGGCCGTTTGCCAGGAGGCGGGAATGGGCGGCGGCTCGGAGGTCATGTAGTTGATCAAGAAGCTGAAAATGCCGGCCTGCGCGGCGACGTAAAAAAACTGGGCCAGCGTGGCACCCGAGAAGTGTTCATGCGACCAAATGCTGTGATGCGAAATCTTCCGGGCCGCCGGAATGAGCACCGCCGCCACGAGCAGGATAGCCAGACCCGCGACAGTAACGATCAACACCAGCAGCGCGTTTTCGGCGGTGATGGCCAGGCTGGAGGGGTGGGGAATCGAGGAAGCCAAGCCCACCAGATTCTGGCCGATGTTTAGCGCCGAGAGAATCACCCACAGGATCATGCCGCAAATGCCGATCAGCACCGCCGCGTTCAGCAGCATCAAAACAAAGACTGGCCCGCGCTTCACCTCGCGGACAGGCCGGGCTGGCCCCTCGACGGCAGCCTCCGAGTCGTCCAGATGGTAGTCATCCTCGGTCTTGATGTCGGGGACCGGGGCAAAGAAAAACACGATGGCAAGGAGGATGACCACGACCGCGACGCCGGCGTATGGAATCCAGAGCGTCTGGCTGCCCGTGCTCTTGCCGGCGGCGTCTTTGGCGTAGAAAAACATCCCGCCGGCGACCGGGCCCAGAATCCAGCCGATGCCGTTGCAGGATTGGGCCAGATTGATGCGGGTGGCGGCATAGCGCGGGTCACCCAATACCGTCGTGTAAGGGTTGGCGACTGTTTCGAGGAAGGTGAGGCCGGAGGCAATAACACAGACGCCGAGCAAGAAGGCCCAGAAGGCCGCGATTTTCGTGGCCGGGATGAACCAGAAGCCGCCCACCGCGACCAGCAGCAGCCCGGCGATGATGCCGCCCTTGTAGCCCAGCCGCGTCGCCAGCCATCCCGCCGGCAGCGACATCAGGAAGTAGCCCAGGTAGTGCGCGAATTGCACCCAGGCGGACTGCGAGAGGCTCAAGTGTAGTTCCTCCTGAAAATGCTTGTCCATCACGTCAATCATCCCGTTGCAGAAGCCCCACAGGAGAAACAGCGAACTGACGATGACGAACGTGAACAGCACGTTCTTGCCGTCGTCCGTTACGAACATGCCTTTCTTTTCGGTGCTCATGGTGTTTTGGAACCGATGCTGACGATCTGCATCCCTGCCGGCTGCGTCCGCGTTTCGTGTCGGCCGTGCCCGGGGATTCAACGGCGGGTGGCGCTGCCGCGAACGCTCAGGAAGCGGCTCGGGATCATCAGGCAACCGACGGAACGGTGATGGGGAACGCTGAAGGCCCGGATCCCGGCGGCGAACAAAGCAACAGAGGTCATAGAGTTGTTGGGCGCTATCCGTAGTGAATTGAGCCGGCCAGGTCAAGCCGCCCGTTGGACGGGCAACGGGTTCGCGGCAGAAATTCCTCGCCCGCGTCCCGACACCTCGTTAGCTTCCCGGTGCTTCTCCGCTATGAATCGTGGCATCCTGCGAATCGGCTGGCTCCTGGTCGTGATGGCCCTCCCCGTGGCCGTGCGCAGCCAGATTCCCGCCACCACGCTGGCCTGGGACAGCCTGTTCCAGGAGTTCAGCGTCCCCGCCGGCCAGCGCTACCAGCCGTTCACTTTTTCCGTGACCAACGTGTCGCGGGCCGAGGTCGTCGTCACCCAGGTGCTGACCTCCTGCGGTTGCACGGTGGCCCGGTTGCCGGCGCAGCCGTGGCGGCTGCCACCGGGCGGCTCCGGAACCATCGAAGGCGCGATGGACCTGGCGGGCAAATTCGGAATCCTGCTCAAGACCCTCACGGTGGTTTCCTCCGCCGGCGACCAGATTCTTTCCGTGAAGATCAACATTCCCGCGCCGCGGCAGTCGGACCCGGAGGAGATGCTCCGCGTGCGCAATCAGGAGATCGCCGCCGCCGACCGGCAGGCCGTGTTTCGGAACGACTGCGCCCGCTGCCACCTCGCCCCCGCTTACGGCCGGCAGGGCCGGGCGCTGTACGGGGCCGTGTGCGGCCTCTGCCACGACGCGGCGCACCGCGCCTCGATGGTCCCCGACCTGCGGACGGTCAACACCAATAACGATCCACAAATCTGGCGCGCCTTCATCCAGCACGGCAAGGCCGGCACACTGATGCCCGCGTTCGGCGAGGACGACGGCGGGCCGCTCGACGACGCCCAGGTCGATTCGCTGGTCCGCTATCTGAACGGCGATTTTCAGAAGTCCGGGGCCACAACCACGATGGCGCCGCCAAGTGGGCCACGGCCGCCATTAACCGGATCAACTCCATGACGGGCTTGTTCATCACCTTCGAGGGCACGGAAGGCAGCGGGAAATCCACGCAAATCGCGCTGCTGGCGCAGCGGCTGCGCCGGCTGGGCTATCCGGTGTGCGTCCTGCGCGAGCCGGGCGGCACGCTGATCGGCGAGGAAATCCGCCACACCCTCAAGCACAGCCGGGACAACGACCTGATGACGCCGGAAGCGGAGCTGCTGCTCATGAACGCCAGCCGCGCCCAGCTCGTGCGCGAAGTCATCCAGCCCGCCCTGGCGTCGGGCCAGATCGTCCTGTGCGACCGCTTCCATGACTCGACCGTGGCCTACCAGGGCTACGGCCGGCAACTGGACCTGGACCTGGTGCGGACGGTGATCGACTTCGCGGTCGGCGACACCCGGCCGCGGCACACGCTGCTGTTTGTGGTCCCGCCGGAACTGAGCGAAGAGCGCCGGCGGGCACGCCAAGCCGTGATGGCGTTTGTGCGCGACCGCTTCGAAGAGGCGGACCGCAGCTTCTTTGAGCGCGTGGAACAGGGCTACGCGGCGGTCGCGGCGGCTGAGCCGGAGCGGATCCAGATCCTCGACGCCACCGACTCGGTGGACGCAATCAGCCAGCGGGTGTGGCAAATCGTGACCCCGTTACTGCCGCCGGTGCCGCCCGGCGGGGCGGGGCGGAGTGACGGTTTCCAACTCATGATTTGATTAACCGCGCCGGCGGATTGAAAGCGCAACGGTCGGGGCCGGGCAGGAAGCGGCCAGCCGCCGCGCGGAAATGTCAATGGTGAGGAGGGACCCCTTGGTTCAACTCGCGGAGCGCCGCGGCCACCTCTTGCCTAAGGCCGTTCTCCCAAAGCGCATCCAGCGCCGGTGCCAGCGCCGCGCGGCTCGATTGGCCCTTCGCCTCCCGCGAGTAACGCACCGCGTCCTGGAGGAAGGCGGCGACGTACGGCGGCAGGGAACCGGCCACGCCGCGCCAGTCTTCCTCCCGCACGTCTCGCAGGGCGGTGGCGAACTTTCCCAGGCATTGGCCGAGAATGCTTTTGTCGTCCCAGAACACTTGGCAATCGCGGCGGAAGTCGGCCGTCGAAAGCCGCTCCAGGCCACGGGCGCTGAACGTCGCCGCCAGCGCCGGTTGGTGCGCCTGGGCCAGCAACTGCGCGGCGGCCCAATAGCCGAGGGGGCCGGTGTCCGCCGCGTTGTAGATACGTTCGAGCGCCCGGGCCGTGTATTGGGTCTTGCCCTGGACCGCCAAGGCGGCCTCGCGCGTCAGCAGCCCCGGCCAGGACTGGGCGGGCAACAGCTTATCGGCAAAGGGTCGGAGCCAGACCGCCAGCCACGCCAACGAACTGCTCTCCTTGGCCTGTCCCTCGGGCACCACGAATGCTTCGTGGTCCTCCGCCAGCGTTCCCTCTGAGCCGCGCAACTGCTCCAGGGGCAATAGCAGGTCCGCAAACCTCAGCGCGTGCAGCAACCCAGGCAGATGCTCCCAGGTCGCCGCAGCCACATTCGTGCCGAGCAAGGGCGGCAGAAGGTCGGAGCAGAGAGTTGCCTCGGTGAGAAAACCCAGGCTCGAACTGAGGGGTGCGTTGGTCTGGTAAGCGTTGGCCAACCTGGCCCCCGCCCGCGCGATCAATTTCGCCTGGCGCCGGTAGGTTCCCCGCTGGAATCGCAACTGCAACGCGACGTCCCATTTCTCCCTCCCGCGGGCGGAAAGTTCCAAAATGCGACCGGTTCGGACGTCCGATTTCGCGACCGAGGTCGCGTTGCTGCAAATCAGCAGGCCGCCGTCGAACCAGCGGGTGAAGTCTTTCATGTCCGCCAAGTGAACAAAGACCACCGGGGACAAATTCAATTCGAGGCAAGACGGGACTTTGGCCGCTTCGTCCCCACTGTTCCAACCCGTGCCGAAGGTCAGATTGAAGGGATTTCCTTCGCTGCCCGCCGACGACGTCGCGCGGACGAAGGTTGTGAGCTGAACTCCGCGGCAAGGCACCACCCACTTGCGTGCTCGCGCCGGAGAGTAAAGCCCGATCGACCCCGGTTTGAGGATGAACCCGCCGGGACCTTCTTGGGGCGAGCGGGCCTGGGCGCCTGTTTCCAACACCGCCACTTCACCGCGAGGTGAGAGGATCCATTCGAGGCCGGTGGATGCCGTCGGATAACCGGAGACGCCCACCACGAGGTCCTCCTGCCGTTTGTCCAACTTCGCCAGCCACTCCCGCGACTTGAGCAGGGCTTGTTGTAACGGGGAGAACTCGCGATCCACCGGCGGCGCCGGGTCATATTCCACCACCGAGATGCGCAGGCCGACCCGTTGGGCGGCGTCCGGCGCGCCGACCGTCACGTGGAAATCCAGAAACCGCGCCGCCTGCCAAAGACGATCCGCAATCCCGGCGACCCGCTCGCGCGTCAACTCCATCCCCGGCCGCACATCCAAATATCGGAGCAGCGCTTCCCGGCTGTTTTTCTTGTTGCCGGTGATTTCAATCTGGTTCACATACCGGCGCGGTCCATCCGCCCGCACTTCCACTTTCAAGGCGGCGGTGTGGGCGGCGGCATCGCACTCGATCACCAGTTCCACCTCGGAGAAGAACAGCCCCCGGGCGCGCAGTTCGTCGGCCACTTGCCACTCCAGCCACCGTCGATCGTAATCCGAGAAAGGCGCCGGCTGGCCTTTGACCCAAGGTGCGGCGATTTCCCCAGGCTTCCGCGGTTCGGACTCGTCCGTTGACGCCTCGTCCGGCGCTTGGTCCACGAAGCGGAAGGCGTCTTGTGCCGCCGCACTGGAGTCACTGGGCGCGGTCAACCGCTTCACGATGGCTTTGGCCAGCGCCCGCCTGGCCCCGACGACCTTGACCCGGCCACAGACGTAACGCGGACCTTCCTCGACGTTGACCCTGATCGACCCGGCGTTGGTATCCGGCTGCGCGCCAACCCGGACCTCCGGAAAGCCGAGATGCTGGTAGCCCCGGCGCAGTTTGCGCTCGATGGCCTGCAAGTACTCCGTTCGCGGCGCCAACGGATGCGACACCTCGGCAAAGTCAGCCGTGCTCTGGAGCCCGAGCCGGAGCGCCGCCACGGAAAACGTCTTCGCTCCGCTAAACGAAAGCCGCTGCAAATCTCCCAACTCGCCCACCCGCGGCCCCGAAGCGGTCCCGCCGCTCGACAGATCGCTTTGGGTGGCAGCCGATCCGCCGTTTGGGGTGCTCTCGCCGGGCGCCGCCGCCTCAGCGCTGGCTGCCCAAGCCGCGGCCTGGCCGCTCCACCCGAGGCTGACCGCCGCGAGGAGCAGAGCCGTCACCCTCAGGCTGATGGGGAATCGGTTTCGTGACGCTACGCGGTTCACGGAGAATTGCCTTACACCCGGTTCGTTGGCGCGAGTCTCTGCCGGTTTCCGCCGGATATCAAGGCGCGTTTTCCCGGTTTCGGGGGGGCACTGGGCGGTCCGAAGGCTCTTGATGAATCTCGTGGTTGGCAGTACGGATCCGGGATCCGCCGCCTGGAAGGTCGGGCGGTACTGCCGCTCACGGGGCAAGGCCGGTCTGGGCGCACGCCCGGCCCCAGGTCGCGACGCAGCGCGGCCGATCCGCGGCGTCGGGGAAGATAGTTCGCGCCGGTCGCCCCGATTCCGGACGGGGCAGATCGCGCCGGGAGACGCGACTCTCAACGGGCGCACCCTGCCGGGAGAAGGGACGCCGCCGCCGGCTGTTGGGGCATCAGCGCACCAGTCTGATCCTGAGTTTCAAAGGCCTCAACGAACGCACGCTCGGCCAGCGGCTGGGCGGCAACCAGCGGACGCCCTTGCAACCGCCCCGTGACGCCCCGACAGAGGTTCCGTGTCTGAGAGCTTCCTGCCGCCGCCTGCCGCTGGTGAAGGCGAATTGGCCCCGCGTTCCTGTTCGGGGCGCCCGGCGGCGAGCCATTTCCCCCTCTTCCTACTCCGGTTTCAAGGGGAATCACGAACGGCGGCGCGAGTTCCTGCGCCGCTGGTTCGCGTGCCTAGCTCAGTCCAGATGAAAGACCTCCTCCATCGAAGCCCACCATTCGCCGGTCGCGCGATCCGCCAGGGGGCGCTGGCAGGGGACGCAGAACGACCACCAGCGCTGCGTCGTCGGATCGGCGGCCATCTTCGCCATGTCGGCGGCGAAATCGCTGCCGATGTATTCGAAATAGCTGAAGAGATAGGGCTGGCCGTCATCGAGGCGGCGCAGATAGATGGAATAGTTCCGGATGTGGCACTCCTGGATCATCCGCAGCACGTCCGGCCAGACGGCGGCGTGCAGTTGTTTGTATTCTTCGATTTTCTCCGGCCGCAGGCCGAGGACCATTCCGTAACGTTTCATGGTTCGGGTTGTGGGTTCAGGTGTCTTGGGTGAATGCGCCGAGTTGGATGGATCGCCTTCCCGCGCGGTCGCGGATCATTCCACCACGAACCATGTCTCGCCGTGCGCTGGCACCTTCACCGGCAGGGCCACGGCGTAGTCCCGGTCGAGTGCGTAGTTGCGGGCCTTCCCTTCCTGCTCGCGAATGGACGCCGTCCGCGTCAGACCGGAGTAATACAGCGGGACATTCAGCGTCCGGCTCACCTCCCGGTCGAGCGGGTTGTACACCATCAGCAGGCCCTTTTCCTTGAGCGCCGGGTTGACGTGCAGAAGGTAGTCGAGGTCGCGCCCATCCGCGCGGCGCAGGTGGAGGAGGTCGGAATTCAAGATGGCGCGGTGGCGCTTGTAAAAATCCACCCACTTCTTCACGACGGCCTTCGTCGCGTCGCTGTCGTACAGGCGCGGACCGCGATAGCAGGCGATGACGCCCGCGCCGAACAGGTTGGCCAGCCGCTGCTCGTAATGCGGCAGGTGGTCCTTGAGCGGCTCGATGGTGGCCGCGGCGCCGCCGCCCTGGTATTCGGTGAGTGGCACAAACATCCAGCCCATGCCCGGCGTTTTCTCCCAAGTGCCGTCGAAGATGTTCTGCCGCTCGATGATTTCCTGGTACTCCCGCGGCAACGACCAGTTCACCTCACGGTAGCCCATGCCGGTCTTGTTGCCCCCGTTGAGGAAATACCAGTCCGGGATGTTGAGATAGACGCCCTGACCGCGACACCATTTATAGAAGTCCGTGATCGCCCGCCACTGGACCCATTGCGAATCGTCCAGACCGCGATGGAACGGGTGGTTGGTCGAGGCGCAGGTGTCGCCGGGGTACGAGCCGTCGTGCTCCAACACCCCGAGGTCGGCGGTGGAAATGAAATGCCGCAACTGTGCCAGGTAATCGCGTCCCCACTGGGCGCCCAGACACGGCATGACGCCGAAGGTGGCTTTGCCGACGCAATTGTCCGCCGCCGTGGCCGCGCCGCGGCTGGCAAGCAGGGAGTAGCCGCCCAGCGCGATGCCTTTGGAGCGGGCGTAATCGGCCAGTTCCTTGATCTGAGCCTGATACGCCGGGGCGTGGTTTTCAAAATCGAATCCACTGCCGAAGGTCAGGATGATCATCTCGAAACCCACGGCGGCGCATTGGTCCACGGCCAGGCGGACCGCGTCTGGCTTCGCGCTCCGGACATGCATGAGCACTGGGTTCTCCGTGACCCACGGCGCGAGGGCGCGATACATGCGGCGCTGCGCCAAGCCGCGGCGCTCGCGCTCGGTCGAGTCGGGCACCAGTTCGAACGTGCGGAAGGACTCGAACGTGCCGCCCGGCTCGATCACCTGGTCCGGCCCCAACGGCGGACGACACTCCAGCAGGCACGGGGTCTGGAGATCGTAATTGACTTGCGACGTGTAACTCGGATCCGCCAGCCAATGCACCGACGCGGCCGAGCCTTCGGCGCTCATCGAGCCGCCGAAGGCGTAGTCGGTTTCGACCTGGAGCCCCGGCAACTCCCAGCGCTGCGGATTGCCCACGGCCGACTCCGGCTCCACCGCGGCCAGGATCTCGCTGGTGAACGCATTCAGGCGCACCGGCTGGCCGCCGCCGTTGCGCACGGTGATCCACTTGCTCAACAGCGGCAGGCCGTCGTACAGCTCGTAATGCACCTGGATGGTGACTGCGGCGCTCGCGGCAGCGTCGGGGTGAGCATCCGCCCGCGCGAACTCCAGCGTCAGCGAAACGCCCGGCAGCGGCCACGGCCGGTCACCCGGCATCCACTCGCGGTGCTTCTTCCAGGCGAAGCGCGTCTCGGTCTTCCCCGTCTTCAATCCCACGAAGCGCAACGCCGCCGGGTCGGCGCGCATCTGGTCGAGCCAGGCGGGCTTGAGGTAGTTCTGGATGGGCTGGCCGACGAGGCCGCCCACCTCATACTTCACGCCGTCGAGTTCCACGCGGGCCTCCGGGCGCACGGCACGGAGCAACGGCGCGCCGGTCATCAAGTTGTCGAGCGCGACCGTCGTGGCGTTCGGTCGGAGGCGGATGATCCGGCGCACCAAACCGTTTGACAACTCGACCTCCTTGCCGTCGGCGCCCTCGATGACGCGGGCGACGAACGGCGCGGGGTTGATGAGCCAATCAACTGCGCCCGCCGGGTGGCTGGCGGAGGAAGGCAGGCGCGGGCCTTCTGCCGAGGCGGACATCGGGGCAGATGCGGCTTCGAAACCGAGAACCAGCGCCAGCAGCGGGAAAAGGCTGTTCATCGGCAGAGGGTCGGCCAACCGCACGCGAACGGCAAGATCGGGCTTGGTTTCGTCGGCGAACCCCGGTTCATCCGGACTGCGTCTGCATGACTGCTGCCCGCCACCGTGTAAGAGCGTGTTTGAAAGCTCAACAAAGCCCAATGAATCCGCGGAGTTTGCCGCACTTTTTTGACCACCTGCCCCAACAGACTGGGGATGCGATGCACTCCTGACCTGCCGGCCGCCCAAGGGCAACTCATCCATTATGGTTTTCCCCAACCCGCCCGGCGGGACGCCCGCGCGAGCACCCTTATCAGCGCCGCCTTCCCAAAGGCTCGCTTCTACATCGTCTCGAAAGACACCGGTTTCGACATCCTGATCGCCCATCTCAAGGCCAGGAACATTGCGTGTGCTCGATGCGCAGCCGTGACCGACATTCTCCCGATGGCTGGCGGCCAACCAGTCGAAACTCCTGCGACGCCGTGATCGCTGACCTCATCAAACGCAAGACGGCATGTCCTCGAATGCTCAAGACGCTGACCGCCGCGCTGAAAGCGCGATTTCCACAGTCCGAAGGTGACGGGCACTTGGCTGCCATTGTTAGCGAACTCGCGAGCCGAGGGATCATCAGCGAAGTGCAAGGCAAACTGACCTACAACATCCCGTTGACGAACTGAGAATGCTCAACACCGGCGCTGGACGATCTGTGGTGCGAATCCAGGGGCGCGCGCCTTGAATCATCGAGCGTAACCTCAGCCACGGGGATCTCCCATTCGGGCACGCGGCAGCGGGCGCGTCGGTCTGCATCTGCTTCCTGTTCGACGCTACGATGGACGATTGCCAAGACACGGACTTCACGGATGGACCGCAGTCGGTCTTGCCAATCTCCCTCGGCTTTCTGCGAAAGTCGGGCAACGCAAGTGTCGTCTTTGTCAAAGAGTCCGAGACTGCCGGATTCAGCCAGCCGCATCTTCAGGTGGCTACCCGGCAGCAGGCGCGCTAGCGCCCTGTGTACGGGATGTCCCTCTGCGAAGTATGCCGGGTAGCTCAGATATATGCCTTCGAGGCCCAGAGTCTCATAATTGAGTTGCGGCAGTGTGCGGCTGTTCGCCCGCCCAGGAAACTCACGACGCAGCACCGCCGCGCCTTCCAGCGTGCCCGGCAACGAGCGGCCGATGTCACATCGGTCGAACACAGCGAGGGTCTGCCGTGCGCGCGTCATGCCGACGTAGAACGTCCGGCGCAGTTCCTCATCTCCTTGGCGATCGCCTTTGAGCGGCCAAATGCCGACGAGCAGAACGTGGTCGTGTTCCGTGCCCTTGGCCGAATGCACGGTGCTCAAAGTCACGCCGTCACCGAAGCTGAATTCCCGCCGGCTATCCGCGCAGGCCTCGTAGAAGAACTCCAGCGCGTCTTGAACCGGCAACTCCGCGCCCCCGGATTCGCTCTGCCAGGCATCCAACAGACGATCCAGGAATTGCACCCACGGGTTGGCGCGGTCCTTGGGAAACATTTCTCTCATGACCAGACTCAACTCACCAGCACGGTGAAGCTTGTTGAGCCGCTCCGCCAGGTGATGCAGGAACCGGTGGACTTCGCGGATTTGATGCAGCGGTGGGATCGCCTCGCGCTGAGGCACCCAGCGAACGGGTACTTGTTCTGTCTCGGCGATGGCCCGAACCTGGGCCAATTCGTCGTGAGTGCGCGAAAGCACGGCGATCTTCGACCAATCGCTGACGCCTGACTCCCGGAGACGCAGGATTTCAGCCACCACCGCTTCAGCTTGAGCGCGGGCCTCGCGGACGCGGATCACTTGCACCCTGCCGCCACTGATCGGGTCGTGCCGACCGAATTCGCCGCCCGCTGACAACATCGCGCGGTGGCGATCAATGCGGATCGGTTGCTCGGTTTTCATCCGGTCGGAGTTTGCGGCGATAACTTGGTTGGCGGCTTCGATGATGTAGCGCGTCGAGCGATAGTTCTCGACGAGGTAGTGAACGTCCGCATCGTAGTCGTGCTGAAATCGGCGGATAAACTCTACGTTGGTGCCGCGGAAGGCGTAAATGTTTTGGTCGTCGTCACCGACCGCGAGGATGGAGAGCTTCTGGTCCGAATCAGTGAGCGTCCGTCCGGCGAGCGCGCTGATCATTTCGTACTGGGGCTCGTCAATGTCCTGATACTCGTCCACCAGAATATGTTGGA
The DNA here is from genome assembly GCA_021780115.1 of bacterium. GTDB lineage: Bacteria > Verrucomicrobiota > Verrucomicrobiia > Limisphaerales > JAJXZI01 > JAJXZI01. The sequence goes on along the minus strand of JAJXZI010000146.1, from coordinate 18,931 downwards.
AGCCGGCCAGGAGTCGGTCACGGACTTCGTCAGGCTCGACCCCTGGCGGAAGCGTCTCGCCGCGAAGCAACTTCACCGCGTCGGTGATCAACCCATCGAAGTTGATCTCCTTTGCGCGCCCCTCGGTTCGACCGGCAAACGAATAGCCCAAGAGCCGCATTGCCAGCCCGTGATAGGTCGCCACAGTCAGCCCGCGCGCGTCATCGCCGACCAGGTCCGCCAGTCGACGGCGCAGTTCAATCGCCGCCTGCCGATTGAAACAGCACACCAGCACGCTTTGTGGCCGGACCCGCTCGACGCGCAACAAGTAGGCGCAACGATGCACCACAGTTTTCGTCTTGCCGGAGCCGGGACCGGCCAGAATCAGCATGTTGCGTCCCAGCGGCGCTGTCACCACGCGCATTTGCGCCGGGTTGGCCAGATCGGTGACGATGCGCTGATACGACTGGGCCGTCGTGGCGTGCCTCAGCAACTCTAATTGCTGGCCGAAGTAGCGCGAGATGAATTCCTCCTTACTCAAGGTGAAATACGCCAGCACCAGTGCCAGCGCTTCCCGCATCCGTTCCAATCCCCGGCGGGCATATTCGCTCATCACATGGACCTGGAGAATGCGCTCGCGGTAGTGATGCGCCAGCGGCGTGTAATCGGCGACTGTGTATTTTGTTCCTTTCGCCTGCGGCTGGAGCCGGATGGTCATCGCCGAGCGGAAGACGGCGAGCCCGTGTTGGAGGATGATAACGCGCTGCTCGTGCAGATACATCAGGGCGCGCTCCAGGACCGCGTCCAAGGCAGCGTCGCGGTCCTTCAACGCGGCACGCAGCTCGAGGTCACGCTCGACCGCCTCGCGCAGTTCTTCGAAGGAAAAATCCACGAGCCGATCCGCGCTGGCCGGCGCGTCGGCAGGAATCTTTTGCCGAATGGCTTCCAGCACGACCGCCGCGACGCGTCGGCGTTTCTCGGCAAGTTCGCTAACTTCCTTCCACGTCTGTCGGATGCGGCGCAAGCGGCAGGATTCTCGTGATACGTGCCGCAAATCAATGCTGCCGCGATTGCCGCCGAAACCGCGCCCGTCTTCACGCAGACTCTTGAGCAACCCGAGCAATAGCTCCGGCGATGACGGCAGCCCTTCATCGCACAGGCGCTGGTTGAGCAGCCGCAGCGAAAGGGGCATCCACCCTTCCGGGTCCGGTTCCTCGATCGCCAGCAAATCCACCAGGTGACGATCCAGTTGCAGGACACGCTCCAACCGCAGGCGCGAGTGATCAGCGACCTTGTGGCGCACGAAGGCGTTAAGCAGCGTATCGCGCTTCATCAAGCCCGTCTCCGCCATGCTGCGCAACACTTTGATGATCTTGGCGCTCACGAGTTCCGGGCTTAGCGGCTTGGCCCTGCCGTTGCCGTTGCTGGACTGGGCGTAGGCGGCGAACTCGGGCACCAGCGCCAGCTGATCAACCGTGAGACTTTCGGTCGGCGACGCGTTCATGACTTCGCGAAGGATCGCCAGCCACAGCGCCTGCTCCTTTGCGGGCAAGTTGAGCCGCTGCATTCTCGCTTCGGCCTCCGCCAAATTCTTCACCAGCGGTCGGGCTTGGAAAACGGTGGTTACGTTTTCGTCGCGCTGGAGGAAGTCGGCCCGCTCCAACCAAGCGATGGCGGTGCGCACCTTGTTGTCCGCAGCGCGGTCCTCCAGGATCATGTTGGCGTTGAAATCCTCGTCCCGCAGAATTTCGCCGGTAGTGATTACGACGCTTTGGTCCTCGCCGCGCGCCGCCTTGCGCAACCCGCGTAAAATCTGGGCGATGTCGCGGCGCGAGAGTTCCGACATCGCGCCGAGCCGGAACTGCTGCTCGCAATCCGCTTCGTCGAAGAGCAACAGGCAGTCGGCGTGCTGTCCGTCACGACCGGCACGGCCTGCTTCCTGGACATAATTCTCCAGCGACCCCGGCGTGTCGGCATGGATAACCAAACGCACGTCGTCCTTGTCAATGCCCATGCCGAAGGCGTTTGTCGCGCAGATCACCCGCAGATCGCCGGCGAGGAACTCGTCTTGTGTCTCTCTCTTTGCCTCCGGCGTCAGCCCAGCGTGGAAGTGCGCCGCCGCCCAGCCCTTTTCCTGGAGATATTTCGCGGCAATCTCGGTGTCCGACCGGGTGGCGCGAAAGACGATGGCGCTGCCACTGTGGCCGCTTCCTAACCGGTCCGAAAGCAGGTCATGAACGCGTTCGAGTTTGCCGTGAGTCTCGATGGTCTGGACTTCGAAATGCAGATTGTCTCGCTCGACGCCGCCTTCGAACAGCCGCAACTGGCGTCCAGTCTCCCTTTTGAAGTAGTCCAGTATCTCCTCCTTTACATCCCGCTTGGCGGTCGCAGTGAAGCAGGCGACAGGTGGGATTTCGACGCCGTGTTCTTCCGAGAACTCGCGGATGAAACGCCCGGCGTAAAGATAATCGGGTCGGAAATCGTGGCCCCATTTCGAGAGGCAATGTGCCTCGTCGAAAACCCAGCAGCCCACCTCGCGCTGCGCGATCGCCTTGGCGAACGAGCGATTGCGCAGTTGCTCCGGCGAGACATAGAGCAGGGCCACGTCGCCCAGGGCGACTCCACGCAACACGTCTGCGCGTTCAAGCGGCGTCAACAAACCGTAAAGTGCTGCGGCGAACGGCGTGCGCGTGCGGCGCACCAGGCCGTCCACCTGGTCCTTCATCAGCGCTTGGAGCGGCGAAATGACGAGCGTGAGCACGCCGCGTCGATAATTGCGAACCAACGCCGGCAGTTGGAAGCAGAGCGACTTGCCGGCACTCGTCGGAAGGATCGCCAGCAATGACTCATCACGCAGTCCTGCCTCGACGATCTCGCGCTGCAAACTGCCGCCGCTGGCGCTAGGAGGCTGAGGACGGAAGTCGTCGAAGTTGAAAAAGGAACGCAATTGCTCGCGGGCGTTGTGGACGCGGCGGCAATACGCGCAGCCCGGCGCGGCGCATGGCACAGCGCGCAACCGGCGAAGCAACTGGCCGGTAGCCGGGTGCTCCATCCGTACCCAAGGCGGCAGAACCGAATTGGAGCCGGCGACTCGCAGCCATGTGACTGCATAGGCGACAGCCAGGCGATCGATATTCGTCTGGAGCAGTGAAGGGTCCGCCGGCACGCTGGAACAAGCCCACCGCCCGAACAATTCGCGACAGAGTTCCAAGGCTCTTTCCTGAGTCGGCTTGGTTCCAGCCAGTCCGCGGAAAACCATCTCCATTCCCGACGCGAGCGGCTCGCCGGGTTCATCGGGCGTCGCGAGGAGGAAATAGAGCAACTCAAACAGGCGCGGTTCCGTCTGCCGAAGGCCGTCGAGCGAACGGAATTCGTCGCCAAACAAGATCGCCGCTTGGCGTGCATCGGCGACCGGATCGTTCATGCTTTCCCGGACCAGTTTGTAATTCTTGACCAGCCGATGATACGGGTTTTCGGGAAAGGCGATCGGCGAGAGTACCAACGTATCAATTACTGGCAATCGCAACAATGGATGGTTCGGCGTCGTCTTCCGCAACACCGCCAAGTCGTGCTGAATCAGATTGTGGCCCAGAACGCAGCGAGCGGACGCCGCCAGGCGCGCCAGTTCACGAAGGCTGCTAGCTGCCGATGGGGCGCCCGCCGACGCGAAGGTCTCGCCTCCAAGCATCGCGCCGATTTTGAGGATCTTGTCCTGCCGAGCGACCTCCAGATCCAGCATCAGGGCATGACCGAGCAAGGCCTCGAGGCCGTCTCGTTGCCACTCGCCACCGGCGCTGGATTGCGTGTCCACGCGTTCCCTCCAGCTTAATCGGCAGTTTGGCGGTTTGTCTAAACCTCAAATGGTCGCGAATCCTCCGCGTCGCGCCACTGATGCCTCTCAAGTCGGAGGCCGATGGCGTTCTCGCAACCAAGCTACAAAGGCGGCGGGAGTGATTATTTCGATCCCGAAGGGTTTGCCCAAAACGAGTAAGCCGTCGTCGCGCATAATCAGGTATTTCGCCCGTGCAGCAAGGGCACAAACGAGAACCGGGTCGTCTTTCGGATCGCGGCTGCGTGACTTCCCCAATGGCGCCGGTTCAACCGAGCGAGCCTTGAGCCGAAGCCAGGCGAGTGCTCCAGCGCTATTGCACCCCGGGAAGCGAGGCTGAAACTCGGCCACAACCGCTTCGTATTCGTCGAATACCTCGTGCGAGACCGCCATGCCGTACTGCCGACGAGCTAACCCCGCGAGGCAGCGCCGCGCAGTGCTCCGGGGCCAGTATATCGCACCGACCACCGTGTTGGTGTCAAAGACGACCGTGGTCATGCCGGTTGCTCGACGCGCTTGGCATCCCTGTGACGCTTGATAGCCGCTTTAATCGCCTTGTCGTCTTCGGCAGTGGGTTCTCCTGGCGGAGCGCCGGAGTAATCCCCAAAGACCCGTTCAAATTGCTCGATCTCGCGCTGCTGCATCTGGCGGATGGCGTCCCGCACGACCTCATTCTCGTTTTGGTATCGGCCTGCCCGCACCTGGTCTTTGACGTACCGTCGCAGTTCCAAGGTCAAGTTCACGTTGAGCGCTTGCGTCTTCATGACACAAACGTAGCATCCTCCACCCATCTTTGGCAATCTTAGCCATCACAGATGTCTTCAGTGGCCATGGAGCGAGCGCGCTCTCTGGCGAGACTTCGGGCACTACGAACCGTCGATCGCAGACATTGGGGTCATGATCAGCCTATTCCGAACGAGCTCCTTGCGGCTTCACCTCCGTCACAATGAACTCCCGGATGAACGGTTGATTCTCGGCAGTCGCTGAAAGGTAACCGTCCGGTACGCGGGCAAGATGCGAAAGTTCCAGCCGTTGCATCGCCGTTTCAATGCGTCGCAGGGAGTTTCCCTGAACGCGAATCTCATGCTTGGCGAAAACCAAACGCAACCGCTGTTCTTTGGCCTCGGTCGTCAGTACCGCGAGCAGAAACTGATCGAACAGGGCACGAAGCTGGTCCTCCGGTTCGCCGCTGGCGCCGGGATTGACGAGTTTGGCTTTGGCGGCGGGGACGCGGCTCGGTCCGTATTACTATTTGTGGCTATGCACTTTATTCCCCTGGCCGCAAGCGGTAGTAGTCGGCATGGCCGATCCCCCCCGAACCGTGTTGGAGTTCCATCAGCGTTTTCATGACGCCGCCGCCTGCCGCGCTTATCTCGAATCCATCCGCTGGCCGCAGGGACCGCGCGGTCCCCGATGTCCGACCGCCAAGGTCTGGACGATGAAAGCGCCCTTCTATCGCTGCGCGGCTTGTGGTCACGACTTTACGGTGACGGCGGGCACGCTGTTCGCCGACACGCATTGGCCGCTGCGGTTGTGGTTTCAGGCCACGTGGCACGTCGTCCATCAGAAGAGCGGAGCCAGTGCGTTGGGAGTGCAGCGGGTGCTGGGCTTGGGCAGCTACCACACCGCTTGGCGCTGGTTGCACAAACTGCGCCGGGCCATGGTGCGGCCGGGCCGGGATCGGCTCTCCGGCACGGTGGAAGTGGACGAGGTCTATGTCGGCGGCGAGCGGCCGGGCAAACGCGGGCGGGGGGCGGCCGGCAAGGCGTTGGTGCTGATCGCCGCGCAAGTGGACGGGCGCCCAATGGGCCGGATCCGGCTGGCGCCCGTGGCCAATGCCTCGGCGCCAGTGTTGGCCCAAGCCACGGTCGCCGCCGTCAGTCCGGGCAGCCAGGTGCTGACCGATGGTTGGTCTGGCTACGCCTCGCGCGCGGCCGAAGGCTTCGGGCACGCCGTGGTACGGGACCGAGCCGTGGTGGGGGCCCATCTGCGGCCGCGGGCCCATCGCGTGGCGTCGCTGCTGCAGCGCTGGCTGCTGGGCACGCATCAGGGAGCGGTGGCGGCGACGCATCTGGATTACTATTGGGACGAGTTCACGTTTCGCTTCAACCGGCGCACCTCTGGTTCGCGGGGCCTGTTGTTTCAACGCTTGGTCGCGCAGGCGCTGGCCCTGGAGCCGGTGCGCGGTGACACGCTGGTCGGCGGCAGGCAACCCCAAGGAATTGGGGTAGGGGAATCAAGTGCATAGCCACATTACTATTTTCGCAGCGGGGACACGGTGACGGCCACGCAGTGGGAGAGCGCGATGGAGCAATGCCAGTCCTGGCTGGGCAAAGCCCAAGTGTGGCTGAACCGGAGCGATCTGGGGTTGGGCCATGAACGGGTGTGTGCGTGGCACGAGGCGCAAGCGGGCCGGCCGCATTATCTGTTTCGCCTCAAGCTCACGGCCAACTGGCCGCCGTGGGCGTGGGCCGGCCGCCCATCGCGGAACTGGCGGGGGGTGAGCGGGAGGTAATTCGCCAGGCTCTACCGACTTCGCCCCCCCCATTTTGTTCAACCCGTCAGGGGAATCTTCCGGCCCGTCGGTAAGGTTTGGGGCTTGGAGTGTTCTTCGGAGAGGCCGCTTGCGGGGCGGAGGATTGGCAGTATCTTCGTTGCATGTCCTGGCAACAAACAGCGTCCCTGGCCATCGTCGCCGGCACTGCGGGCGCGTTCGTGTGGGCGAGATGGCGCCGGCGGAAATTCAGCTTCGAGCGCGACACCCACTGTGGCTGCGCCGCCGCCGGGGAGCAGGGCCAGAAAAGCTCCATTGTCTATCGGGCCCGCAAGGGCGAACGCCCCGTAGTGATCGTGAAGATGCGATGAGACCGCGATGGCAGGCGGGAACAGGGCGAACCTCCGCCGGGGCTTGGCCGGCGAGGCGTGGCTTGCACTTGGGGTCCGGTTGCGATACGTTCCGTTGACGCATGGCGATAAGCAAAGTCAGTTCCTCCGTTTTCGTTGCACAATCCTCTTTTGTGAGCGCCCATGACGGGCCGGTGAAAGCGCATTGGGAGCCGAATACTGACGTTTACGTCACGGACCACGGGTTGGTGATCAAGGTGGAACTGGCGGGCATGCGGAGCGAGAACCTGGAGATCACCGTGGAGGGCAGCCGCATCCGCATTCGCGGGGAACGGCCGGACGGCTGCCGCGCGCCCAAGTGCAGCTTTCTCCTGATGAGCATCAACTACGGGCCCTTCGAGAGCATCCTGGAATTGCCGCCCGGCTACGACCTGGGCCAGGCCAAGGCGGCCTACCTCAACGGGTTTCTCCGCATTGACGTGCCGCTGGCGCACCCTCCCAAACCGAAACGCACCCGCGTCGCCGTTCAACATTCCCTCTGAAGCTCCCGCAACCTTTCCTTCGCCGTGGCATCCAACTCTCAGAGTGAGGCGACGATGGCTGCGGGTGGCACCGAGCTTATCGCCATTTCCAGCGCGGACGCCCAGTCAAAAGCGGAGGAGGCACGGCCTTCCACGCGGTCGTTGCCGGAGGTGCTGCCCATCCTGGGGCTGTCCGACATCGTCATTTTTCCCACCATGGTGGCCCCGCTGCTGGTGGACAACGCCGAGAGCATCCGCCTGATCGACGACGTGGCGGCGGGCGACCGTTTGATGGGCGTGGTGTTGCAGCGCAAGCCGGAGGTGCAGAATCCCGGCCCGGAGGATCTGTATGATGTCGGGTGCTCGGTCCGTTTGCTGCGGATGCTCAAGTTCCCGGACAACAACGTGCGCATCCTGGTCCAGGGCTTGTGGCGCATTCGCCTCAAGGGCTATGAGGCCCAGACGCCGTATCTGCGTGGCCGGGTGGAAGTTTGCCCGGAGGTCCAGGAAGAATCCGTCGAGGTCGAGGCGCTGGTCCGCAACGCCCGGAACCAGTTCGCCGAAGTCGTCAAACTCTCCCCCAGCCTGACCGAGCAGGACAAGGTCAACGCGCTGAACCCCGACAATCCCTCGCACCTCTCGGACCTCATCGCCTTCACGCTGAACCTCAGTCTGGAGGAACGCCAGCACCTCCTGGAGACCGGCTCGGTCAAGGAGCGGCTCACCCGCCTGCTGCCGCTGCTCCGACGCGAGCAGGAGGTGCTTTCCCTCAGTTCGAAAATCCAGAGCGAGGTGGCCACCTCGATTTCCAAGACGCAACGCGACTTCTTCCTGCGCGAGCAGATGCGCGCCATCCAGCGCGAATTGGGCGAGAGCGACGCGGAAGGCGCCGAAGTCAAATCCCTCAAAGAGCAGATCACGAAGACGCCGCTGCCCCCCGAAGCGAAGCAGGTGGCCGAGCACGAGTTGGAGCGATTGCAGCAGATGCCGCCCGCCGCCGCCGAATACGGCGTGGCGCGCAATTACCTCGATTGGATCCTCAACGTTCCCTGGGGGAAGGAAACCGAGGACAAGCTCAACTTGGCCGAGGCCGAGCGCATCTTGAATGAACAACACTACGGCCTGGCCAAGGTCAAGGAGCGCCTCCTGGAGTTTCTGGCGGTGATCAAGCTGAAGAAGGAACTCAAGGGGCCGATTCTCTGCCTGGTGGGACCGCCCGGCGTGGGCAAGACCTCGTTGGGCCGGAGCGTGGCCGACGCGCTGGGACGCAAGTTCGCGCGCATTTCCCTCGGCGGCATGCGCGACGAAGCCGAGATTCGCGGCCACCGGCGCACCTACGTGGGCGCCATGCCGGGCCGGATCATTCAGACGCTCCGCCGCGTCGAGAGCCGCAACCCGGTGCTCATGCTCGACGAACTCGACAAGGTCGGATCGGATTTCCGCGGCGATCCGGCCTCGGCGTTGCTGGAGGTGCTGGACCCCGCGCAAAATGGCACGTTTGTGGACCACTATCTCGATCTGCCCTTCGACCTCTCGCGCGTCTTGTTCATCACCACCGCCAACTGGCTGGACCCGATTCACCCGGCGCTGCGCGACCGGTTGGAGGTCATCGAGCTGCCGAGTTACACCGAGTCGGAAAAACTCCAGATCGCCAAACGCTACCTCGTGCCGCGCCAGATCCAGGAACACGGCCTCAAGCGCAGTGACGTCAAACTCCCCGACGCCACCCTGCGCCGGGTAATCCAGGACTACACGAGCGAAGCCGGCGTGCGCCAGTTGGAACGCGAAATCGCCGCGCTGACCCGCAAGGCCGCGCGCCGCCTGGTCCGCCACGACGGCGACGCCAAACCGGTCACGTTCCGCCCCGACCGGCTCAAGGACTACCTCGGCCAGGCGCGTTTCTTCCCCGAGATGGCGGAGCAGATCACCGAGGTCGGCATCGCCACCGGCCTGGCGTGGACGCCCGTGGGCGGCGACGTGCTCTTCATCGAGGCCACGCGCATGCCCGGCAAGGGCAATCTGCTCCTCACCGGCTCGCTGGGGGACGTGATGAAAGAGAGCGCCCAGGCCGCGGTGAGCTATTTGCGCAGCCAGTCCCGCAAGCTCGGCATCGACCTCGCCGACTACGGCAATTACGACTTCCACATCCACGTTCCCTCCGGGGCCACGCCCAAGGATGGACCGAGCGCGGGCGTGGCCATCGTGGCGGCGCTGGCCTCGCTGCTCACCGGGCGGCGCGTCCGCTCGGACACGGCCATGACCGGCGAGATCAGCTTGCGCGGCCGGGTGCTGCGCGTCGGCGGCGTGAAGGAAAAACTGCTGGCCGCGGCGCGCTTCGGCGTCAAACACGTCCTCCTGCCGGGGCAAAACCGCGGCGATTGGCTGGAGGCGCCGGACGAGGTGCGCGCGAAGATCCAAGTGCATCCCGTCAGTCACATTTCCCAGGTGATCCGGCTGGCGTTGGAGCCTAAATGAACGTTCGGCCGCTTTTGCTGGGGGCTGTGCTGGCGTTCGGCGGAGCGGCCGGCGTCTCGGCAACGGAACCGACCGCGGCTGAGAAGCAGGGGCAGGCGCTCGTGGCCGAACTGCGGGCCGTAAGTCCGACGGAAAGCTACACGCAAACGGGCATCCTGAAGATGCGCGACCGCGCCCGGCATTGGATCCAGATTCCCTTCCGCCTCGAGATCGGGGCCGCAACCACCAACCGTTCCGTGAACGTCGTGATCACCGATCCGGCCCTCGCGGGCATGGTGACCAACAGCCTGAGGGGGGCGCAGGCGAGCACCGCCATCGCCGGCTCGGATTTCCAGCTCGGCGACCTGGCGATGGAATTCCTGAACTGGCCCGAGCAGCGGGTGCTCAAGCGCGAGATGCGACGGGGCCGTGCGTGCAAGGTGCTCGAGAGTGTCAATCCCGATCCGGGTCCGGGCCGCTATCACCGGGTCCTCACTTGGATCGACAGCGAAAGCAGCGGCATCATCCAGGCCGAAGCCTACGACGAACACAACAAGCTGCTAAAAGAATTCGAGGTGAAGGACCTCCAGAAGGTCAACGGACACTGGGAGGTAAAGGAGATGCGCATCCGCAACGTGCAAACCGGCACGCAGACGCTGATGCAGTTTGACCTGGGCGAGACCCTGGCGCCCGCTCCCCGGCACTGAACCGGTCTGGGGCCGTGCCTTCCCGCGGTGAAGCGTGACGCGTCCGGCCTCCCGCGGTCTAATCGACCGGCGGTACCGCAACCGCGGACCGCGCCTGACCATGAGCCGAACCTACGAAATCCTTCGCGACGCCGTCATGCTGGCGGTGGCCGGCGCGGCCATCGTCTGGGTCGGCATTCGCTGGCTCAAGAACACGCGGGAAGATCCGGCGCGCCTGATCTTCAAGTGGATTTTGTCCGCGGTGGTGATCGGGCTGTTGCTGTGGAAGGTGGCGCCGTTTGTGGCGGGCGGTGGGGAGGCGGGTGCGTTCATCGGCATCCCGCTGGCGGCCGGCTGCGCCTTGATCCTGGCCATCCTGTGGGGCGCCAACATCGGCGGGGCGTTCGCTGGAATCTTCACCGGGATGCTCGACGGCGGTGATGAGCCGCCCGAGCCGAAACCGGCCTACTCCGTTGCCCGCGCCCGGCGTAACCAGGGCCGGTTCCTCGAAGCCGTCGTCGCCGTGCGCGAGCAACTCGCCCGGTTCCCCAACGATCTCGAAGGCGTCCTGCTCCTGGCCGCCCTCCAGGCCGAGAATTTGAACGACCTGTCCGAGGCCGAACTCACCTTGAGCCGTTTCTGCGAGCGGCCGGAAAGTCCTCCCCAACAAGTGGCCGCCGCGCTCTATCAACTGGCGGACTGGCATCTGAAATTGGCCAAGGATCCTGATGCCGCCCGTCGGACCTTGGAGCGGGTCGTGGCGCGTTTTCCCGACACGGAACGGGCGAAGCAAGCCGCCCAGCGCATCGCGCACCTGGCGAGCCGTGAGTTTCTCCTGGAAGCTCAGGACCGCGCGGCCGTGGCCGTTACGCCCGGCGTGCAGAACCTCGGCCTGCTGCGGGACCAGGACCACTTGAAGCCGGTTCAGGCCGACCCGGCCGAACTGGCGGCCGGCTACGTCCGCCAACTCGAGCAGCATCCGCACGACACCGAGGCCCGGGAGAAACTCGCGGTGCTTTACGCGGAGCACTATCAGCGGCTCGACTTGGCGACGGACCAACTGGAACAACTGGTCCGCGCCCACCCTGATTCGCCCAAGGCCGTCGCGCGCTGGTTAAATCTGCTCGCCGACCTGCAGATCCAGCGCGGTGCCGATGACGAGGCCGTGCGCCGCTCGCTTCAGACGATTATCGACCGGTTCCCGGAGCTGGCGGTGGCGGAACACGCACGGCGTCGTCTCGACCACCTGCGCCTGGAGTTCAAGGGCAAAGAAAAAAGCCAAGCGGTGCCGCTGGGCTCATACGAACAGAATCTGGGGCTGAAGCGGAAGCGTTAGCCCGGGGACTTCACACGCCGATTGAGTTGGCAGCCCCGGGGCGGGGGAGGCGTGTTCTGGCAAGTTTATGCCGCATTGCCTCACGTCAGCGGCACTGACCTCTGCGCCACGCCCGGTTAGCGGACCAATTTGAGCGCGATCTGCTTCTCGAGTTCGTGGGCCAGATCGATGTCGCGGCCGCCGCCCGTGGTGCGGGCCTGGACCGTCACCTGCGTGAGCTTGGGATCCAGTTGCTCGGCCCGGACCCAGACGAAGCGCTGGTTGACGCGGCCTTCGAGCGTCTTCACCTCGTTGGTCTGGCCGTGGAGGATGCTCTCGTTGACGAGGGTACCGTTGAACAGAATGACCTGCTTGGCGGCGTTGTAAACGTCGTCCAGCGGTCGCTCATAGCGGCCCATGACTTCGTCTTTGACGAACGGCACGCCCATTCGGGAGCCGCCGGTGACCTTGCTGTAGCAGCCGGCCACCACAAACACCAACGTGAACACTCCCAGCAAAGTGACGAGTTTCGCTTTCATGGCCGCCATCCAACCAGAACCCCGGCCCGCGTCAAGCACGAAGCGTCGCCCGGCCGACGCGCGAACTCCTCCGTCCGCCGGGCGATGGGACGGCCGCGCCGGCGGACTGGACGATGCGGTTTCCTGCCGTTGCGGACGGAGTTTCCCTTCACAGGACGATTCATTTGCCAAATGGCGAATTGCGCCGAATACTATGCCACCAGTCGGCCCGTGTGGCCGGCTTCCGACAAACCATGAGCGCAACCGCAGCCGTTCGGCCCGCAACGCCGCCGCCGGTGGAACACCAAACCACCGTCGGCAACTACTTCGTCTCGAACTACCCGCCGTTCTCCTTCTGGAAACCGGAGCACGTTGCGGAGGCCCGGGCCGCGCTGGCGCGACCGGCCCAGCCGGGCGTGCCGCTGGGGGTTTATCTGCATATTCCGTTCTGCCGGAAACGCTGCCATTTCTGCTATTTCCGCGTCTATACCGACAAAGACTCCACCGCCATCAAGGCCTACCTGGATCTCGCGCTCCGGGAGTTGCAGCAGTATGCGACGATGCCCTTTATCAGCGGGCGCAAACCCCAGTTCGTCTATTTCGGCGGTGGGACTCCGTCGTATCTCTCCGAGTCGCAGCTTCGCCAGCTTACGGACCAGATGAAGGCGCTGCTGCCTTGGGACGCCGCCGAGGAAGTCACCTTCGAGTGCGAGCCAGGCACGCTGTCCGACCACAAGCTCAAAACCATCCGCGAGCTGGGCGTCACCCGCCTCAGCCTTGGGGTGGAGAACTTCAGCGACCACGTCCTGGAGATCAACGGCCGGGCGCATCGCTCGCCGGAAATCCGCCGGGCCTACCATTTTGCGCGCGAGCTCGATTTTCCGCAGATCAACATCGATCTCATCGCCGGCATGGTCGAGGAAACGGAGGAGAACTGGCGCGACTGCGTGCGCCAAACCCTCCAACTGGCGCCGGACAGCGTGACCATCTACCAGATGGAAGTCCCGTACAACACGCAGATTTATCAGGAGATGAAGGCCCAGGGGAAACTGGCCGCGCCGGTGGCGGACTGGGACACGAAGCGCCGCTGGGTGGACTACGCCTTTGGCGAGATGGAGCGGGCCGGCTACACCGTGGCCAGCGCCTACACCGCGGTGAAGGATCCCGCCCGGACCCGCTTCGTTTACCGGGACAGCTTGTGGCGCGGGGCGGACCTGATCGGCTTGGGTGTCGCTTCCTTCTCCCACGTCAACGGCACGCACTTCCAAAACCAGCACGACTTCGAACCGTATCTGGCCGAACTGCGCCAGGACCGGCTGCCCATTTACCGCGCGCTGACACCGACAGAGCGGGAGCGTGTGATTCGCGAGCTGGTGCTGCAGTTCAAATTGGGCCGCGTCAGCCGCCACTATTTCGCCACCAAGCTGGGGGCGGACCTCACCACTGTTTTTGCCGAGCCGATCCGGCGCTTGCGGGAGTGGGGATTCCTGGCGATCGACGGCGACTGGCTGCGCTTCAGTCGCGAGGGGTTGTTGCAGGTGGACCGCCTGGTTCATGAGTTTTTCCTGCCGGAACACCGCCATGCGCGCTATGCCTGAGGCTGAGTTGGGTCCGCCCGAGTCTGCGCTGGCAGCAGCGCCGGGGGAACCCTCCGCCGCCCCGTCCGCGTCGGCGGAGTCGGGCGTCCCGCCGGCGTGGGCGGCGTTGCTCGGTCATTTCTACGCGCGGCTCGGCGTTCCCTTCCCGTCGCTCACGCGTCTGAGCGGTGAGGAGGTGCCGGAGCCTTACCGGCGGCTCCTGGTGCATTCGAACGACATGACGCCGACGCTGGAACAGTTTTATCGTCGGCGCTTGTGTCTGCGCGTGCTGGGGAGGGAGCGGGCGCCGGCGGCTTACCAGCGCGAGGTGGTGCTGCAATTGGCCGGCAACCGCCGGCCGGCTTCTTACGGCGCCATTTGCATCCACCTGCCGAACCTGCCGGAATCGGCGCGGCAGATTGTCCTGGCGGAAACGCTTCCTTTCGGCCGCATCCTCCACTCGGAGATGATCGCGCACCTGAGCTGGCCGCAGGCCTTTTTCCGGGCCGACGCTGATCCGCACATGAGCCGCTTGCTGGATGTGGCGGACGCTCGCGTGCTCTATGGCCGGCGCAACGTCCTCGTGGACGGCCAGCGGCGTTTGCTCGCCGAAGTCATTGAAATCCTGGCGCCCGTGCCGGAATCGTTTGTTCCCCACCCATGAAACACTCACCTGCTGAAACCGACTACGATACGCTCATCATCGGGGCCGGCCCGGCCGGCAGCGCCGCCGCGGCGTTGCTGGCGGCCGCTGGCCTGCGCGTGCTGGTGCTCGAACGCGAGAAATTCCCCCGCTACCACATCGGCGAATCCTTGATCCCGTTCACCCACCATCCGCTCAAACGGCTTGGTTTGGTGGAGCGCATGCGCCAGTCGGCCAACGTCAAGAAATACAGCGTCCAGTTCGTGTCGCGCTCCGGCAAGGCCTCGCTGCCCTTCTATTTTTCCACGCGCTACGAGCCGGACGTGGCCCAGACCTGGCAGGTGTTGCGCTCGGAATTCGACCAGATGCTGCTGGAAAATGCGCGGGCGAAAGGGGCCACGGTGCTCGAAGAGACGACCGTGCAAGACCTGCTCCAGGAAGGCGGCGCCACTCACGGCCTGCGGGCCGTGGCGAAAACCGGGCAGGCCTTTGAATTCCGCGCGCCGATGACGCTCGACTGCTCGGGCCGCGACGCCCTCGCCGCCACGCGCCGCAACTGGCGGGTGCGCGACCCCGGCCTGAACAAAGTCGCCGTCTGGACGTATTACCAGGGCGCCCAACGCGACGCCGGCTTGGACGCCGGCGCCACCACGGTGGCGTACGTGCCGGAGAAAGGGTGGTTCTGGTACATTCCCCAGCATCGCGACCAGGTGAGCGTGGGCGTGGTGGCCGAAGGGAAATACCTCACCCGGGGCGGCGTCAAGGAGCCGCGCGAGATTTTCCACCGCGAGGTGGAACAAAACCCCTGGATCCAGGAACACCTGGCCTGCGGTGCTCCTTCTGGTTCCTACCACCTGACCAGCGAATACTCCTACCGCTCCCGTTTTTGCGCGGCGGACGGTTTGCTGATGGCCGGCGACGCCTTCGGCTTTCTCGACCCGGTCTTCTCCTCGGGGGTGATGTTGGCGCTCAAGAGCGGGGTGCTGGCCGCTGACGCCATCCAGGCCGCCTTCCGGGCCGGCGATTTCTCGGCCGGCCAGTTCGCCGGATACGGCGCCGTCATGCGCGAGGGAATTGAGAACATGCGCAAGCTCGTGTACGCCTTTTACGACCCCAACTTCAGCTTCCGCGCGATCACCAGCCAGTCTCCCGAGCTGGTCGGCGACATCACCGACTGCCTCTCGGGCGACGTCAACAAGGATTTCTCGCGGCTGTTCCAGGCGGTTGCGAAGTACGCCACGGTGCCCGAACCGTTGCCCTACGGCCAGCCGTTCGCCGGTGCACCGCGGCAGATCCAACCCGCCTGACCGCGCCGGGAACTGCCTGCGGCCTGCTCGGCTTCGCTTTTGGTGAAGTTCGGCGGGATGGACCGCGCCCGGTTCACGAGCCGTGCCAACCTGGAGTTCCACTGGCCTAGAGCTTGCTTTCCCCTTGATTCCGAACGGGCTAATCAGCCGTCGTTGCTGCTTGCCGCGTTGTCGTCGCCGATGGTCGGGAAGCGGCAGGTCGTGGCGGGCAACCGGGATCAGGCGGCGGCTTCACCCGGAACGGCGCGCCACCCGGGCGCCCAAACCTGGACATTGGCCTGTCTGGAAAATGGACGCTAAATCTCAAGCGCCGCAGTCGGTGCGACCTCTGATCCACTGCCTCCCAGAACCGAAGGGGACGGAGGCGGAAATCCGGCGGCTGACCCGGCTCTACGCGGTGCTGAGCCGGGTCAGTCAGGCCGTTCTGCGGGCGCAGTCCCGGGATGGCTTCCTGCAGCGGGTCTGCCAGATCGTGGTCGAGGATGGTGGTTTTTCCGGGGCCTGCATCGGCTGGGTGGACCACGAGGCCGCGGCGGTCAAGCCGCTGGCGTGGTGTGGAAGAGGGGACGGTTGTCTCGGCGCGGTTTCCACTTGCGCCGGCGACCGGCTGGAAGGGGGCGGACCGACGGGTACCGCCATCCGTGAGGGCAAACCATGCGTGCGCAACGAACTGGCACCGGAGACCCGGTCGTCGCCGTGGCCGGACTCTGCCGGCCGGCGCGGGGTCGAGTCGGAAGCGGCCTTCCCGCTCCGGCTGCGGGGCGCGGTCGTCGGCGCCTTCACCCTCCAGGCGGGGGAAAAGAATTTCTTCCAGGCGGAGGAACTCAATCTGCTCGAGGACGTCGCCGCGGCCGTTTCCTTCGCGCTGGAGCAATTGGAAAAGGAGGCGCACCGGCAACGGATGGAGACGGCGTTGCGGTCCAGCCAGCAACGCCTGACCCTCGCGCTGGAGGCGGCCAACGACGGCCTGTGGGAGTGGGACCTGCGGACGGACAAGACCTTCTTCAGCCTGCGCTATTACGGCATGCTCGGCTACGAACCGGGGGATTTCCGGCCGGACTTCGCGAGTTTCCGTCAACTCCTCCACCCGCTGGACCGGGACCGCGTGGCCGCGCACCTGGCGGAGTACGCCGCCGGGCGGATCGCGGACCACGCGATCGAGATGCGGCTGCGGCGCAAAGCCGGGGGCTGGTGCTGGATCCTGAGCCGGGGCAAAGTGGCCGAGCGCGACGCCCAGGAGAAGCCGGTGCGCGTGGTCGGCACCCATGTGGATATCACGGACCTCAAGGCGTCCGAAGCGGCCTTGCGCGACTCCGAGGCGCGCTACCGGGCGCTCTTCCAAAGCAATCCGCAGCCGATGTTCGTGTACGACGTGGAGACACTGAACATCCAAATGGTTAACGCCGCCGCCATCGAACATTACGGCTACCCGCGGGAGGAATTCCTGACCCTGACGCTGCGGGACCTCCACCGGGCGGAGGACCATCCGGCCCTCCTGCAGACGGTGCGCACGGGGACCGGCCCGTTGCGGAGATCCGGCGTGTGGCAGCAGCAGAAGAAGGACGGCCGCCTGATGGACGTGGAGGTCACCACTCACGACGTGCAGTTCGGGAAGCGCCCTGGCCGCCTGGTGCTCGCCCACGACATCACCGAGCGACGGCAGGCCGAGGCGCGGCTGCGCCATTCGGAGGAGCGGCTGCGGCTGCTGTTCGAGTTCGCGCCCGACGCCTATTTTCTCTACGACGAGTCAGGAGTGATCGTGGATGGCAACAATGCCGCCGAAGCGCTGCTTGGTTACGCGAAGGAAGCGCTCGCGGGCAAGAATGTCTTCGAGGCCAACTTGATCTGCGCCGAAGACCGGCCCAGGGCCTTGGAGCGGTTGGCGCAGGTCGGCCGCGGCCAGCACTCGGGCGCGCCGGCCGAGTACGGCTTGGTGCGCAAAGATGGCACCCGGGTGCCCGTGGAGATTCGGGGCTATCCGGTGGAAATTGAGGGCCGAAAGCTGATTCTGAGCATCGGCCGCGATGTCACCGAGCGCAAACGCGCCGATGCCCGCATCCGCGAACAGGCCGCCCTGTTGGACAAGGCGCCGGACGCCATCCTGGTGCTGGACCTGGATCACCGCGTTGCTTACTGGAACCGTGGCGCCGCCGAACTGTACGGCTGGACGGCCGACGAAGCGGGCGGGCGCCCTTTCCGGGAGTTGGTCGCTCCGGAGGCGGAGCCGTTTGCCGCGGCCTGCCGGACGGTGCGCGAGCGCGGCGAATGGTCGGGCGAGCTACGACTCATCCCCCGCCGCGGCGCGCCGCTCCTGGCGCAGAGTCGCTGGTCCCTGGTGCGCGATGAGGCCGGCGCGCCGTCTTCCATTCTGTGCATCCACACGGACATCACCGAGAAGAAGGAGTTGGAAACCCGGTTCCTCCAGGCGCAGCGGCTGGAAAGCATCGGCACCCTGGCCGGAGGCGTCGCGCACGATCTCAACAATATTCTGGCCCCGATCATCATGGCCGCGGACCTCATCGGTGTCTCGGCCGCGCCGCGAGATCCGGCCGCGGTCGATTTGTTGGGCACCATCCGCAGCAGCGCCCAGCGCGGGGCCGACATCGTCCGGCAGTTGCTCACCTTCGCCCGCGGCATCGAGGGCGACCGCATGTTGCTCCAACCGCGCTACCTGATCCGCGAGATGGACAAGACCATCCGCGGCACCTTCCCCAAGTCTATCCGTCTGGAGGTCAGCCTGGGCAAGGATCTCTGGACGGCCGCCGGGGACGCGGCCCAACTCCACCAAGTCCTGCTCAACCTGTGCGTCAACGCCCGGGACGCCATGCCCAACGGCGGCATCTTGGCGTTGTCCGCGGTGAACGCCACCGTGGAGAACGGCGTCGCGCCGGCCGGGCCCGACGCCCCGTCCGGCCGTTACGTCTGCCTCCGCGTCCGGGACACCGGCACCGGCATTCCGTCGGCAATCCAGGACAAGATTTTTGACCCGTTCTTCACCACCAAGGCGCCGGACAAAGGCACGGGCCTTGGCCTCTCGACGGTGCTCGGCATCGTCAAAAGCCACGGCGGTTTCGTCCGCGTGAAGAGCGAACCGGGCCAGGGCGCCGACTTCCGCGTGTACCTCCCGGCCGGCGCACCAGCGGAACCAGCGGTGCCCCCACACCCGGCCTCCCCACCGGACCCCGGCCAAGGCGGCGTGGTGCTTGTCGTGGATGACGAGGCGCCGATTCGCCGCGTGGCGAAACTCCTGCTTGAACA
>JAJXZI010000011.1 GCA_021780115.1 bacterium | reverse complement strand
GCCCCCGATCCGGAGCACTGGCTCGGCACGCCGGGGCGGCCACTCCCCAGTACTCGCTGACATGATCGAAGTCCCCAAGAAGTTGCCCTGGCGCCCGAACACCTGGCGCGTCTGCAACCGAATCCACTCCGCTCCATCTCCCACGGCGTGAATCTGGCTGTTCAACCCCCCCGCCGGCGCTGCGCGCACAATGGCCCCACCGGCGCCCCACTTCATCGACGGCGCCAAAGGTGGCCGCATAAAACGTTGGCTCGTTTCCCTGAGCTTGCGCCGCGGTCAGGCGGATTTCCTTCCAGGCCCGTGGCCGTTTGCCCTCCCGTTTGCCCGGCGCCAGCGGCTCGAAGCAAAGCGTCACGCCGCGTTCCTCGGCCCGCTTCACCGGCTCGCGGAACGCCGCCGTCGCCCACTCCCAGGCCTGCGCCGGCGCCACGCCTGGCAGCATGTGGCGCTGCTTGGGCGAGCCGACCACCATCACTCGCCCGCCGAAATCGGCGCAGCCGTCCACCAGGGTCGCCGAAGTAGCGCGCCGTCCGCTCGCGCAGCGCCGCGTCCGGCGACGTGAGATGCAGCCCCTCCGGCTTCACCAGTAGCCAGTGCAGCCCGACGATCTCGACGCCCGCCCGCGCCGCTGCCTCGCGGATGCGCCGGCGCTCGGCGGCGGAAATGTCGTTGACCGAATTGGCGAGCGTGAACGGCGCAATCTCCACGCCGTCGTAACCGGCCTGGGCGGCGTAGGCGAAAGTGTCCTCCAATTTCCAGCCTTGAAAAATCTCGTTGCAGATGGCGAATTTCATGGGGAACGAGACTCGCGGTTCGGAAAGCTGAGGGCAAGACGAAGCGCCCAGCAACGCCGTGAGGTTTGACCGACAGAATTGTCAAAGCGAGTGGATATGGGAAAAATCGCGAAACCGCACTCTGCAGCCTTCACGCTGCCCGAATTGCTCGTCACAATGGCCGTCGTGGGCGTCATCGTGATGCTGTTGATCGTAATTGCCTTGCCGGCTTTCCGGCCGGTAAGGAAAGCGCAACGGCTCAGTTGCTTCAACAACCTCAAACAGGTCGGCATGGCTTTTGGGATTTGGGAGGGCGACCACGGGAACCAGTTCCCTATGCGTGTCAGCGTCACCAATGGCGGAACCCTGGAATCTGTTTCGACCGGCTTGGTGTTCCCCCATTTTCTGGTCATGTCGAACGAACTAGTCTGGCCGAAGATTCTTCACTGCCCGGTCGATACAGAGCGCACCAATGCCGTCACTTTCACTTCCGACTTCAATGACGGGAAGGTGAGTTACTTCGTTGCCGTGGATGCCAGCGGATCGGCGCCGCAAGGTGTCCTCGGCGGCGACCGGAACCTGACCCTCAACGGTGTCCCCGCCCCGCGCGGACTTGTGCCCCTCTCGGGTCGCGCCACGGTGGGCTGGTTCACCAACCTCCACGTTGGGAAAGGTAATCTGCTTTTCGCCGACGGCAGCGTGCAGCAAGTAACCGTCCCCAAGGCGGTCGCGGGAAGCGGCACCGCCACCAACCGGCTGGCGATACCGTGAGCAGGGCCAAGCCTCGCTGTCAAAGTGATCGAAACATGAAGGCACGTGTGGCGAAGCGTTTCCGGGCTTTCACGCTCACCGAGGTTTTGGTGATCGGCGTGGTTTTGGTGCTGGTTTTGGCTGTAATCTTGCCCGCACTGCTCCCGGCGCGGAGAAGAGAAAGTCGCATCGGCTGTGTCAACAACCTCAAACAGGTTGGCTTGACGTTCCAGATTTGGGCGGGAGACAACAACGACAAGTTCCCCATGCAGGTCAGCGTCACCAACGGGGGCACGCTGGAGTTTGTCCCCACCGGTCGCGTGTTCCCGCATTTCCTGGCCATGTCGAACGAGTTGAACACGCCGAAAATCCTGGTCTGTCCGCTGGACCGCAAGCGGACCGCCGCTTGGTCTTTCGGCACCAATTTGAACGACACTCAAATCAGCTACTTCGTCGGTGTGGATGCGGATCAAACACGATCCGCGATGCTCTTGGCTGGTGATCGGAACCTCACGCTCAGCGGCACTCCGCTCCAGCACGGCTTGGTCTCTTTGGCGACCAACAGCGCCGTTGGCTGGACGAAGCAGATTCACAAAGGCTTCGGCAACGTCGTCCTGGTGGATGGCAGCGTGGCTTTGGATCAGAGCGGCTTGCAACTCGGAGAACTCCTGCGCCGTAGCGCCGCCACCAACCGCCTGGCAATCCCATGACCGCGCCGTGGCGCAGACTGCCAAGTCTGCTGTATCGCGGGTTTCCAAACCTGCGAGCCGCGTCCGTTCGCACGCCGACCGAATTGGAAGTCGGCGACACAGCAGATTTGGAAATCTGCGCCACGCCGGAGCGCGCCTGACGTGTTACTTCGCCAGCGACGCGCAGATGATTTCCTTGTCGTTCCGGGCAAACACGCAGCGGTGCGCAAACGCCGGATGCGACCAGACGACGGCGCGGCCCGGATCGGTGTTGGTCGGTGCCAGCAGGTGCGCGCGGCTGATTTCCTCGTAACCGCGCGGGCTGAGTTTGGCGATGATCAGGTCGCCCTTTTCGTTGAACAGGAAGAAGCGGCTGCCGTTCTTCACGAGGAACGCGCCGGCCCAGCGCACCGGCTCGCCGCCCGTGGTGGCCTGGAGGGTTTCCCACACGCGCTCGCCGGTCGCGGCCTTGAGACAGCGGAGCTGGCCGTAGCTGCACACGCCGTAGATGTAGCCGTCCTCCAGGAAGGGCGTGCTCATCACGGCGTGCAGCATGTCGGTGTTCTTCTCGCTGACGCGCGCGCTTTGGTAGAGCTTGGTGGCGGCGGGCCGGGCGCGGTCGAGCCGCATCATCAGCGAGCCGTTGTAGAAGGACGTGACGAACAGCAGGTCGCCCAGCTTGCGCGGGGTGGCGATGGTCATGCCCGCGTTGGCCTGGCACGGCTCCGACCAGTAGAGCGCGCCCGTCTCCGGGTCGAGCGAGTTCAGCGCCTGCGGGTGCCAGAGGATGAGCTGCCGCCGGCCGCCGGCCTCGTAGATCATCGGCGGACAGTAGCCCGGCTCTTTCGCGCTGAGCGCGTGCCAGAGTTCCTTGCCGGTGTCTTTGTCGAACGCGACCGCCGTCGTGCCGTCGCCGGCCGCCAGGCAAATCAGCTTCTGCCCGTCCACCAGCGGATGGCCGGCAAAACCCCACGTGGGCGTCGGCACGCCGAAGTCCTTTTTGAAATCGCGCTCCCAGACGACCCGGCCGGTCGCCGCCTCGAGGCAGGACAGGTTCCCCTCCGCGCCGAGGGTATAGACCTTGCCGCCGCTGACCGCCGGCGTCGTGCGCGGCCCGGCCGGATAACTGCACGTGTACGGGCAATCGTATTCGTGCTGCCAGAGAATCGTGCCGCGGGCTTCATCCAGGCAGAGCACGCGCTCGACGCCGGGAATCTTGCCCCGGTCGAAGGGATTCGACGGATGGCTGGTGCCCGGACGAAGGTGTCGGTCCATCACAAAAACGCGCCCCGCCGCCACCGCCGGCCCGCTGTACCCCGACCCGATGGGCGTGCGCCAGCGGACGGGCGGGCCGCCGGGCGGGAACTGCTCGACAATCCCCGTCTCACGCCAGACGGCGTCGCGCCGCGGGCCGAGCCACTGCGGCCAATCGTCGGCGCCCGCCCATTGCGCCGGGGTGAGCATCAGGAGGGCAACGGCCAACACCCCGTTCCTGGCCTTACCGCGCGGTTGGAACACGGTCGAGGCCTTCCACCAGGCGCGCGCCATTCGGAAATTCATGTCGTTTGTTTAATCCATTTTCCTCCGGCGCGCCAGTCGCAGTGGCCCGGCGGCCCGCGTCGGCGGGGTTCCGCCGTGGCGACGCCGCGGTGTCCATTCGCCGGCCACCCGCGAGCGATGGCTGCGTTTTGGAGTTGGGACTTCGGACTGCTACGGTGAACACCAAAAGCTCATGGAACCGGACACGCTGAACACGCACCAAAAGGCGCTGCAAATCAATCTCGACGCCAAGCAGTACGGCACCTTCGCCGAGATCGGCGGCGGGCAGGAGGTCGCGCGCTGGTTCTTCCGCGCCGGCGGCGCCTCGGGCACGGTGGCCAAGACCATCTCCGCCTACGACATGGCGGTGAGCGACGCGATTTACGGACCCTCCGACCGCTACGTGAGCCGCCAGCGCCTCGGGGCGATGCTGGATTACGAGTTCAACCTGCTCCTCGAACGGCTCGACCGGCAGCGCGGCGACCGCTGCACGTTCTTCGTTTTTGCGGACACGGTGGCGACCTCCAGCTTCAGCCACAAGGATGACGGCCACGGCTGGCTGGGCGTGCGCTTCCAGGGCAAGCCGCACGACCTGCCGTCGGAAATCATCATCCACGTCCGGCTGTTGGAGCGGGACAACGCCCGCGAGCAGGCCACGCTTGGCGTCCTGGGCGTCAACCTCATCCACGGCGCGGTCTATCACCACGACGCTCCCGAACGGCTGACGCATTCGCTCATGGAGGAGCTGTCGCCAGCCCGCCTGGAGATCGACATGATCCGCTTTTCGGGGCCGTGTTTCGCGGGGGTGGACAACCGGCTGATGAGCCTGCAGCTCGTCCAGGAGGGATTCTGCCCCGCCGCGCTGTTCACCGCGGCCGGCGAGGCGGTGCAGCCGGCGGAGGTGCTGCACAAGAAACCGGTGCTGGTCGAGCGCGGCAGTTTCCGGCCGGTCACGAACACGACCCTCGACATGCTGGAACGCGCGCTGCAGCAGTTTCAACAGCAGCCGGAGCTGCACGGCGAACCGCCGGTCGTGCTCATGGAAATGACGCTGCGCAGCCTGTTGGCCGAGCCGCAACTGGCCCACGCGGATTTTCTCGCCCGGGTGGACACCCTCCGCGCGCTGGGCAAGACCGTGGTGATTTCCAACTTCGGCCCCTACCACCGCCTGGTGGCCTACCTCTCTCGCTACACGCAAAAGCGCACCGGCATCGTCCTGGGCATCCCCAGCCTCGAGAAACTGCTGGAAAAGGAATCCTACGCGGATCTGGAGGGCGGGCTGCTCGAATCCCTCGGCCGGCTCTTCAAGCACGACGTCAAACTCTACGTCCATCCCTGGCGCGATCCCGCGACCGGCGAGATCGTGACGGCGGAAACGCTGCGCGTCGGCCCGGGGCTGGTCCATCTCTACGCGCACCTGTTGGAAAACGGGTTCCTCGCGCCGATCCGGCCGTTCAACGCGGACCTGCTGCCGATCTATCCGCCGGAAGTGCGCACCAAGATCAAGACCGGCGATCCGGCGTGGAAAGCCCAGGTGCCGCCGCCCGTGGCGGAAATCATTCTGCGGGAAAAGTTGTTTGGCTTGAGCGAACGGCCGGAAACGGAGTAGCCAATCCGGGGAACTGCGGCCACCGCGCATGAAAATCCCCCCGGCCCGCGCCGAAACCCAACCGCGGGGCATCGCTCCGCGCCCGCCGGCGGCCGCGCTCGGGCTGATCGAGGCGGCGCAGGAACTCCGCTCCGAGTTGCGGCACCTGCGGTTCAAGGCCCCGGTGGACTGCGTCTATGATCCGCTCGACTACGCGTGGCCGGCCCACGCGGAATATCTGCGCCGGTACGGCGGCGGCCGCAAACGCGTCGTGTTCCTCGGCATGAATCCCGGCCCTTTTGGCATGGTGCAAACCGGCGTGCCCTTCGGCGAAGTCGCCGCGGTGCGCGACTGGTTGGCGATCGACGCGCCCATCGGCCGGCCGCGGCCGGAGCACCCGAGGCGCCCCGTCCAAGGTTTCGCCTGCCCGCGCTCCGAAGTCAGCGGCCGACGGCTGTGGGGGCTGTTTGCCGCGCGCTTCGGCCGACCGGAAGACTTTTTCGCCGGGCACTTCGTGGCGAATTACTGTCCGCTCGCCTTCCTCGAAGCGGGCGGCCGCAACCTGACACCCGACAAACTCCGCGCCTCCGAGGCCGCGCTGCTCTTTGCCGCCTGCGACCGCCATTTGCGGCGCTTGATCGAAATCCTCCGGCCCGAGTGGCTCGTCGGCGTCGGTTCGTTTGCGGAAAAACGCGCGCGACTCTCGCTCGGTGACGCGCTGGCGCGGATTTCCGGCATTCTCCACCCCAGTCCCGCCAGCCCGGCCGCGAACCGCGGCTGGGCGGGCCAGGCGACGCGCCAGTTGGAAACCTTGGGTGTGTGGTGACGGCGGAGCATCCAACAACCGAAACCCGGAGGGAGCCGGAACCCCGCGCTGCGGACAGACGGAATTCGGCGTCGGCTCCGCGTGCTGGGAATGCGGGTTGGTGGCGCCTGCGGATTTTGGGTTTCGGGTTGAAAAGCCGCTTGCCAGCACGGCGGGGCCGGGTTACCAGCCTCTCATGCAAGTCCCACTGGTCATGACCGTCATCGGCACGGATCGCACCGGTCTGGTGGAGTCCGTCGCGCGGCTGGTCGCGGAGCACGGCGGCAACTGGCGCGAGAGCCGCATGTGCCGGCTGGGCGGCGAGTTTGCCGGCCTCCTCCGCATTCACGTCCCCGCCGGGAGGCAGGCCGCCCTGGCGCAGGCGCTGCACGCGCTCCAGGCCCAGGGCCTCACGGTCGTGGTCCATCCGGACGCCACCCCTCCCGCCGCGGAGGCCCGCAAGCTGACCACCTTGGAACTCGTCGGCCATGACCGGCCCGGCATCGTGCGCCAGATCACCCGCGCCCTCGCGGACCAGGGTGTCAACGTGGAGGAGTTCTCGTCGGAATGCGTCAGCGCGCCGATGACGGGCGAAACGCTCTTCCAGGCCCGCGCCCGGCTCTCGCTGCCCGGCCGGTGCGACGCGGCCGCGTTGCGCCGGGAGCTGGAGAAAATCGCCGCCGACTTGATGGTGGACGTGACTTTCTCCGAACTGGCCGAAACCAGCCCGTGACGCCCAGGCCGAATCCGATCATCGCCGCGCTGGACGTGCCGACCGCGGAGGCCGCCTGGAAGCTGGCCCGGCGAGTCGCGCCGGTCGTGGGCGCCTTCAAGATTGGCAGCGAACTGTTCACCCGCGCCGGGCCGGAGATCGTGCGCCGCGTCCGCGCCACCGGCGCCGCCGTGTTTCTCGACCTCAAGTTCCACGACATCCCGAACACGGTGGCCAAGGCGGTGGCCGCCGCCGTGCGACTCGACGTGCAGATGCTGACCGTCCACACCAGCGGCGGCGGGGAGATGCTGCGCGCGGCGGAGGAGTCCGCCCAGCGAGCCGCGCGCGAGTGCGGTCTTCCGGCGCCTCTGGTCCTGGGTGTGACCGTCCTGACGAGCCTGGACGACCGGGCGCTGGGTGAAATCGGCTTCGGCTCCAGCGCCGCGGGGCAAGTCGAGCGGCTGGCGCGGCTGGCCGTGCAAGCGGGCTTGCGCGGCCTGGTCTGCTCCCCGCTGGAGGTCGCGGCGCTGCGCCGCCACCTGCCGGCGCCCGTCCAACTCGTGACGCCCGGCATCCGCACCGGCGCGGAGGCGGCCGACGATCAAAAGCGGACGCTCACGCCGAAGGACGCGCTGGCGGCGGGGGCGAACTGGCTGGTGGTGGGCCGGCCGATTTACGCGGCGGAGCATCCGCGCGCGGCGGCGGAGAAAATTCTGGCGTCATTGACGTGATCTTCGCTGGCCGCACTCGCGACCGGACGCTCCGGCCTGTTCAAATTCACCGGCGAATGGACGGCGCGCTGCCTGCCGCGAAGCGCGCGAAACAATCCTTGTTCCCGGGGCATCAGCCCGCTAGAACAACGCCATGACAGTCCGCCCCCGTCGCCTCGCCCGCCGCGATTTTCTCAAGACCAGCGCCCTGGCCCTTGGCGCGTCCACCTTCAGCCTGCCGACGCTCATTCCCGCGCGGGCCTTGGGCGCCAACGAGCGGCTCACCCTCGGCCACGTCGGCGTCGGCGGCATGGGCTCGTACCATCTGGGCTACATGCTCGACCGGCGCAATAACCCCGGCGACGTGAGCGTCGCCGCCGTCTGCGACGTGGATGAGAACCGCCTGGCGACGGCGATCAAGCGCGTCGGCGCCGGCGGCACGCCCTACCGCGACTACCGTTACCTGATCGAGCGCAAGGACATCGATGCCGTCGTCTTCGCGACGCCGGACCATTGGCACGGCGTCCACATGGTCCACGCCGCGCAATGCGGCAAACATGTCTATGTCGAGAAACCGGCCTGCTGCACCGTCGAGGAGGGGAAGGCGATGATCGCGGCCGCGAACGCCCACCGCGTCTGCGTCCAAGTCGGTTCGCAGGGTCGTTCGCAGCACGACGCCTACAAGGCACACCTGTACATCGCCAACGGCATGTTGGGCCGCGTCCGTCGCGTCACCTGTTGGCACTACGCCAGCCCGGCGGACACCCATCCCGTGCCTGACAGCGAGCCGCCGCCCGAGTTGGACTGGGACCTGTGGCTGGGCCCGTTGGCGTGGCGGCGCTACAACCGGCGTTATTGCCCCGGCACCTTCCGCTGGGTGATGGAGTCCGGCGGCGGCCAGATCCGGGACCGCGGGGCGCACGTGATGAGTTGCGCGCTCCACTTCATGGACGCGGATTACACCGGGCCGGTCTCGATCGAGACCAAGGGCACGGTGCCCACCCAGGGTCTGTGGGACACCGCCATCGACATGGAGGTGACGTACGAGTTCAAGAATCCGGACTGGACGCTGGTCTGGGCGCAGCCGGGGGAGCCGGTGCCCTACCCGAACCAGAATCACAAGGAACGGCAGAAGGGTTACGGCGCGGTTTATCATGGCGACCAGGACCAGCTCGTGGTGTGGGGCGGCGACGGTGGCACCTGGACTGAGGCCAAGGCGACCCAGTTCGAGAAGCCGCCCGGCGGCGTGGACGTGCCGCAAAGCCCCCGCTTCGACCACCACCAGGATTGGTTCGACGGCATCAAGACGGGGCGCCGGACGATCATGAACATTGAGGCCGGCGTGTGCGTGGCGTTTCTCTGCGTCCTCGGCAACCTGTCGCTCCTCCTCGGCCGCAAGCTGCAATGGGATCCCGTCAAACGGGAAATCCTCGGCGATGAGGAGGCGCGGCGGTTGATGCGCCGGCCGCAGCGGTATCCGTATGTGTTGTGAAACGTGAGGCGCGTTGCGTGAGCAGAGCCCACCAGAAGTTCCAACCAGGATTGAAGCCATGAACTCGAACGAACTTAAAACCGCCGCCCTCGGCGCGGGAACCGCCACGATGATCGCCCGCGCCGCTCGGTCCGCCGGCTCGGTGGACGATTTGATCGCCCGGATCAAGAGCACCGACGACACGGTCCGCGGCCCCGCCTGGCAAAACGCCGACTCCTACGGCGCACCCGCCGTGAAGTCGCTGGCGCAAGTGATGACCGACCCGGACTTCGAAATCGCCCGCGCCGCCAAACGGGCGCTCTGGAAGATCGTCCGGTACGCCGGCCGGCCCGGCGGCGCCGGAGAGGCCAAGGCCGTGACCGCCCAACTCATTCCACTCCTGGCCACCCGTCCGGCGCCGGTGAGGCGGGAAGTGCTCTGGATGCTCTCCGAGATCGCCGGCGACGAGGCGGTGACGCCCATGACGGCGTTGCTCTCGGACGCCGAGGTGCGCGACGACGCCCGCTGCGCGTTGACGCGGATGCCCGGCGACAAAGTGACGGCGGCCTTGAAGCAAGCGATGGGGTTGGTGCCCGAGGGATTCAAGTTCGCCCTCGCGGACTCTCTTCGCTCCCGAGGGGAAAAGGTCGCGGGCTATCCGAGCCGGAAGCTGGTTCCCACGAAGCAAACCAGCGTGAAGGCGATCGGCTAGCGTCATACGCATTACGTCTGAACTCTGGATGCACCAGCGCCCCCTCACCCGGCCCACTCCCCCGCCGGCAGGAGAGGGTGCCTGGAGGGCGGGTGGTGGAGGAACCCCGGCCGACGCCGCGCCGGTGCTCCGGGAAAGCAGCCCTGAGAATTTCTGTTCGCTTCAGGGTGCGGGCCGTGGCACCGGCTGATGCGGGATGATATCCCTTGTGCCGGCGGTTTCCCAAGATACGATTTTCGCCAATGAGAATCCGAAATCATCAATGGAGAACTGGTGTGTTTCTCCTGTTCCTGGTTACTCTGACTTTCACGGTCGTCCCAGCGGGTTGGGCCGAAAACTCGGCGGTCGTGCCGGTGGCGCGGACCAACGCCAACTGGATACTGCGTCATGAGTCAATCAACCAACAGGTCAGGCAAGGCCACATTGACCTCATTTACGTGGGCGATTCCATTGTCGAGCACTTCAACCATCAAGGCAAAGAAGTGTGGGACCACTACTACGCTGGTCGCAACGCCTTAAATCTGGGGATCGGGGGCGACCGGACCGAACACGTTCTTTGGCGCCTGGATCACGGAAATATTGACGGCATCACCCCGAAGTTGGCGATTGTGATGATCGGTCAGAACAACGGTGGGCACAACACCGGCGAGGAAATCGGAGAAGGCGTGACGGCGGTTGTCCAGAAGCTGCGCGCCAAGCTGCCCGCCACCAAGATTCTCTTGCTGGGAATTTTCCAGCGGCGGGAGAGACCCACACCGGAGCGCGCGGTGTTGGCCCAAGCCAACGAGATTGCCGCGAAGCTGGCCGACGGCAAGAACATCTTCTACAAGGACATCAACTATCTCTTCGTCCGGCCGGATGGTTCGATTCCCAAGTCGCTGATGCCCGACTTTGAGCACCCCAGTCCACTGGGGCATCGCCTTTGGGCGGAGGCCATCGAACGCGAGGTTTCGGATCTTATGGGGGATAAACCGTTAGCCCCAATGTCGCAAGGTCGGATCCATTGACGGGGACAGGCGCAGGTGCGGTTCAACGAGACCACGGTGGCGGAACGGCCGTGATGACGTGCTCCCGGACCCGATCGCGGTTTCTGAAGTCCAACGATCCGGCTTGTTTCAGGACGACCTTAGAGGCATCGGTTGTTTCATTCCAGCATGCGGGGTTCCACCTCTTCGCGGAGTTGGCCCAGTTCGAGCGGCGGCTGATCCAGAAACGAATGAAGGCCGGGTTGCGCAGACGTGTTTGCGGCGCGCCCGTTCAAAATCTGAAGAGGTTCCGCGCTAAGTCCCCAAAGTGCCCGAGTTCGTGGAGGAGCGTGGTATGCACTTCATCCAGGAAGAACTCCTCCTCGCCCTCTGCCTGCTCCCAGAGGTTTTCCAGGTAAAGGATGATCTGCGGTGGAACCGGCGAGGCGCTTACCGCGCGGTCGGCGTAGTCCGGGCCGACGAACAACCCCAGCGTGTCCGCGGCGACGCCGTCGGCCTGCCGGGCGCGGCTGGGGCGGCGCTCGCAGGTGATCGGCAG
>JAJXZI010000086.1 GCA_021780115.1 bacterium | reverse complement strand
CCTCGGCGAAGGTCAGGCGCGGGAAGGGCGTCGGGATGTCCACGTCCCGCGCGACTTTCCAGATGCGGTTGAGCAAGCCCTCGACCAGCGCGTAGATGTCCTCGCGGTCAATGAAGCTCATCTCGACGTCAATCTGCGTGAATTCGAGCTGGCGGTCGGCGCGCTGGTCCTCGTCGCGGAAGCAGCGGGCGAGCTGGTAGTAACGCTCGACGCCGGCGACCATGAGGATCTGCTTGAACTGCTGCGGAGACTGGGGCAGGGCGTAGAAGGTGCCCGGCTCGCGGCGGTTGGGCACGATGAATTCGCGGGCGCCCTCGGGCGTGGATTTGAACAAGATCGGCGTCTCGACTTCGAGGAAGCCCTGCTCGTCGAAGAAGACGCGCGTGGCGGTGGCGACCTTGCTGCGGAGGCGGAGATGGCGGGCCATCTCCGGCCGGCGCAAGTCGAGGTAGCGGTATTGCAGGCGGAGCTCCTCGTTCACCTTGCTGGCAACTTCCGGGTCGTCCACCGGGAACGGCAGCACGTCCGCAGCGTTCAGCACTTCGAGTTGCTGCGCCATCACCTCGACCTCGCCCGTGGCGATCTTCGGATTGTTCGTGCCGGCGGGGCGTTGGCGGACCTTGCCCGTGACACTGATGACGCACTCGCTGCGCAGCGCGGCGGCTTGGTCGAACAGCTCGCGGGGGAGGTCCGACGGATCAAAGACCGTCTGCGTCCGGCCCTCGCGGTCGCGGACATCGATGAAGATGACGCCCCCCAGGTCGCGCCGGGAATGGACCCAGCCGCTCAGGGTGACCGTCTGCCCGACGTGCGCCGGGCGTAGCTCGTTACAGTGATGTGTGCGCTTCATGCCGTTGCGAAATGCGGAATTGGAATCCGCCGTCCAAAAGTGAGGACGCATACTGGCGGCGCAGGGGCGGGATTCAAAGACAAATTTCCGGCGACCGAAGGCGGCTTACTCCGTTTCCTGTTGGACGAGGCGCCAGTAATCGTCACGGAGGCAAGACGTCAGACTGGACCGGCGCACGGCGGCCCCGTCCAGCGTCAGCGCCTCGACGATGCCCAGCGTGCTCAACGAAAGAAACACACCGTCCTGCGCCCGCAAACCTTCCGGCGTGATGCCGGCTTCCACCGTGGGCACGTCCCGGCGCTGGCAGATTTCCAGCACGACCGCGCGGGTGATCCCGGCCAGGATGCCGCTCTCCAAAGGCGGCGTGCCGACCCTTCCGTCGTCGATCCAAAACAAGTTGCTAGCGGCGCCTTCGACCACATGCCCCTCAGTGTTCAGCAGCAACGCCTCGTCGGCATCGCGCGCCTCGGCGTCGGATCGGGCCAGGATTTGCGGCAATTTGTTGCACGTCTTGAAGCGCGCGACGGCCTCGTGTGCGGGCAGTCGGAAGGGCGAAGTGACCAAACGCCACTGCGGCGGATGGGCCGGATCGTGCAGTGGGTTCGGGTGAAGCGTCATCACCATCGTGGGCTGGCTGGCGTCCCGGGGCGAGTAACCGCGCCGGCCCACGCCGCGGGAAAGCGTGAGGCGAAGGACGCCATCGGCCAACCGGTTCTCGCGCAGCAGTTGGGCGGCGAAGCTGCTGAGGGCCGGCGCTGCGAAGGGCATCGCGATCCCCAGAAACCCAGCGCCGTTTTGCAGCCGCACCAGATGTTGCTCGAAACGGAAGGGTCTTCCGTTGCGAACCAGTATCGTCTCGAACAACCCGTCGCCGTACAGAAAACCGCGGTCGAAGACCGAGACGACGGCTTGTTCGGCCGGCACGAACTGTCCGTTGAGGAAGACGGTCATGGTGGCGTCAAATCCGAAATCCGAGACGCGGCAGCGCACTTTTCCGAGGCAGCGTTGGTTCAAGTTGACGCGCCAGCGCCGCCAGAAAACCCGCTGCTTTGGCCAGCGTTTCTTCGTATTCCGCTTCCGGGACCGAGTCGGCCACGATGCCGGCGCCGACGGGGAAGTACGCCGCGCCGCCCCGGCAAATGGCGGTGCGGATGAGGATGCTGAACTGGCTTTCGCGGTTGAAACCCAGGTAGCCCAGCGCGCCGGTGTACGGCCCGCGCGCCACCGGCTCCAGTTTGTCGATGATCTCCATCGCGCGGATCTTCGGCGCGCCGGTGATGCTGCCGCCCGGAAAGCAGGCGGCGAGCGCGTCAAGGTGGGTGAGGTCCGGGCGCAGGCGGCCTTCGACCGTCGAGACGAGATGCTGCACCTGCGCGAAGCGTTCCAAGCGCATCAAGTCCGGGACCTGCACCGAGCCGAACTCGCACACCCGGCCGAGGTCGTTGCGGAGCAGATCGGTGATCATCACCAACTCCGCGTTCTCCTTCGGACTGGTCTGGAGTTCGTACGCGAGTTGGGCGTCTCGCGTTGGGTCGGCGGATCGTGGCCGCGTGCCTTTGATCGGTCGTGTGATGATGTGCGCGCCGCTCAGGCGGAGGAACAGTTCCGGCGACGAGGAAGCGATCTGAAAATCCCCGGCGTCGAGGTAGGCCGCGAACGGCGCCGGAGACGCGGCCGCCAGCCGCCGGTAAAGCTCCCAGCCGGAGGGCGCGGGCCGGGCCGCGAGCCGGTGCGAAAGGTTGACCTGGTAGATGTCTCCGGCGCGGATGTAACCCCGGGCGCGCCCGACGGCGGACAGGAACCCGGCGCGGGAAAGACTGGAAGTGACGCGGGAAACGGGCCGCGAGGCGCGGGGCGCGTCATCCGCCAGCCGGACCTCGGCACTCAGGCGGTCCCGCCAGAAATCAGATCGCTGGCGGGCCAGCGGCTCCGAACGCGAGCCGTCCTCGCGCAGGCCGGTGGAAATGATCCAGGCCTTGGCCAGTTGGTGATCGAAGACGACGAGGCTGTCGTAAAAACCGAGCTGACAATCGGGCAACGCGAGATCGTTGACCGCGCGCCGCGGAAGCTTCGGCTCGACGAAGTTCTTCAACTCGTAGCCCCAGTAGCCGAAGCAGCCGCCGAGCGGGAACGGCAGGTCCGCCTCGCCGGGCAACTCGTAACGGGCCAGCAGTCCCGCCAACAGCGCCCACGGATTGGCGGTGAGCACGCGCCGCCCGTGGGTGGAACGCAGTTCGCAACGCGGGCCGAAGGAACGCAGCGTCAGAAATGGCCGGGCCGTGACGAGCGAGTACCGGGCCTGGCGCGACTCGAACCCCGCGCTGTGCAGGAGCACCACCCCGGGTTCGCCGCGCAGGGACTCCGCCAGCGACTCCGGCGAGTGTGTGGTGGCGACTTCGTGCAGGCCGGTGCGCATCGGGTGGACCGGCGCCGGGTCAGGCAAAAGCTCGCGGCATGACTTCCGGCGGGCCGACGCGGCGCACGTACTCGAGGATCACGTGAATGGCCTCTTCCGGATCGTCGGTGACGGTGACGAGGTCCAAGTCGCCGGGGCTGATGTAGGCGGCGGGCTCCAGGTTGGTTTTCATCCAGTGGAGCAGTCCCTGCCAGTGCTCGCGACCGAAGAGGATGAGCGGATACTCGGGGACGCGCTCGGTCTGGACGAGCGTGAGGACTTCGAAGAATTCATCCAGCGTCCCGAAACCGCCCGGCATGAAGACAAACGCGATGCTGTATTTCACGAAGCAGACCTTGCGCGAAAAGAAATAGTGGAAGTGGACCGGGACGTTGGCGTAGCCGTTGCCTTTTTGCTCGTTCGGCAACTCGATGTTCAGTCCGACGGATCGGCCTTGCGCGGCGGCCGCCCCCTTGTTCGCCGCTTCCATGATGCCGGGTCCGCCGCCGGTAATGACGGCCAGATTGTGCTTGGCCAGGCCCTTGGCGAGCGTGACCGCGGCGTGGTAATAGGGCGATTTTCGCAGCATCCGCGCCGAGCCAAAGACCGTCACCGCCGGCGTGACGTGCGAGAGCGTCTCAAAGGAATCCACGAACTCGGCCATGATGCGGAAGATGCGCCAGGGGTCTTCTTTGAGGAAGCTCGCGGAGGTGTTGTTCATGGCGGGAACTTAGTGCGGTTTGCCGGGCTGACAAGCTCCGCCGCAAAACTTAACGCTGAAGACGCCTCTCGCATGGGCGCCGACGAAAGCCGGGGAACTGATCGGTCCGCTATTGTTGGCGCGCGCGGTAAAAGCGCAACGACGCGCTGGCCGCCGGATCGGTCATGGTCCGCACCGTGCCGTCGCCGGGGATCACCGTCACGCTGAACCAGTCGCTGTCGTTCAGAGACGCCTTGTATTGCAGCACGTAGGATTTCCCGCGCACGGTCGGCACCGAGACGGTGAAACTGGCCCCGCTCAGGACGGGACTCGTCAGCCGTGCGCCGGGCGCGTCCTGGCCCACCAACGCCAGGCTGTGATAGGCCCCGGCGGCGATGGCTGTGACGTTGACAAGGTTCGTGGCCACGCTGCTCTCGCCGCTCAGATCGCTGCCCCAGGCGACCACTCTCCCGGTCTGGAGGAGCGCCAGCGTGTGCGTGCCGCCCGCCGCCACGGCCACGACGTTGCTCAGGCCGGGCGGCACCGCCGCCTGCCCTTGCGAATTGTCGCCCCACACCACCACGGTGCCGTCGGCTTTCAACGCGACGCTGTGGAAGCCGCCCGCGGAAACCGCCACCACGCGGTTCAGTCCCCACGGCGGGATGGATTGCCCGACGTAGTTCCCCGACGCGTCGGAATTATCGCCCCAGGCCACCACCGAGCCGTCCCCCTTGAGCGCCAGGCTGTGATGGCTGCCCGCGGCCACGGCCACGATGTTGGAGAGACTGGCCGGCACGTCAATCTGGCCCCAAGTATCGTCCCCCCAGGCGACGACAGTGCCATCCGCCCGCAACGCCAGGCTGTGCCAGGAGCCCGCGGCGAGGGCGACAACGTTGGCGGCCTCCGCGGGGACAGTGGCTTGGCCGTAATAGTCGGCGCCCCAAGCGGACACGCTGCCATCGGCAAGCAGGGCCAGACTGTGGTAGTCCCCACCGGCAAGCCCGACGGCGTCGCCCACTCCGGCAGGCACATCGGCCTGCCCATCAAAATCGTCGCCCCAGGCGAAGACCGAGCCGTCCGCGCGCAAGGCCAGGCTGTGATAACCTCCGGCGGCGATGGCCACCGCGTTGGTGAGCTGCGGCTGGACGCTGCTCTGCGCGAAATTGTTGTTGCCCCAGCCGGCCAGCGGCACCACCGCGAGGGCCGCGATGGAACTAGTGACGGAACCGTAGTTGTTGGTGACGACGACGGCGTACGCGCCGCTGTTCGTCGTCCACGCCTTGGCCAGTGTCAGCGACGAGCCGGTGGCTCCCGGCACACTGACGCCGTTGAAGATCCATTGGTAGGCGAGCGGAGGCGTGCCGTTTACGGTGACGCTCAAGCTCACCTGACTGCCCGCCAGGATATTTTGACCGGCTGGCTGCGCGGTGATGAAAGGAGCCGTGGCCCCGAGGGTGAACGCGACCTGGTCCACCCAGGCCTTGTCCTGGCCGCTGCTGGCGCTGGCGTTCTTGGTGTAGGACCACGCGACGGCGTGCGTGCCCGCCGGCACGTAGGCGGTCATGGGCTGCCAATTCACCTCTCCAGAAATGCTGTCCCGCGAAACGCCGTCCAGGCTCAGACTCAGCCAGTCACCGTTGGCTTGCGAGGATACCTTCCACCAGAAAGTCAACGTGCCCGGCCCGGTCAGGGACGTTTTCAGCCGGGTGGTTTGGCCGTCCCCGATGGCGCCGCTTTGCGCTGCCGACACGCCGTCGTGTGAAACGGCGGTCAACCCGCGCCAGATGGCGTCGCCGTCGGTGAGCCACACCAGGTTGGTGGTGTTCAGCGCCAGGGGCAACGGCACTGTCGGCAGCACGACGAGCGTTGCGCCGGTGCTGGCCACTGAACCGTAGGTGTTGGTGATGCTCACAGCGTAGTTCCCTCCCGCGGAGAGAACGACGTTACTCAACACCAGGCTGCTGTTGGTCGCTCCCGCCAGCGGCACGCCATGGGACTGCCATTGGTAGATCAGTGGCGCGGTGCCGGTGGCGGTGACGGCGAAGGCCGCGGTGTCGCCCTGGTACACGGTCTGGCCGCCGGGTTGCTGGGTAATCGTGGGTGGATCGCCCGTCAGGACGTTCGCCCACCATGTCCCCCAATCATGCTGCCGGGTGCTGCGGGACCATTCGTGCGTCACCCAGAAGCTCTGGTCAAGCGGATCCACCGACACGCTGCCGTAATCGCCCCAACGGTCGCTGTTGGAGTAAGCCGGGCTGGCCTTCAAGGTGACGGGCGCGTTGAAATTGGTCGCGCCGGCGGGACGGACCGCATAGCGAATGCTGGGATAACTGTTGGCTGAGGACTGGGTGAAGACGACGCACACGTCGCCCTGGGCGTTCCCGCCGATGGACGGCTGGTAAGCCCATTCGCCGCCGCCGCTGATCGCCCCGGCGGCCCCCAAGGCCGCCACCCCGGTCGGAAAACCATTCAAGTTCACGTCGTAGTAATAGACGGAGGTCCGGCCGGCACTGGCGCCCGCCGTGGTGCAAAACCAGATCGAACCATTGTTCCAAAAGGCGTTGCCCTGCGTCCGTCCGTCCAGCGGATCCACCGTGATCGTGGTGCCGCGCTGCGGCGCCCAGGCGCTCGGCGCCCCACCGTTGTCCGGGATAGTCACCATCTGGGACGTCAGGGTCTGGGATCCCAGCGGATCGGCCAACGCCCAGACGCGCACCTGCGTCCGGCTGTTATTCGCCGGAAACGTCTCGCCAAAGTAGGCGACGTTGCCCGGGGTGGTGGGGCCGATCACCGTGCAAGGCTGCAACGTGAACGCGGCGCTGGGGCCCCCGGGGACATAGACAAAGGAGTAATTCGTGTTCCCGCTGAGGAAGGCGGATTTGTTCAGCACCGTGATCTGCTCGTCACCCGGCGTTGACC
Organism: bacterium; assembly: GCA_021780115.1. GTDB lineage: Bacteria > Verrucomicrobiota > Verrucomicrobiia > Limisphaerales > JAJXZI01 > JAJXZI01. The sequence continues at coordinate 4,456 of JAJXZI010000086.1, read as the reverse complement.
CGCTGCCCAGGACGTAACCGTAGATGTCGTAGGTGTTCAGGGTCACGTAAATCGCCTGGGCGTCGTACCCGAGCGTCGTGTAGTCGCCGAAGTAAGCGTTCGTGCCGACCATGAGGGTGTTCTCGATCTGGTACACATACCAATCGGCGACTGTGGCCGAGCGGGGGTCGGACGATTTCGAGACGGCCACGTCGATGTACGAGCGCATGTTGGTGAAGTCGGCCAGGAAGGGGAGTTCGAGGATCGCCACATAAAACCGTTGTGTGGCGGGGTCGTAAAGCGCCCGCGGGTCCGTTTGGGTGCCGGCCGAAACCCACGGGAAGAACGTGGCCATGCTCGTCGGCCCCCAAATCGGCTGGCCAGCCTTGGTCCAGTAGGCGATGCGGGTGTTGACCACTTGCAGGATGCCGTTCGGACCGGCCGATCCGTGCGGGTCAGGCGGTCGAGTGAAGCCGGTGGACGCCATCCCGGCCCATTGGGAGCGCACGGACGATAACGGTTGTCCTCCCGTTTGCGCGGCAGCGGAGAGGTCCTCCAGCGGCGCCCGGAGAGGGGGCGCCGGCGATTCGCTGCTCGCGCCGGCCCGGGCGGGGAGCAGGATCCGCGCGGGAAACGGTGCTGCGCGCAACGCCGGGGTGGCGAAGGTGGTGCCCAACATGATCGCCACGCCAAAGCGCGCGGCCACGAGTGGATGATGGGGAATCTTCATGCGTCTCCTGCTGTTGAACGGATGCAAATTCGCGTCAAATGACCGTCGCACACTCCGCACCGTTGCCAACTCAGCCATTATGAAGCACGGCCCATCGGTCGGAGCAAGCCTTTTCGTGCGGCAAGCAACACCCGGCGCGGACCAGCTTTCGAGCGGCTTGCGGCGGGCGGGATTTCTGTCCGCAAGGGACGGACGAAACCTGCCCGCCCCTCCGGACGCCGAGTTGGTTCAGCGTTTTCGGGGTTGCGTCGCTTCTTTCCATTGCGTGCCCGTCTGGCTTCGGCATGAGCCTGGCCGCAGGTGACTCCTCGGATCAACTCGTCCTCCCCGCCAAGGTCCAGGCGAATTCCGCTTGTCATTGGTCCAGTCTGGCCGACGATGGATCGCGGAAACCCATGACCTCGCTGTTGATTGCCACCCGCAACGCGCACAAGGCCCGCGAAATTCGCGCGATCCTGGGCGACGGCTTCCTGCTTCTGACGCTGCGCGATTTCGCCGCCGCGCCCGCCGTCGTCGAGGACGCCGACACTTTTGCCGGAAACGCGGAGAAGAAAGCCGTCACCCTCGCCCGCTGGCTGGAGGCGCGGAGCACTGCCGCGGCACGGGCGCCCGGTGCCGAGTGGTTTGTCCTCGCGGACGATTCCGGTTTGGAAGTGGACGCGCTGGGCGGGGCGCCCGGCGTGCGTTCGGCGCGATTCGCCGCGCTCGACGCCGACCCGAAACGCAACGCCGGGGACACCGAGAACAACGTCAAGCTGCTCCGCCTGCTTGCCCGTGTACCGTGGGAACAGCGGACCGCCCGTTTCCGTTGTGTGATCGCCTTGACGCCCGTGCGCGAGTCCGCGGTGCGGAACAGTTCGCCCGTCTGCTACGCCGATGAGCCGGAAGTGCGGACGGAGTTCTTCGAAGGCGTTTGCGAGGGTCGGGTTGGCTTCGAGCCGCAGGGACAAAATGGTTTCGGTTACGATCCGCTTTTCTTCCCTGACGGCTACGAGCAGACGTTCGCCGAGTTGGGCGATGCAGTCAAAGGCCGGGTCAGCCACCGCGCCCGGGCGCTCTGGTGGGTCAAGGAACGGTTCCTGAGACCTGCGTCCCAGTGATTCCGGCTCAACCCGATTCCCGCGTGGGGAAGCGCGTCCGCTGCCAACCCGTGATTCCGCGTCAGCCGGCCTTGCGGCTCCCACGGCTCAAGTCGGTACCCCTTCGTCACACGGCTGGCGCTCCGGCACGAACGCCGGCCGCGAAGTGCGGCGCCGACGCGACCAGTGCAAGATCGCACAGCCCAGCCCGTTGTGGTGCGCTGACGTCGCAGCCGGGCGCTGCTCCGGCTCGGCCGCGCCCGCCTGGGTTTCCTCCGGCGACGCCGCACTACCCCACAGCTCCGGATACCGCGACGTTGCATGCGCCGCTGGGTCGGCACAGAGCAGTTGCATGGCAAAGCTCAAAGCGGCGTCCACACCAGCGGGGAGGCCCGCATCTTTGGTGCGGTGCCAGAACCGCAGCGCCAGATCATACACCTGCTCGATGGCTTCGTGCTGGATGATCCAGAATGCGCTGCGCGAAGAATAGACCGGCGGCACCAACCCTTCCTGCTGGAGGAACTCTCGGAGTTGCAAACAGGAAACGCTCTTCCAGTGGCGATCCTCAGTCAGCGCCGACAGGTTCACCTCCAGCGGCACATGGATCGGCGACTTACCCAGCGGCGCCAGCACATTGACGGGGTTGCGCTGGAACACCGTGTCCGCGTCCAGCCAGATGAAATACGCGAAGTTCAGCTGGGTCATGCCGGCCTTCAGATAGTGGAGCTTGAACAAGCCATCGGACTTGTCGCATTGGAAGGCATCATAACATTCGCAGCCAGCGAGCGGACGATCCGTCAGGACGTGGAACTCCTTGAACACGCCGGCGGCCCGCGCCGTGCGCACGCACACTTCCATCAGCGCGCCATACTCACCCGTGGCGACCGACCAATAGCAGTATTTCGGAGTCATCGCCGCAAAAAGGCACAAGAAGCGCCAAAAGGAGTCTTCGCCCGAGTTCGCGTAAACCTGGTAGGGCGGCGCTCCCGCGGAGCCCTGGGTTTCTGGGTGAAAGCCTTGGCTCGGCGGGAGCCTCGCACTACTGAGGACCGGTGGAACCACAGATCACGCGAATCACCGCGAATGCCGACGAGGCTATTCGTGTCCATTCGTGTGATTCGCGGGCCTCCGTTCAAAAGCTCAACGCCTCGATCCATAGTTTTCGGTGCTCCTCCGCGTTGCACAACTGTTCCCGCGCATAGGCCGCCCCTTGCCGGCTGATCTGCTGCCGATACAGGTAGTTCTCATACAACTCCCGCACCGTCTCTTTCCACTGACGGTATGCCTCGCAGATAAACCCGCTCTCGCCGTGGACCAGCAGCCGCTCGAACTGGTGGCCGGCCGGCACCAGCGGCACCGCCCCGGTCAACATCGCCTCCACTACCGCCCGGCCCCACGATTCTTTGACCCGATGGCCCAGCGGATAGACAAACAGGTCCAGGCTGTAGAGGAACTTGAGACCCGGCTCCTTGTTCGCCGGCAACAACTCCCACTCCGGCCCGAACTGGTGCCAGCGATACTGCTTCTGCACCTCCGGACTCCAAGCCATGATGCGATAGCGCACGTCGAGCAAACCAAGTTCCTCGTAGAAGACCGGAAAGTTCAACGGATACTTGGCCGGGTCCACCCTGGAGAGCCGGCCGAGGGTGAACGTGGGATGAGTCCGCTCGCGCCAGCAATAATCGTCCGGGTCAACGTAGTTGCCGGTGAGGAAACTCGGCACGCCGCGGTACATTTCCTCAAAGACCTTGGCCTGGAACTCGGAAACGAACAGGACGCGATCAATCAGGCCCTCTTTGACTGCCTCGGCCTCGCCCTTAAACGGCCACATCATTTCATTGGACCAGACGACCTTTAAGCCGCGCGCCTTGATCTCGCGGGCGCGCCCGGATACGAAAAAGTCCTTGTCGCAAATGGCCAGGGCGACACCATCCAGTTGCTTGGGGAGATCTTTGAGCAACGTGCAAGGAATTCTGTATGGTTCCAGGCAGCGCCGCACCTCTTTGTCCTTAAGCACCGCGATGTCCGGCGCGACCAGCGTGATCTGATAGTCGCGCTGAAGGAGGCGGATCAGGTGGAAAAGCTTGGTCGAAGCACCGCCCACGCGACCCGGCACCCCAATCAGATAGAGGGGCGGACGCTGTTCGTCCGGCGACGGTGGCATTCTGGGAGAATTGGTCCCCGCTCTATGGCGCGTGTTCCTCGTCCCGCTGCAGAGAGGGACGGACTCCCTCTCCGCAGGAACTTGACCTTCAGTGTACCGGCTTGGTGCCCCCTCCGCCGCTGGGGACACAACACCATCCATACGCGGCTGGGTAATAGCCCGTGATACCGGCACCATAATCGCCTGCGTCACAACAGTACGTCACCTGAATCGCAGGATTACTTTCATCTGGCCCTGAGTAGTATGTTTGGCCGGCGAACTGACAGCCTGTGAAGAACCGTTGGAGTACTGTTGATGCCGAATACGGACCGTCGTAGCCGGGGGCGCAACTGGGCGGTCCGGACATGGCCAAGGCCGAACTAATCAGCATCACCGTCCCGATCGTGGCTGCCAGCGTGCTTGGACTGAACAGCTTATTTAGTTTGTTCGTAGATTTTAGCTTACATGGGTATTCAATTGACTCCACCCAGCCCCATTAGCAGTGTGGGCGGATGGACCAGCCGT
>JAJXZI010000252.1 GCA_021780115.1 bacterium | reverse complement strand
GCGCCTTGGCGCGTCCTGACCCGGGAGTACCGATACCATGAAGGCGATCCCCGGCTTGATCCTCGCGGCGTTGGTCGCGATCACGGAACCGATCACGCTCGCCGATGCCCCGGTGCGCCGGATACTCTATAACTTCGATGGCGATTCTTGCCTGTTCACCAAGGCGAACAGCAAAGGTCCCGTGCCGATCAGGGTTGAGGACCTCAAGACACTTATTGACGAGGTAACCGCGGAGAGGAGCCGCGTCGATACGATACTAGTCTGTATCAACGCGCAGGTGATGTATTATCCGACCAAGGTCGGCACGATGCGAGGAGCCAAATCAACGCCCGAGGAGCGAGCCCTCTGGCCGCCCACCGAGAAGCAGCGGTTGGCGAATATCCGCTCCTTTTTCGACTCCGGGGTCGACCCCTACGCGGTAATGCTCGCCGAGGCGAAGAAGAAGGGGAGGGAGGCTCTGCTCTCGTTCCGGGTCAACGACGCCCATGGAAATGACTTTCTTCGCACCAAATTTTGGGCCGAGCATCCCGAGTGTCGGCTCCCCCGCGGTGCGCTCGACTTCGGTCGAGCCGAAGTGCGTGATTATGTCTTCAAGCTGATCGAAGAGGCCGTAACGAGATACGACTGCGATGGAATCGAGCTGGATTTCAATCGCTTCCCTACTCTCTTCAAGGAGAACGAAGGGACGACCGAGGAACGCGTGGCCAAGATCAATGGGCTGGTGCAGCGAGTGCGATCGATGCTCGAACGGATTGGCGAATCACGAGGCCGCAGGCTCGTACTGGCTGTGCGAATCCCGTCGAATTACGGGAGGAAGGTCCCCTCTCCCGAGACATCCAGGGCGATCGGCTGTGACACGGCGACCTGGGCAAAGAAGGGCTGGATCGACTTCATCACGGTCTCGGATTTTCTCTTCACCCACTACGATCTCCCGATCAAACCGTGGAAGGAGTTGATCCGCGAGGTCCCGATCTACGGAGGGATCGAATGCACCGAGGGGGGACGCCTCGAACAGGGCTTGACCCCAGAGAAATACAGGCGAGAAGCACTCCGCCTCCGACGCGAAGGGGCCGACGGCATCTACCTCTTCAACTTCTTCACGACCCGGGAGCACGGCCCCAAAGCCTGGGAACCACCGTTCGAGGTATTGAGAGATCTGGGCGAGGCTCGCGCGGCCGGATCCGCAATTGAATAACCCTGTTGGAAATATCTCTGGCTATGTTCAAAACTTTGTAATCTGAAGTGAGAGAACATGATGGCGACTCGTCGAGAATTTCTGTCTTCGGTCGGTGCGGGTGCCCTGGCGTCATCGCTCGCCGGAGAGCCGACGGCCTTCGCCGGTCAGGCCGGACGCCGCAAGAAGGAAAAATGGCTGTCCGACCTGGATTCGAACCAGGACAATAGCCTCCAAAGGGCTCTGTGCTACCGTTACACCATCGGGCAGTCGGAGCACGGCCAGCGTAAGCTTTTCGCCCCGTCCGTCAAGCCGCCAAACCGGGCTCGGAAGTAAATCGTAAATCGAAAATGCCCCAAGAGCACCGCCTCATCCTCCAGCACATCGACCAGCCCGGGTACACGCCAGACCTGGACTGCTATTTGCGGCACGGCGGCTACGCGATGCTCAAGCAGGCCCTGGCGCTCCAACCCAAGACCACGCCCGACGGCAAGACCCTGAGCGGCCCGGAACAAATCCGTCAGGAAGTCATGCTTTCAGGTCTGCGCGGGCGCGGCGGCGCCGGCTTCTCGTGCGGGCTGAAGTGGTCGTTCGTGGACCACAAGAGCGGCAAGCCGGTTTACCTGATCTGCAACGCCGACGAGTCCGAGCCGGGCACGTTCAAGGACCGCCAGATCATCTACAAGGATCCGCACCAGTTGCTGGAGGGGATGATCCTCGCCTGCTGGGCGAACAACGTCCACTTGGCCTACCTCTACATCCGCGGCGAGATGCCCGACGGTGCGCGCCTGCTCAATCGTTGTCTCGCCGAAGCCAGGGCGGAAAATTTCCTCGGCAAGAACATCCTGGGCACCGGTTACGACTTGGAGATTTACGTGCATCGCGGCGCCGGCGCCTACATCTGCGGCGAGGAAACCGGCCTGATCGAGTCGCTCGAAGGCCGCCGCGCCTATCCGCGCATCAAGCCGCCGTATTTCCCGGCCGTGCTCGGCCTTTACCAGTGCCCCACCATCGTCAACAACGTCGAGACGCTCGCGGCCGTGAAGCACATCGTGGCGATCGGCGGGGCGGCCTACGCCAAACTCGGCACACCGAACAACACCGGCACGCGCATCGTCAGCCTCAGCGGCCACGTCAAGCGGCCCGGTTATTACGAGGTCGAGGTCGGCAAGGTGACGATCGGCGAGTTGATCTCGGATCCCGCCTTCGGCGGCGGGTTGCGCGACGGGCGGAAATTGAAGGCGATTATTCCCGGCGGCTCGTCGGCGAAGGTCTTCAAAGCCGGCGAGAAATTCAAACTCAAGAAAAAGGGACCCGACGGCAAGGAGACGATCATTGAAAAGGACTTGCTGGATTTGCCATACGACTTTGATACGCTGATTGCCGCGGGCAGCATGTCCGGCTCGGGTGCCATCATCGTGATGGACGACACGACGGACATCGTGGCGGCGCTGGCGAACCTCGCTGAGTTCTACGCGCACGAAAGCTGCGGCCAATGCACGCCCTGCCGTGAAGGGTCGCTTTGGATGGCCAAGGCGCTTCGCCGCTTGACCCACGGTGAGGGTCGCGCGCAGGACGCCGAATACCTGGCGAAGATCGCTGACAACATCCCGGGCGGCCGGACGATTTGCGCCTTCGGCGAGGCCTGCTCCTGGCCGGTGCAGAGCTTCGTGGCGAAGTTCAAAGATGAGTTCATCGCTCGTGGCCAGGCGGACGAAAAACGCCGGGAGACGGCGGCGAAAAGTCCGGGGCAAGCTTCCCGAGTGAACATCGCGGCGGCAGCACAGCATTGATGTGAACGGCAATCTTCTTCAACGCCAAGACGCCAAGGCGCCAAGACGCAAAAGGCGTTTCAACTTGCGCCTTGGCGCCTTGGCGTCTTGGCGTTAACCGGGAATGTCAGCCACGGCCCCAACTGAAACCAAGCCCGCCGCTCCGGCGGTCGAGACGCTCGCCGTCAAGGTGGACGGCAAGGCCGTCGTCGTGCCCAAGCTCTCGCCCGATTGGCAGGGCAAGCCGGCGCCGACCACCATGCTCCAGGCCTGCGAGGCGGCGGGCGTGACGGTGCCGCATTATTGCTATCACCCGAAGCTGCCGGTTGCCGGCAACTGCCGCATGTGCCTGGTCGAGTTCGGCACGCCGGCTCTTGGCCCGGACCGCAAGCCGGTGCTCAATCCGGACGGCTCGCCCAAGATCAACAAGTCGCCGCGCCCGGCCATTGCCTGTGCCACGCCGGTGTCGCCGAACATGGAGATTTACACGAACACGCCCGGCGTGAAGGCCATGCGGGAGGGCGTGCTCGAATTCCTGTTGATCAACCACCCGCTCGATTGCCCGATCTGCGACCAGGCCGGCGAGTGCAAGCTCCAGGAATACTCGGTGGATTACGGCGCCGCCCAGAGCCGGTTCGTCGAACCCAAGGTCCACAAGCCGAAGAAGGTCGATCTCGGCCCACGCATCGTGCTGGACGACGAGCGGTGCATCCTATGCACCCGCTGCATCCGGTTCACGCGCGACATTGCCGGCGACGACGCGTTGGGGATCGTCAATCGCGGCAGCTACAACACGCTCACGAAGTATCCGTGGAGCCAGTTCGACAACAATTACACGCTGAACACGGTGGACATCTGCCCGGTGGGCGCGCTCACCTCGAAGGATTTCCGGTTCCAGATGCGCGTCTGGTTCCTCAAGGAGACCAAGAGCCTCTGCACCAGTTGCGGCACCGGGTGCAACGTCCTCATCGGCTCGCGCGAGGAGAAGATCTACCGCTATACCCCGCGCCAGAACGACGCCGTCAACGGCTGCTGGATGTGCGACGCGGGCCGGTTGAACTACCGGTGGATTGACCGGGAAGACCGACTCAAAGAGGTCCGAAGTCCGAAGTCCGAAGTCCGAAGCTGGAGCGCGGTGCTGAAGGAAATCTCGGAGAAGCTGAACGCGGCTGTGCCCGGCTCGGCGGCGATCGTCGCGTCAGCCCGGCAGACGAACGAGGAGTTGTTCCTGCTCAAGCAGCTCGCGAAGAAGCTGGGTGCGACCACCGACTCCATTCCCCGCTTCGGCGACGGCGACAAGCTGCTTGTCAGCGCGGACAAGAACCCGAACACCAACGGCGCGCGGCTCACGGGCATCTGCTTTACCGAGATGGGGATCAAGCTGCCGGAGATCGCGCGCGGGATTCAGTCCGGCAAGATCAAGACGCTGATCGTCTTCGGCGAAGACGTGACGAAGCACGGCATCAGCGCCGCCGACCTCGCGAAGTTGGAGACGCTCATCGTCAGCGACCTCCTGCCGAACGAGACGACGAAGGCGGCGCACTACCTTCTGCCCGGCTGCGCTCACGCCGAAAAGCGCGGCACGTTCACCAACACCAAGGGTCGCGTGCAGAAATTCATGAAAGCCGTCGAGCCGCCTGGCGACGCCCGACCCGAGTGGGAATTCCTCCACGAACTGGTTCACGGCGTCACCGGTCATAACGGCTTCGCGACCATCGAGGGCCTGTTCAACCAGATGGCGAAGGAAGTGCCGGAGTTCAATAGCCTGACGTGGGCCGGCCTCGGTGACGCAGGCGTGACCGTAAAGATTTGAGCGATGATGCACTGGCTCAACAACCTCAGTCCGGCATGGCAGTTCGTGCTCTTCAGCGCGATCAAAGTCGTCGCGGCGTTTGCGGTGCTGATGTTCATGGTCGCCTACGTCGTGCTGGTCGAACGCAAGGTCTGCGCGTTCATCCAAGACCGCATCGGCCCGAACCGCGCCGGCCCGTTTGGACTGCTCCAGCCCGCGGCGGACGCGGTTAAAGCCTTCTTCAAGGAAGATTTCACTCCGGCTCATGTGCGGAAGGTGTTTTACGTGCTGGCCCCGGCGATCGTCATGTTGCCGGGCTTGATGAACCTGGCGGTGATCCCGTTCGGCTCTCGGATCGGCAACCAGCCGATGGTCATCGCCGACCTGAACGTGGGCATCCTCTACACGTTCGGCATCGTGTCGTTGGGCGTGTATGGCATCGTGCTGGCGGGCTACGCGGCGAACTCCAAGTATCCCTTCCTCGGCGGCATCCGGTCGAGCGCGCAGATGATTTCCTACGAAATCGCCATGGGCCTGTCGGTGATTCCGCTGTTTCTGCTCGTCGGCAGCCTGAACCTGAGCCAGGTCATCCACTACCAGTCCGGGGGGTTCCTGAACTGGCTGGTGTTCAAGCAGCCCCTGGCGTTCGCGATCTTCCTCGCCGCGGCGTTTGCCGAGACCAACCGCACACCGTTCGACCTCCCCGAGGCGGAGCAGGAACTGGCCGGCGGCTACAACGTCGAATACAGTTCCATCAAGTTCGCGCTCTTTTTCATGGGCGAATATGCCAACATGATTCTCGCCTCCGCGATGATGGTGACGCTGTTCTTTGGCGGGTGGACGCTGCCGATCTTCGGTCTGGACCAACCGGCCACGGCGCTGTGGGCCGGCCTCGTGCAGATCGGTATTTTCCTGGCGAAACTGTTCTGTTTCCTGGTGATGTTTATCTGGGTGCGGTGGATGTGGCCGCGGTTCCGCTACGACCAGTTGATGAAGCTGAGCTGGCAGCGGTTCATCCCGCTGGCCCTGGCGAACATCGTCGTCACGGCATTCGTCCTGTGGGTGCGAAGTTGAGTGGAGAACGCGAATGAAACCCATTGTCCCACCTCGGAATTGGCGCACGGAGCGGAATGCAGTCCGCTCCAAGGTCGAAGCTCGTTACGCTGAACGATTGGCCCAGGCTCACGGTTTGAAGCGCATCGCTTTGAAGCTGCGGATGAAGATCGAGATTTGGCTGGATACGTCTGCGAGCGATACGGCTGGACAGCCACCCGTAATTCACGCGCACCGTAATTCGTCATGACGCACGAATGATCGTCAAACGCCCACCGCTTAGCCTGGCCGAACGCCTTTACCTGCCCGCCATCTGGGGCGGGTTCAAGGTGACGCTCCGTCATTTCTTCAAGAAGAAGGTGACGATGCAGTATCCGGAGGAGAAGTGGGTCGTGCCCGAAGGTTACCGCGGCGCGCCCTACCTCGTCCGCGACCAGGACGGCCACACCAAGTGCGTGTCCTGCCAACTGTGCGAATTCGTCTGTCCGCCCAAGGCCATCAAGATCACACCGCCCGGACCGAACGGCACCGCTGACCGCGCGAACGCCGAGAAGATGCCGCGCGAATTCGAGATCAACATGCTCCGCTGCATCTTCTGCGGCTTCTGCCAGGAGGTCTGCCCCGAGGAGGCGATCTTCCTGATGAAGGATTACGCGCTCACCGGCGCCAGCCGCAACGAGATGATCTACGACAAGGAGAAGTTGCTCGCGCTCGGCGGCGTGCATCAGGACCGGATCCAGAAATGGAAGCACAAGGCCGAAGAGGCGGCGCAACAGGACGTGTTTCCGGTGAAACCGTGATGAAATCCGAAATCCGAAACCCGAGGCCCGAACGAAATCCGGAGCCCGAAATCCGAGGCAGTTTCGAGCGGACTGCGGCACCGGGTCCATTTCAGTGTTCGGATTTCCGACTTCTTTCGGACTTCAGACTTCGAACTTCGGACTTGGGCAGAAGGGATTGCTAAGCATGGAAACCCTCCTCTTCTACGCCTTCGCCGCGCTGACTGTGCTCTGCGCCCTGCTGGTCGTCGCCAATCCGTTCAGCCGCAATCCGGTCACCAGCGCGATGTTTCTGGTGCTGACAATTGTTTCGATGGCCGGCCTGTTCGTGCTGCTGCACGCGTTCTTCCTCGCGGCGGTGCAAATCCTTGTTTATGCCGGCGCGGTGATGGTCCTGTTCCTCTTCGTCATCATGCTGCTGAATCTCAAGGAGGAGGAGCTGCGGAAAATCAAGCGGTTCAGCCTGGTCGCTGGCGTCGTGTGCGTCGGCGCCATCCTCGCGCTCTTCCTCCGTTCGTTGATCCAGGCGCGGCTCAGCGCGAACCTGCCCGCCTCCGGCGCCGAAGGCTCCACGGCCGCCTTGGGCAAGCTGCTGTTCACGAATTACCTACTGCCCTTTGAAATCGTCTCCGTCCTGCTCCTCGTGGCGATGGTGGGCGTGATTCTGCTGAGCAAGAAGGAACTGAAATGACGCCGGTCGGCCTCGAACACTACCTCGTCGTCAGCGCCCTCCTCTTCGCGCTGGGCCTGTTCGGCGTGATCACGCGCCGCAACCTGCTCATCATCTACATGTCGCTCGAGTTGATGCTCAACGCGGCCAACCTCGCTCTGGTCGCCTTCTCGCGGTTCAACGGCAATCTCGACGGCCAGATCATGGTGTTCTTCATCATCACCGTCGCCGCGGCGGAAGTGGCCGTCGGTTTGGCGCTCATCGTCGCCCTCTACCGCAAACGCCAGACGGCGCACGTTGAGGACCTCACCTCCCTGAAGCTCTGACGATGGACCGAACCCGCTTTCAACGCAAAGACGCGAAGTCGCCAAGGCGCAGGGAATTCTTGGCCTTGCGGCTCCGCGCCTTGGCGCCTTGGCGCTAAGAACAACCGGATGAAACTCGAAGTGCTGCCTTGGTTGATTTTGTTCCTGCCGCTCCTGGCGGCGGGCGTGATCACGCTGTTCACACTCAAGAACCGCGTCGTCAGCGCCCGGCTCTCCATCGGCGCCGTCGTGGCCGGTTTCGTCCTCAGCGTCCTGTTCATCAAGCTCAACGGCTTCCATCCGGAGCCGAAGGAACTGCTCGCCAACTGGCTCTCGGTGGGCGACCTCCGGGTGGGCTTCGGCCTGCGCCTCGATCCGCTGAGCCTGCTGATGTTGCTGGTCGTCACCGGCGTCGCCAGTGCCATCCACATCTACTCCCACGGCTACATGGAGGACGACCGCGGTTACCCGCGCTATTTCGCCGGCTTGAGCCTGTTCACCTTCTCGATGCTCGGCATCGTGCTCTCGACGAATTTCATCCAGCTCTTCATCTTCTGGGAACTCGTCGGCCTGTCGAGTTACCTGCTCATCGGTTTTTGGTTTGAGAAACCCTCCGCCGCCGACGCGGCGAAAAAGGCCTTCCTTACCAACCGCCTCGGCGACTTCGGCTTCATGCTCGGCATCTTGGTTGTCTGGGCCACGCTCGGCTCGCTGGACTTCGCCGTGCTCCAGGACAAACTGGCCGCCGATCCCCAGGCCCTCGGCGCGATGGCCACCGCCGCCGGCCTGCTGATCTTCTGCGGCGCCGTCGGCAAGTCCGCGCAATTTCCGCTGCACGTCTGGCTGCCCGACGCGATGGAAGGTCCCACGCCGGTCAGCGCGCTGATTCACGCCGCGACGATGGTCGCCGCCGGCGTGTATATGCTCTGCCGCGTTTTCTTCCTGCTCAACGCCCCGGCGCTGCATGTCATCGCCGTGATCGGTGGTGTGACCGCGCTGCTGGCCGCCGTCATCGCCATCCAGCAAAACGACATCAAGCGCATCCTTGCCTACTCGACGCTCTCGCAACTCGGCTACATGGTCATGGCCGTCGGCGTCGCCGGCGCGGGCGGCAACCCGGCTCCGGCGATGTTTCACTTGGCCACCCACGCGTGCTTCAAAGCCCTGCTCTTCCTCGGCGCCGGCTCGGTCATCCTCGGCCTCCACCACGAACAAGACATTTGGAAGATGGGCGGACTGCGCACCAAAATGCCGGTGACCTACTGGACCTTCCTCGTCGCCACGCTCGCGCTGTGCGGCGTGCCGCCGTTCAGCGGGTTTTATTCAAAAGACGCCATCATCGCCGCCGCGCAGAACGATGGGCCGGTATTGTTCGGATTGGGCGTCGTCGTCGCCGCGCTCACGACCTTCTACATGTTCCGCCTTGTTCTCGTGGCCTTTCACGGCCCCGCCAAATCCGACGCCGCCCGCCACGCGCACGAATCGCCGGGCGTGATGGCTTGGCCGCTGCGCATCCTCGCCGTGCCGTCCCTCTTCGCTGGTTTCTGGGGTGTCGAGAAGCTCGTCGGCTCGATGTACGTCACCGAGGAAGCCGGCCACGCCGTCGCGTGGTACCAGGAAATCTTCGCTCCGTTCGTGCAGGCGCCCGCGGCCGCGTTCGGTGGCCTGGCGGCGGTGCTCATCGGCTTTTTCCTGGCCTACGCGCTCTACGCAAGGGCGACAACCGATCCGCTGCCGGAAAAACTCGGCGCCTTGGCCACCGCCATGCGCAACCGCTTTTACCTCGACGAGTTTTACGAAGCCACCGTCATCCGGTTCCAGGACATGATCGCCGCGATTGCCGACTGGTGGGACCGCTGGATCATCGCCGGCGTGGTGGTGAAAGGCACGCACGGCACGACCGAGCTGTTCGGCCGCGCCCTGCGCCTCGTCCAAACCGGCAACCTCCAGACCTACGCCTTCCTCTTCGTGCTGGGCGTGGCGGTCGTGCTTTATTTCGCGTTAGGAAAATAGGACGACTTGATGCTAGACCTCTTTTCCAAACGGCAACGGCGCGGTCAAGCAGACGAAACAGAAGCTTACCGTTATGATGCGTTGCCGCGGCCACTGAAGGTCCAGGTCCTTCATATTTGGCGTGAACTCCTGTGCAAGTTTCCATCTGTTTGCCGGTCACTTGGCGCTATCTCCGGCGTCGAGTTGTTCTTCCTGCGGGTGCGCGATGCCTTGTGCAAAGAGTATGGCGAATTCCACCTCACGAGCGGCTCCAAAACGGCAGAACAAGATGTTTGCGACTTCTTTCTACAACACCAAGATGTTGCGAAATGCCTGGACGTGATCGAGACGGTGTTCGCGCGTATTACTGAAGTCGTCGTGGCTGACAGTTATGTCAATTTCGACGGAAGGAATCATATTCGCCATGCAGTTGAAGAGCTCAACCGTCGCTTCCAAGAACACACAGTTGGCTACGAGTTTCGAGAGGGTCGGATGATTCGGATCGACTCGGCGTTCTTACATAACCAAGTAGTGACTCCGACAATGGCGCTTCTTGGCGAGCCACACCTTTCTGGAGCGAATCAAGAGTTTCTTAAGGCGCACGAGCATTACCGGCACGGGCGACTTGGAGAATCCATCAACGAATGCCTGAAGGCATTCGAAAGCACGATGAAGGCGATTTGTCACAAGCGGCGCTGGCCGTACAGTCAAAACGACACTGCGAAAGCACTGCTGACAGCGTGCGAAAAAAACGGTCTGTTTCCCGCTTTCGTGAGCTCTTCTCTCTCCGGACTTCGTTCTGTCCTTGAGAATGTCGCAACGATCAGGAACAAATTGAGCGGACATGGCCAGGGCGTGCAGCCGATTCAAATCACTGACGAAGTCGCAGCGTTTGTGCTCCATTCAACTGGAGCGAATATCCTCTTGATGGCTTCGCTCGAAAAGCGATTAAAGTGATATGTCGCTCTTGACCTACATCCTTGGCTGGCCGCTTCTCGCCGCCCTTGTGCTGGCGTTTGTGCCGCGCAACTACCGCTTTGTGGCGCGTGTCGTCGCCATTGGGGCCACCGGCCTGAGCCTCCTTTTTGCCGCCGCGATGTTCCTCCAGTTCGGCGGCGCGGCGGTGAGCGCGACTGGCTACCGGTTTGAGCAAGTCGTCCCTTGGGTGCCCTCCCTCGGGATCAGCTATCACGTCGGCGTGGACGGCCTCAACGTCGGCCTGATCCTCATGGGCGCAATCGTCGCGTTCGCGGCGGCGTGCGTTTCGTGGGAAATCAAGGAACGCGAGAAGGAGTTTTACATCCTGCTGCTCGTCATGACGGGCGGCATCCTCGGGGCGTTTGCGTCGCTCGACCTGTTCTTCTTCTACTTCTTCCACGAACTGGCGCTGGTGCCGACGTTCATCATGATCGGCGTCTGGGGCCGCGGTGAGAACCGCAACTACGCCACCTTCCAGATCACGCTCTACCTCAGCATCGGCGCGCTGCTGGCGCTCCTCGGCCTCATCGCGCTTTATCTCCAATCCGGCGCGAACACTTTCGACATCCCGAAGCTCACGGAGTACATCCGGCAAAACCCGATGTCGCTGACTTCGCAGCATTTCATCTTCCCGCTGCTGCTGTTCGGCTTTGGAATCCTGGTTTCGCTTTGGCCATTCCACACCTGGGCTCCGCTCGGCTACGGCTCCGCGCCGGCACCCACCGCGATGCTCCACGCCGGCGTGCTGAAGAAATTCGGCCTCTACGGCCTGATCCGCATCGCGCTGCCACTCATGCCGCAGGCCGCGCAAAGCTGGATGCACGTGCTCGCCTGGCTCTGCCTAGGCAACATCCTCTACGTCGGCCTCGTGGCGATGCGCCAGAAGAACCTCAACCTCCTCATCGGCAATTCGAGCGTGGCGCACATGGGCTTCGTCTTCTTGGGCATCGCCAGCCTGAGCCTCGTCGGCATCACCGGCGCGGTCGTGGTGATGATCGCCCACGGCCTGCTCGCGGCGCTGACGTTTGGCCTGAGCGGCTACCTTTACCAGCAGACCGGCACGCTGGAGATGTCGCGCCTCGGCGGTCTGCTGCGGCAACTGCCCTTCATCGGCGCGGCGATGGTGATGGCGATGTTCGCCGGCTGTGGGTTGCCCGGCTTCGCGAACTTCGTCGGCGAATTCATGATCTTCTTCGGCGCGTGGAAGAGCGGATTCCTCCACGGGGCCGGCGCAATGAACTGGTTCGTGGTGGTCGCCGCCTGGGGCGCGTTGATCATCGGTGCGGTCTATATGCTCCGTGCCGCCCGCGCCGTCTTTCACGGCCCGCCGCAGGAGAAATGGGCCGCCGTCGCCGACGCCAATCCGTGGCGCAAAGTCCCCTTCGTCCTGCTGCTCGCCAGCCTGTTCCTCTTCGGCTGCTTCCCGCGGCTGCTGACCGACAAGATCACGCCGGCGGCCGAACCGATCGTGGCGATGGCGACCGCGAGGGCAGCCGCGCCCGGAACCGTGGCGCGGGTTTCCGAACCTGCCGTAGAGCCGATTTCCGATCATCTGGCCCCACGACAAGCCGCGACGCCGGAGACCAGTGGACGGCCCGCAGAATACAATTCTGCGATCCAGCAGATGGGAAATCTGCGCTACGAAACCGACCGCGACGCGAGCGCAATCGTCAATCGTCAATCGCCAACCGCCAATTGATGAACCTCTTCCTCCTCAGTCATGAACTCTGCGCCCTCCTGCTGGGTCTGTTGATCCTGCTGGTTGATTTGTGGCTGCCGCCATCCGAGAAACGTAAACTCGGTTACGCCGCCGCCGCGGGCATTGGCGTGCTGCTGATTTACAGTCTGGTTCAGTTCAGTGTTGGCACCATCGGCACGCAATACGCCTTCGGCGGCATGTACGTGCTGGATCCGCTGGCGCTGTTCTTCAAGCGCTTTTTCCTCGTCGCCACGCTCATCGTCATGCTGATGTCCGTCGAGTTTGCCGACCGCATCGAGGCCGGCATCGCCGAGTATTACGCGCTCATCCTGTTCGCGATGACGGGCATGATGTTCGCCGCGTCGGCCAACGATTTCAGCACGTTCTTCGTCTCGCTGGAGCTGATCACCGTCACTTTCTACGTGCTGACCAGCTTCCTGCGGGCGCGGCTGCCGTCGCTGGAAGCGGGCATCAAGTACCTCATCATCGGCGCGTTGTCGTCGGCGTTCATGATCTTCGGCATCGCGCTCGTCTTCGGCACCAGCGGCACGCTGAGCTTCGACAAGCTGGCCGCGACGCTGCCGCAATTCGCGCAAAACAAGATCTTCCTGTTCGGTCTGCTGCTGGTACTGGTCGGGCTGGGCTTCAAGATCTCGATGGTGCCCTTCCAAATCTGGGCGCCGGATGTCTATCAAGGCGCGCCTTCGCCCACGACGGCCTTCCTCGCCGTCGGCTCGAAGGCCGCGGGTTTCGTGCTGCTGCTGCGCGTGCTCTTCTCCGCCGTACCCGAAGTGACGAAGCACTGGGTCGCGCTGCTCATGGTGCTGGCCGGCGCGACAATCCTTTACGGCAATCTCTGCGCGATTCCGCAGCGCAACGTCAAGCGCCTGCTGGGCTATTCGAGCATTTCGCACGCGGGCTACCTGCTGCTCGGCATCTCGGCTCTCAGCGCGGCGGGCCAATCGGCGGTGCTTTATTACCTGAGCGGCTACCTGTTCACCGTGCTGGCCGCGTTCACCGTCATCTGCCTGGTGATGCGCCAGGTCGAAAGCGCCGACGTGGCCGAGCTCGCCGGCCTGCACCAACGCTCGCCACTGCTGGCGGGAACGATGACGCTCGCGATGGTTTCGCTGGCGGGCATCCCGCCGCTGGCCGGTTTCTTCGGAAAATTCCTCCTGCTCAAATCCGTCGTCGAGGCGGGCGCACGCAATTCCGGGTATTACTGCCTGGCCTTCGTGGCGTTGGCCGGGGTGGTGATCTCACTCTATTACTACTTCGGAATCGTCCGCTCAATCTATTGGTCCAAAGACGCCGCCGACCTGTCCGCGATCCCGGTGTCACCGTCCATCAAACTCGCGCTTTTCGGCTGCATCGCCGGCATGCTCTTCATCGGCATCTACCCGAACCCGCTGGTAAACTGGGCGGGCGAGGCGGTCAAGGTATTGCGGTAGCGCGGGCGTATCCGCCTGCGAAATTCCTCCGGCGTCCTGCTGGATGCGCGCCATGAAACGAAAGCTGTCGCGGGTTGCGTTGCTCACCACTCTCTGCGCCCTCGCTGGCGCGGCAAGGCCAGATGCGTCGCGCGCCGGCGATCCCCATCAACGCGGCCCCGCGTTGTACGTCTCCAAGCTGGGCGACAACTCGGACGGCTCGTCGTGGGCCAAGGCGTTCCGCACGATCCAAGCCGCGCTCAGCGCCGTGCCGGATGATCGAGGCGGACACCGCATCGTTGTGCGCCCGGACACCTACATGGAGGCCAACCTGTTCCCCGCCCATAAGGGCGCGGCCAGCGCTTACAACGAACTCATCGGCGACTGGAACGGCGCGCTGGGGTCCGGCACCCGCGGCTGGGTGGTGGTTGATTCCGGCGACCCGGAGAAGGGCTTCAAGAGCTACGACTGGTGGGGGCCGATCCGCGCCTACAAGCAGGGCTGGTCGAAGGAACACACGCAGGAAACCTTCTCGGCCATCGGCTGGGACCGGTGGGCTATCCGCCGCCTGTATGTCACCGGTGGTGATGGCGGTTTGTTCTTCGACTTGGTGGACAAGGCCGAGCCGTTCACCGTGGTCGTGGAGGACTGCTTCAGCGCGGGGCGCGCGTTCGGTGGCGGCGCGGCGAACATCCTCTCGCGTCCCGACGAGCCGAGCGTTTTTCGCCGCTGCCAACTCTGGTGTCTCGACTGGTGGGGCGACGCCGCCGGCGCTTACGTGCGCGCCGAACATCCGGCACCGCCGGCGCGGCCGGATGTGGTGTTCGAGGACTCCACGCTCGTCGGTCCGGACAACGCCTTGCAGGCAGGCAATCCCGGTTACGCCGGCTACACGCGCGTCCAGTTGAAGAACTGCCGGCTGGTGAGCCTCAACTTCTCCCAGCCGCAAGGCAAGCCCAGCACCGGCGTCATCTTCAGCACCATCGAGGGCAAACTGCTGCACGTCGATCTCGAAGATTGCACGTTGATGGGCTGCAAAATTTTCGGCGCCGGCCAGGGAGAAGTCCGTTACACGACGAAGGGGGACGTGAAGGCGTACGTGCAGTTCCAGCAAGCCGTGCCCAAAGGGATGCTCCGGCTCGGCCAATGGCCGGCGGAGGTCTTTCAGACGCTCCTGCCGCCCACACCGCCGGCTCCGCTGCGGGCGGACTTGCGCGTGGATCAGCCGGACCTCGGTGACATCTGCGAAGCCGGGCCGGTGGTCTGGCAGGACCGGTTGGCGCTGATGAAATGCCACCGGCCCGCCAGCGGCGGCAAACCGACAGACTATTTCCTGACCCTCGAGGACGTGAAAACCGGCCGTCCGTTGGCGCGCTTCGCCGAAGGCTACGGCTTGGCCTCGGCGCTGGTACACGACGGCACGTTCTACGCCTTCGCCTCACGCTCCGCACCGGACGGTTGGAACGACGTGACGCTTTTTGCATCGAAGAACCTCCGGGACTGGACGCACAAAGTCGTCGTGTCGCAGGAAAAGGAACACCTGTTCAACAGCTCCGTGTGCCGCGGCGAACACGGTTTCGTGATGGCCTACGAATCGGACGATCCACGGTTCCCAGCCTTCACGATCAAGTTCGCCACCGCGACGAACCTGAACGACTGGACCAAGGTGCCCGACACATTTTTCGGGAAGGACCGGTACACCGCCTGCCCATGCCTGCGCTATGCGGATGGCTGGTACTATCTGCTGTACTTGGAACAACGCACACCGCGCTGGTTCTTCGAGACTTATCTGGCCCGCTCCCGCGACCTCAAGTCGTGGGAATTAAGCGGCGCCAACCCGGTCCTCACGCCCGGCCCGAACGACGGGATCAACGCCTCCGATCCGGACATCGTCGAGTTGGGCGGGCGGACATATCTTTACTACAGCGTCGGCGACCAGCGCACTTGGTCAAAACTGAAACGGGCGGTCTATCCCGGCCCGCTGGCGGATTTTTTCGCCGGCTACTTCGCCGTGCCGGGCGTGCCGGAGACTGAAGGTCCCGCGGGACGCGACCGATGAAACGTCCTGCCTGAACCCACCGGAGCGCGGGCGCCCAACCGGCGCTCACCCGGCGTAACGCTTGAGCCACCGCCGGGGCTGGCCTACAGTGGCCTATGTTTCGCCACGGTCCATCGCCCACCAGTCCCGGCGTGGGCGTCGCGCGGCGGTTTCCGCTGCTCCGGGTGCTGGCGTTCTCCCTGGGCTTGGGCGGCGCGGCGGCGGGCGCGGACTTGACGGAGGCGCGACAACAGTTTCTTGCGGGCCAATACACCGGCGCGGTGGCCCGGGCACAAAGCGCGATTCACGACGGGGAGGATTTGGAGGAGTGGGCGCCGCTGCTGGCGAACAGTCTGTTGGCGCTGGGCCGGTATCCGGAAGCGTTGGCGGCGATGACCAATGCGCTGACGCAGAACTACCGGAATCTGCCGCTGCGCTGGACGGCGCGCGAGGTGTTCCTCTGCAACGGCCAGACGAACGCCGCCGCCCAAATGGTGGAGGAGATCATCCAACTGGTGGCGTTGCGGCCCCGGGCCTACCGCGAGGCAGCGGACCTGGTCGCGTTCGGGCAGGCGGCCCTGGTGAAAGGCGGGGATCCAAAGCGGATTCTCACCACGCTCTTCAACGCGGCCCAGCGGGCGGATCCCCGGCGGCGCGAGGCCTATCTGGCGAGCGGCGGGTTGGCGCTGGACAAACACGATTTCGCGCTCGCCGCGGAGACCTTTGGCGCGGGCCTGAAGCAATTGCCGGATGATCCCGACCTCCACTTCGGCTTGGCGCGGGCCTACGCGCCCAGCGACCCGGCCTTGGCGTCGTCGGCGCTGGAGGCCACCCTGGCCCGCAACAGCAACCACGTCGGCAGCCTGCTCCTGCTGGCGGACCATGCCATCGACGCGGAGGACTACGGCGGGGCGGAGAAGTTTCTGGACCGGGTCCAGGCGGTCAATCCCTGGCATCCGGACGCGTGGGCCTATCGCGCGGTGCTGGCGGAGTTGCGGAACCAGCCGCCGGCGGAACCAGCGGCGCGGCAAACGGCGCTGAAGTTCTGGCCGGCCAATCCGCGCGTGGACTACCTGATCGGCCTCAAGCTCTCCCAGAAATACCGCTTCGCGGAAGGCGCCGCGCACCAGCGCCATGCGTTGCAGTTCGACCAGGATTATCTCCCGGCCAAGGCGCAACTCGCGCAGGACTTGCTCCGCCTCGGGGAGGAATCCGAGGGCTGGCGGCTGGCCGAGGCGGTGCAGAAGCAAGATGGCTACGACGTGGCGGCGTACAACCTTGCCACGCTGCACGACACCATGCGGCAGTTCGCCACGCTCACGAACCGGGACTTCGTGCTGCGCCTGGACCGCCGCGAAGCCGCCGTGTACGGCCCCCGGGTGCTGGAGTTGCTGGGGCAGGCGCGGAGCAACTTGTGCGCGAAATACGGCCTCGAGGTGCGGCGGCCCACCATCGTCGAGGTGTTCCCGGAGCAGAAGGATTTCGCCGTGCGCACGTTCGGCATGCCCGGCAATCCCGGCTACCTCGGCGTCTGCTTCGGCCGCGTGATCACCGCCAACAGCCCGGCCGCGCACCCCGGCCACCCGGTCAACTGGCAGGCCGTGCTCTGGCACGAGTTCGGTCACGTCGTGACCCTGCAACTGACGCGCAACAAAATGCCGCGCTGGCTGAGCGAGGGCATTTCCGTCTATGAAGAAGGGCAGGCCAACCCGGCCTGGGGGCAGCATCTCAACCCGCGCTACCGCGAGATGATTCTGGGCGGCCAATTGACGCCTGTGGCCCAACTCAGCGCTGCGTTCCTCTCGCCCGCGTCGGACGTGGACCTCCAATTCGCCTACTACGAATCCTCGCTCGTCGTCGAGTTCCTGGTGCGGCGGTTCGGCTTGGATTCGCTGAAAGCCATCCTGCTCGACTTGGGCGCCGGCGCGGAGATCAACGCGGCGATCGCGCGGCACACGGAACCTCTGGCGAACTTGGAAAAGGACTTCACCGCGTATGCCCGGCAACGAGCCGGGCAGCTCGCCCCCGGCCTGGACTGGGAAAAGCCCGACTTCCTCAAGCTCGCCGCGGCGGCACGTCCGGCGCGCGGTCCCGCGTCCCGGAACCCCGCTTCCGCGCTCTCCACGGTGACCGACGACGCGGCCTGGGACGCCTGGGCCAAAGGCCATCCGACGAATTACTGGGTGATGACGCGCCTGGCCCAGCGTTTGATGGAGGACAGAAAGTGGTCGGACGCCCGGGACGTGTTGGAGCGGCTGGTCGCGTTGTATCCGGACTCCACCGGATCGGACAGCGCGTACCGGCCGTTGGCAGCGGTGGATCGGACCCTGAGCGATACCAACGCGGAGCGCCGTGTCCTGGCGCAGTTGGCCGAGCGCGACGATGAAGCCACGGACGCCTACGACCGCCTGGTGGAACTGGCGACCGCCACGCGGGATTGGCCGGTGGTCATCCGGAACGCGCAACGCCACCTGGCCGTGGATCCGCTGGTGCCGGCGCCGTATCGCCATCTGGCCCAGGCCAGCGAAGCGGCTGGCGGCCTGCCGGCGGCGATTGCGGCCTGCCGGGCGTTGCTGCTGCTCGATCCGGCGGACCCGGCGGAGGCGCATTTTCGGCTGGCAAGACTGTTGTATCGAACCGGTGATCCGGAGGCCCGGCGGCAGGTCCTGCAGGCGCTCGAGGAAGCGCCGCGCTATCGCGAAGCCTTGCGCCTGCTGCTCGAAATCGAACGCGATTCCGGCGCGGGACCGCGCACCGGTACCTAGCGAAAAGACCCGATCCGGCTCATGAAAGCGTCGCCAAAAATACTACTGCTCGGAGGGTTGGTCGTGCTCGCCGCCGGCGTGGTCACGGCGCAGTACTGGGGCGGGCGGGGCCGAAACGGGAACATGATCCGCACCGAAGGCGGTGACTGGGTGGACGAGACCAAGGTGCGCACCGCGCGGGAGATCGCCTCACACAGCACCGGCACGCCGGAGTGGACCAACACGCCGGGCTTTGAGAAGGACGTGTTCACCTTCGTGCGCATCATCCGCGACCGCGATCCCTACGGTTCGCCCAGCGCGGGCAGTTGGATCACCGACTTCCCAGACAGCGACCTGAACCTCTCCTACCGCTTGCAGCAGGTGACTTCCCTGAAGGTGGACCCGGATGGCCGCACGATCCGGCTCACGGACCCGGACCTGTTCAACTACCCGTGGATTTACACGGTCGAGCCGGGCGCCTTGCTCCTGCGCGACGACGAAGTGCCCATCCTGCGGAAATACCTGCTCAACGGCGGCGTGCTCTGGGTGGACGATTTTTGGGGCGAGTGGCAGTGGGACGGATTCGCCAGCCAGATCAAGCGGGTTTTCCCGGAGCGCGAGTTTGTCGAACTGCCGATGACCCACGAGATTTTTCACTGTGTCTTCGACCTCCGCGTGCCGAAGAACAAGCTCCAGACCCCCAATTATCGCCAGGGCATCCAAAGCCAGTATGACGGCGTCACTTGGGAAACGCACCGCCGCCAGGACGGCAGTTGGGAGGAATGCAAGAACATGCACGTCCGCGCGTTGTTCGACGACCAGGGCCGGATCCTGATCATCGCCACGCACAACTGCGACAATGGCGACAGTTGGGAGCGCGAAGGCGAGAGCGACTTTTTCTTCCACGAGTTCTCCGAAAAACGCGGTTACCCGCTCGGCGTGAATGTCATCTTTTACCTCATGACGCATTGAATGAACACACTCCCCGCCCCAACCCCGGAAGCCCCGTCGTTCCAGGCGGAACGCGAAACCGTCCAGCGCCTCACCGCCGGCCGCGCCCGAATCGAGGCCGAACTGGCCAAGGCCATCGTCGGCCAGCGCGAGGTGATCGAGCAAATCCTGATCGCGCTTTTTTCCGGCGGCCATTGCTTGATCACCGGCGCGCCGGGGCTGGCGAAGACGCTGCTGGTGAAATCCATCGCGCGGATCTTCCACCTCCGCTTCCAGCGCATTCAGTTCACGCCCGACCTCATGCCGGCGGACATCACCGGCACCGAGATTCTCCAGGACACCGCCGAGGGCCGGAAGATGGTCTTCGTCCGGGGACCCGTCTTCGCGAACCTCATCCTGGCGGACGAGATCAACCGCACGCCGCCCAAGACCCAGGCCGCGCTGCTCGAGGCGATGCAGGAACACCAGGTCACCGCCGCCGGCGTGCGGCACGCGCTGGAGGAGCCGTTTTTCGTCCTCGCCACCCAGAACCCGATCGAGATGGAAGGCACGTATCCGTTGCCCGAAGCGCAGCTCGACCGGTTCATGTTCAACGTGGTGATGGATTACCTGCCGGAAAACGACGAGGTCGCCGTCGTCACCCGGACCACGGCCGAATTGCCGGCGCCGATTGCAGCGCTGTTCAGCGGGGAGGACGTGCTCCGCTTCCACGACGTTGTGCGCCAGGTGCCCGTTGCCGAGGAAATCATCCGGTATGCGGTGAAGCTGGCCGCCGCCTCGCGCCCGCATCAGGCCGGCACGCCGGACTTCATCGGCGAATGGGTCAGTTGGGGCGCCGGCACGCGCGCCGGGCAGTTTCTTGTCCTCGGCGCCAAGGCCCGCGCGCTCCTCCAAGGCCGCGCCCACGTCACCGTGGACGACATTCAGACGCTGGCCTATCCCACCTTGCGCCACCGCATCCTGCTCAACTACCGGGCGGAAGCCGAAGGCATCCGGGTCGAAGACGTGGTCCGGCGCCTGCTCGATGCGATCAAGCCGCCCCTGAACCCGGCTCCATGAGTCTGGCCACCAACCACCCGCCGGCGACCGCTTCACTCATCGACCCGCAGGCGCTGATGAACATCCGCAACCTCGAGTTGCGGGCGCGAGTGGTGGTGGAAGGTTTCTGGAACGGCATCCATCGCAGCCCGTATCATGGGTTCTCCGTCGAGTTCACCGAGTACCGGCAGTACACGCCGGGCGACGATCCGCGTTACCTCGACTGGCGCGTCTTCGCCCGCAGCGACCGTTACTTCATCAAGAAGTTCGAGGACGAGACCAACCTCCGCTGCCACCTGCTCACCGACCAAAGCCGCTCGATGACCTACGGCTCGCGGGGCTACACCAAGGCTGACTACGCCGCCACCCTGGCCGCCACGCTTGCCTACTTCCTGCACCTGCAAGGCGACGCCATGGGCCTGCTCACGTTCGATGAGCAGATTCGCGATTACCTGCCGGCACGCCATCGGCTCGGACATCTGCGGCACCTCATGCTCGCCTTGGAAAGGCCGGCCGCCGGCCAGGCCACCAACCTTGCCGCGCCGCTCCGGCGCATCGTCGAGATCATCCGCAAGCGCGGCCTGATGGTGCTGCTCTCCGATTTTCTCGCGCCCCTCGAACGCCTGGAGCCGGACCTCACTGCGCTGACCGCCTGCGGTCACGAGGTCATTATCTTCCAGGTGCTCGATCCGGCCGAACTCGCCTTCCATTTCGACGCCGCCGCGATGTTCCAGGACGTGGAGTCCGGCAGGACGCTCTTCATCGATCCGGCCGCGGCGCGGAAGGAATACCTGCGCAAGCTGACCGCGCACTGTGCCCGCCTGCACTCCACGTGTCAGCGCCTCGGCATCACGTATCATCGCCTGGCCACCGACCGGCCGTTGGAACTGGCGCTGTTCGACTTCCTGCGCGAACGGATGAAACACGGACGCAGAGTCCACCGTGTCGGACACTACGTCGGGAGGAGGCCGGGATGAGCTTTCTCGCCCCACTCTTTCTATTCGGCGCGCTGGCGGTCGCGCTGCCGGTGGTCTTTCACCTCATCCGGCGCATGACGCGCGAACGGACGACGTTCAGTTCGCTGATGTTCCTGCTGCCCACCCCGCCGCGGCTGACCCGCCGCAGCCGGCTGGAGCACCTCCTCCTGCTCGTCCTCCGTTGCCTGGTGCTCGGTCTGCTCGCCTTCGGCTTCGCCCGGCCGTTCCTCAAAGGCGTCGTCAACACGGACCCGTCTGCGGCTGCCCCCAGGCGGACCATGGTGCTGGTGGACACCAGCGCCAGCATGCGGCGCGCGAACCTCTGGGCCGACGCGCGCGACCAGGTGGCGTCCGTCCTTCGCAACGCTTCCCCCGCGGATGAAGTGGCGGTCTCCACGTTCGACCGGCAGGTGCGCCCGCTCGTGACGTTCGATCAGTGGCAGAGCGCCGCCGCCGGCGGGCGCGCCGCGCTGGTCAACGGCAAACTGGCGGCCACGTCGCCGGGTTGGGCGGCCACGCACCTCGGCGACGCGCTGATCACCGCCGCCGAAGCGCTCGCCGATACCGGCGGCAAGACCAGGGCCGGTCCGCGGAAAATTGTTCTCATCACCGACCTCCAGGCCGGCAGCCGGCTGGACCAACTCCAAGGTTACGAATGGCCCCAGGGCGTCGCGTTGTCCGTCCAAACCGTCAAGGCCCGGCATCCCGGCAACGCCGGCCTGCAACTCGTCACCGGATCGGATGACGCCGTCCCCGAGGCCGGCGCCGGCGTCCGGGTGCGGGTGAGCAACGCGGCGGATTCGCAACGCGAGCAGTTCACGCTGGGCTGGGGACGAGCGGACGGACGTGGCATGGCTGGGGCGTCCGTGACGGTTTACGTGCCGCCAGGCCAAAGCCGCATTGTGCCAGTGCCGGCGCCTGCAACCGGGGTCGCGACGGACCGCATCGTCCTGCAGGGCGACGACGAGGATTTTGACAACACAGTGTTCGTGGTTCCGCCGGAAACCGCGCGGCTCCGCGTCCTCTATCTGGGCCGGGATTCCGAAACGGATCCGCGCCAACCGCTCTATTTTCTCGAACGCGGCTTCCAAGAGACGCGCCGTCAGATCGTCCAGGTGCTGGTCCGCCCGCCGGACGCGCCCCTGCCGGCTGCGGACGCTCAGGCCGCGGCGCTGGTGGTCGTGACTGATCCGTTGCCGGAGACGCGTGCCGAAACGTTGCACGACTTGGTGGCCGCCGGCCACACCCTGCTCTTTGCCCTCGAGAGTGACGCGGCCGCGCCCACCCTTGCCCGCCTCTGCGGACTCGCTCGCCTCGAGGTCGTGGAAGCTCGCCCGAACAACTACGCCCTGCTCGCGGAAATCGACTTCCGCCATCCGCTCTTCACGCCGTTCGCCGATCCGCGCTTCAGCGACTTTACCAAAATTCACTTTTGGAAATACCGCCGGCTCGACGCGGCGGCGATTCCCGGGGCGCGCGTCGTGGCGAGCTTCGACAGCGGCGCTCCGGCGCTCCTCGAAGTCCCGGTCGGCCAGGGGCGCGTGCTGGTGCTGACCTCCGGCTGGCAACCGGACGACAGCCAGCTTGCGCTCTCGACGAAGTTCGTGCCGCTGCTCTACTCGATGCTCGACTACGCCGGGGCGGCCGCGCCGGCGCCCGAGCAGTATTTCGTCGGTGACATCGTGCCGCTGGCGGCGGCCCGGGGAGCGGACAAATCCGCGTTGACGATTCGCGCCCCGGACGGCTCGCAGTTGAATCTGGACGCGAGGGAAACGAACTTCTCGCTGACGATGACGCCCGGCATTTACAGCGTGACCTCCCTGCAGCCGCCGAAGCGGTTCGCCGTCAATCTCGACCCGGCCGAGAGCCGCACCGCGCCGCTGCCGGTGGACGAACTGGAGCGGTTGGGCGCGCCTATCGCGCACCCAACGCTGACGGTCACTCGCGAAGTCGAGCGCAAGGTCCGGCTGGAAAACACCGAGCAGGAGAGCCGTCAAAAGCTTTGGCGCTGGTTCCTGGTGGCGACCCTGGCGGTGTTGGTGGTGGAAACCTGGCTGGCCGGCCGCACGGCCCGCCGGCTGACGGCGCAAGGAGAAGCAACCCCATGATGCATCCATTGCTGGAAGCCAGGCTGCGGCGCGTCGTTGCTCGGCGGCGGCGGCTGGTTCTTTGGTGCCAGCTCGCCGGGTGCTGGGGCGGCGCGGCCTTGTTGGGGCTGGGTTGGATGGCCCTCCAGCGACAGAGCGGCTGGAGTTCCGCGCTGGCGCTCCCGGTCATCGCCGTGCTCGGCGTAACCGGCGCCCTCATCGTCGCGGTGCGACATCGCCGCACCAAGTCCGACTGGAGGGAGGTCGTGCGACAGATCGAAACCCGGCACCCGGAACTCGACGGCCGCCTCTTGACCGCCGCGCAGCAGCAGGCCAAAGCCGGCGGTGATCTCAATTATTTGCAGCACCGCGTGGTGCAGGAAGCCGTCCTCCACAGCCAGACGCGGGACTGGGCGGAGACGATTCCGACATCTCGCGTCACGATCGCCCAAGGCGCGCATCTGCTGGCACTGGTGCTGTTCGGAGTCGTCCTGTGGGAATTGCGCGCGACGGGCGGCCACAGTCTTCTCGTGCGGGACTTCGGTTCAGGAATCACCGTGACACCGGGCGACACGAGCCTCGAGCGCGGCGACAGCCTGGTCGTGCTGGCGCGTTTCAGCGGCGCGTTGCCCGCGAGCGTGGACCTGGTCGTCGGCCCGTCCGCCGCGGTCAGCCGGCGCATTCCGCTGGCCAAGAGCCTGGCCGATCCGATGTTCGGCGGCAGCGTGCCGGAGGTCGCCAGCAACCTGGTCTATCACGTCGCATACGCCGGCCGGCGCACCCGCGATTTCCAGGTGATCGTGTTCGAGTATCCGCGGCTGGAACGCGCGGACGCGGACCTGACCTTCCCCGAATACACCGGCCAACCGCCGAAGCGCATCGCAGACACGCGCCGGCTCAGCGCCGTCGAGGGCTCGCGGCTGGACCTCACCCTCCAGTTGAACAAGCCGGTGGTTGCGGCGCGGCTGGTCGCGAAGGACAAGGAGCGCCAAGTCATCCCGCTGCTCGTCGAGACCAATCGCGCCCGCGCCGCCCTGAAGCAGTTTCCGCTCGAAACCAGCCGGACCTACGAATTGCAGCTCGTGGACGCCGACGGCCGGACGAACAAGTCGCCCGCGCAGTTTGTCTTTGACGCGCTGAAGAATCGCCCACCGGAACTGCGGCTCGCTTCGCCGCGCGGCGATCTGCGCCCGTCGCCGTTGGAGGAGATTTCGTTCGACGGCACGGTCTGGGACGACTTCGGCGTGCCGGCCTACGGCTTGGGCTACACGCTGGCCGGTCAGGAGCCGAAGTTCGTCGAACTGGGCCGCGCGGTCCCCGCGAAGGAGAAGCGGCCCTTCCACTACGTGCTGCGTCTGGAAGACCTCGGCCTGCAACCGGACCAGCTCGTCTCGTGGTTCGTGTGGGCCGACGACCTCGGGCCGGATGGGCGGGTTCGCCGCACCCCGGGCGACCTGTTCTTTGCCGAAGTGCGGCCGTTCGACGAAATCTTCCGCGAAGGCCAGGGCATGGCCGGGGGATCGCAGGAGCAGTCCGGCGGGATGTCCGGCGAGCCGGGCAACCAGACCGGGCGGTTGGCGGAGTTGCAGAAGCAAATCATCAGCGCCACCTGGAAATTGCAGCGCGAGCACGGCGGCGCGGCCAAGCCGCCGCCGGAGGCGGAAAGCGCTCCCGCGAATGGCCCCAAACCGGCGCGCGAGGCGGCCACGCCGGCGAAGCAATCCACCGCGATCCAACCGGCGCTGGAACGGGGCGCCGAGGCGCAATCCGCCGCGTCGCCGCCTGGCAATCCGCGCCACAGCCGATTGCGGCCCGGCGCGGCGGCGCTTCACCTCCTGCGCGCGGCGGGGGGGCAGACCTTGCAGGCGCTTTCGCTGCCGCCGGTCGCGGGCCAGGTTGCCGCCGCAGAATCGCCTCCAGCGCGTGCGCCGGCCTCGGATGGCGTTGGGCGCGAGCAGACCCCGACTCAAGCGACGGCCCCGAAATACGCGGACGATGCCGCGGTGGTGCGCGACTCCGAGCAGCAGGCCCTGGAGCAGGCGAAAGCCACCCAGGAACGTCAGCAGGATCCGCGGGCGGCGGCGCTGTGGAGCGCGGCGCTCAAGAACATGGAAACGGCCCTGGCGAATCTCCAGCGGGCGACCGGTTCGCCGGCGTCGCTGCCGGAAGCGTTGGCCGCGGAGCAGGCCGCCTACCAGGCGTTGCTGAAGCTCCAGGAACACGAATACCAGGTGAACCGCGCCCGGCAGAATCGCGGCCAGCAGGGCGGCCGCCCACAGCAGATGCAGCGGCAGCTTGACCAGCTCGACTTGACCCAGTCCGAGGACCGTTACGAAACACAGCGCCAGGCGCAAGCGCCGCCGACGGCACAGCGCCGCGAGCAGTTGCAGGTGATGAACCGTTTGCAGGAACTCGCGCGCCGCCAGTCGGACTTGAACGACCGGCTCCAGGAGTTGCAGACCGCGTTGCAGGAGGCGCGCACCCCCGAGGAGCGTGCGGAAATCCAGCGCCGCCTCAAGCGCCTGCAGGAGGAGGAGCAGCAGATGCTCGCCGACGTGGACGAGGTGCGGCAGCGCATGGACCGGCCCGAAAACCAATCGCGCATGACCGACGAACGGCGGCAGTTGGACCAGACCCGCGAGGACGTGCAGCGCGCCGCCGAGGCCGCCGGCCAGGGCGCGGCGTCGCAGGCGCTCGCTTCCGGCACGCGGGCCCAGCGGCAGTTGCAGGACGTGCGCGACCAGATGCGCAAGGAAAACGCCAGCCGGTTCGCCGACGATCTGCGCAACCTGCGCGGCGAGGCGCGTGAGCTGGCGCGTCAGCAGGAGGAGATTGCGCGGAGAATGGAGACCGAATCCGGCCGCGAACGGACGACGCTGTCCGATTCCCCGGACCGAAAGCAGACACTCGACCAACTGGCGCGGCAAAAGGAGCGTCTGACCAATCTCGTCGAGCGCGCCACGCAGGTGTCGGAGCAGGCCGAGGAACCGGAGCCGCTCTTGTCGCGCCAGCTCTACGACACGGTGCGCCAGTTCGCCCAGGACAGCGCCCGCAACGTGAAGGAGACGCAGGACGAACTGCTCAGTCGCGGCCTGATGACGCGCACTCTTTACGATCGGTTCAAGGACACGGCGGAGCCGGACGGCGCGAAGTTGCTCGACGTCACCTCCGAAATGCTGCGCCAGGACTTTCTGCCGCAGGCCAGCCAGGCCGGCCAGCGGGCGCGGGCCGGGATCGACGATTTGAAACGCGGCGTGGAGCGCGCCGCGGGCAGCGTGCTCGGCGACGACACGGAGGCGCTGCGGCTGGCGCGCCAGGAACTGGACCAGTTGACCGATCAATTGAACCGGGAAGTCACTCAGGCTGCCGGCGGCGGGGCGCAGACCAATCGGACGCCCGCGCGGACTGCGGAGGCCGAAGGCCGGCGCGGCGCCAGCGAACAATCCTCGAACAACGCGCGGCCGGCGCCGGGCAACAACTCCGGCCGGCGCTCCAACCAGACCGCGCAACCTTCAGCGCGGGCCGGTGACCAAGCCAATGCCGCTGGACAGGGGACACCAACGCAGTCTTCCGAGGCATCATCGGCATCGGAAAGCGCGGGCCGCCAGGCGAACGACACGACCCGGCAGAATGACGCGCCGCAGAGCGACCAACCAGCCGCCGGTAGCCAGGGCCGCGGGGGTGAGCAATCGCAAACCGCCCAAACGGCGCGGGCAGGCGGGACGCTTCGGGACGGCCCACGACGCGGGGGAGTGGCGTCGGGCGGTTGGCGGGACGCCGGTGGCGGTGGCGACGGCGGAGATCTGAGCGGCAGCCTGGGCCGGAATCTCGACCGACTCCTTGACGAACAAGGCGCGCCCCTGACGGGGCCGATCACCGGCGACGATTTTGCGCCGTGGTCGGATCGCTTGCGGGACGTGGAGGAGATGATCGAACTACCCGACTTGCGGAACGAAGTCGCCGCCGCGCGGGAGCGCGCCCGGCTGTTGCGCCGGGAATTCAAACGGGATTTGAAGAAGCCGGACTGGGCCATCGTGCGCCTGCAGGTGATGCAGCCGTTGGTGCAGGTGCGCGACCAGATCACCGATGAACTGGCCCGCCGCGAATCGCGGGAGGCGCTGGTGCCCATCGACCGCGATCCGGTGCCCAGCCGCTACTCCGAACTCGTGCGGCGCTACTACGAGGAATTGGGGAAGGACAAGCCATGAAGGAAGTCCGAAGTTCGGAGTCCGAAGTCCGAAGGAAGCCCCAAGCCCAAAGCCCGAATGGCGGCCGGCGGCCGGCGGAGCGAGGCGAGCGGGCCGGTCTGCGGGATTCGGAATTCGGCTTTTGGATTTCCTTCGGACTTCGGACTTCGGATTTCGGACTCTTCCGCTGATGCTGCTGTCCGTCCTCATCTTCTCCGGCCTCGACTGGCTTTGGTGCGCCGCCGGGGCGCTGGTCCTGGCGCTGCCGCTCGTGCTTTGGAGCTATCGCGCCGCCCCCGCCGGCTCCGTGCGCTGGGTGTGTCTCGGCCTGAAAACCCTCGGCTTCATCGCGCTCGCGTTTTGTCTGCTCGATCCGCTGTGGTCCGGCCAACGCGCACGGCCCGGAGCCAATCTCTTCGCCATCGTCGCGGACAACAGCCAGGGCTTGCAGATCAAGGACCGGGGTGAGACGCGCAGTCGGGGCGAGTGGCTCCGCGAGCTGCTTAATCCGCAACGCGGCGATTGGCAGGCGACCTTGGAAGACAATTTCGACGTGCGCCGCTATTCCTTCGCCGCGCGGCTGGAAGCGACGAAGGATTTCAGCGAACTGGCCTTCGACGGACGCGTCACCGCCCTCGGCTCGGCGCTCCGCTCGCTGGCCGAACGGTACCACGGCCGCCCGCTCGCGGGCATCCTGCTGCTGACGGACGGCAACGCCACGGACCTGCGCGGTGGGCCGGCCGATCTGGCCGGCCTGCCGCCGGTGTATCCAGTCGTCCTCGGCAAGGGCGCGCCGGTTCGCGATCTGGCGGTCCAGCAGACCCGCGTGAGCCAGACCGATTTCGAGGACGCGCCGGTGTCGATCCAGGTGGACGTTTCGGCCTCGGGCTACAGTGGCGCGGCGGTCGTCGCGCAGTTGCTGGATCGCGCCGGCAAGACGGTCGCGACGCAGACGCTGCGGGCGCGCCGGGCCGCGGACACGCTGGCCTTCCGCTTTCAGTTGCGACCGGATACGCCCGGCCTGTCCTTCTACCAGTTCCGCGTGCGGGCAAAGAGTGAACTCGGCCCGCCGGGGCCGCCCGCCGCCACGGAGGAGGCGACCCTCGCCAACAACCGCGCGGTCCTCGTGGTGGATCGCGGGCGCGGGCCGTATCGGATTCTCTACGTCTCGGGCCGGCCGAATTGGGAATTCAAGTTCCTCAACCGCGCCTTGCAGGCGGACGACCAACTCCAGCTCGTCGGGCTGATCCGCGTTGCCAAGCGCGAGCCCAAATTCAATTTTCTGGGCCGCGCCGGCGAGACCAGCAATCCGCTCTTTCGGGGGTTTGGCAACCAGTCGCCCGAGGAAGTCGAGCGCTACGATCAGCCCGTCCTGGTCCGGCTGAACACCCGCGACGCATTCGAGCTGCGCGGCGGGTTTCCGCGCACGCCGGAGGAGTTGTATGGCTACCACGCCGTGATCGTGGGGGACCTGGAGGAGGAGTTTTTCACACCGGATCAGGCGGCGCTGCTGCAAAAGTTCGTGTCCGAACGCGGCGGCGGTTTTCTCCTGCTCGGCGGGATGGAGTCTTTCCAGCAGGGCCACTACCAACGCACGCCCATCGGTGACATGCTGCCGGTTTATCTCGACCGCGCGACCGAGACAAAGGCGCCCGGCCTGCTGCGCCTGAATCTGACGCGCGAGGGCTGGCTGCAACCGTGGGCCCGCCTCCGGGACAACGAAGCGGACGAAAAGGCGCGGCTCCAGGGCATGGCGCCGTTCCAGGTGCTTAACCGCGTCCGCGAGGTGAAGCCGGGCGCCAGCGTGATCGCCACGGTCGCGGACGAAGGCGGGCAGTCGTATCCGGCGCTGGTAGTGCAACGGTTCGGCCGCGGCCGGACGGCGGCGCTGACCGTCGGCGACCTCTGGCGCTGGGGCTTCCACGACGCGGACGCGCACCGGGACATGGACAAGGCCTGGCGGCAGTTGACGCACTGGCTGGTGACCGGCGTGCCGAACCGGGTGGACCTCGCGGTGGAACCGCAGCCGGACGACGCCAACGGCGCCGTGCGGCTGGAGGTGCGGGTGCGCGACGCGAAGTTCCAACCGCTCGACAACGCCGGCGTCACGGTGGAAATCCAGCCGGTCCTGGCCGATCCGGCCGCGGGCGCCGCCACCAATGTCCTCCGTCTCCAAGGGGAGCCGTCGGTGAAGGAGGCCGGACTTTACGAGGCGACCTACGTCCCGCGCGTCACCGGCGGCTACCGGGCGACGGCGTTCGTCACCAACGCGGTGGGCGCCGAAGTCGGACGGGCCGAGGCGGGCTGGAGCACGGACCTGGCGGCGGAGGAATTCCGTTCGCTGACGCCGAACGTCGCCCTGCTCGAGGCCATCGCCCGGAAGACGGGCGGCGAGGTCGTCCCGGCGAACAAGCTGGACGCGTTCGCGCGCCGCCTGCCGCACCGGCAGGCGCCGGTGATGGAGGCGTGGACGTATCCGCTCTGGCACACGCCGGCGATGTTCGCGTTCGCGCTGGCCTGCCTGACGGCCGAATGGGGGCTGCGCCGGTGGAAAGGAATGCCGTGAGGGAAAAGTCCGAAGTCCGAAGTCCGAAGCCCGGAATCCGGAGCGGATCCGGCTGGAAGCCGTCGCTTGGGGAGGAGTGGAAGACTTGTCGGATTTCGGATTTCGGATTTCTCGTTTCCGGTTTGCGAAGTGCCGCGCTGCTGGCAGGCATGACCCTGCTGCTCGCCCCGGCCCGCGCGGGAAACGCTTCCCCCGATTCCGCCACGGATCAGCGGACGGTCATCCTTGTTGTCGGCGCGCCGGGCGAGCCGGAGTTCGGCAGTAATTTCGTCCAGCAGGCCGCGCTGTGGGAAAAGGCGTGCGCCCAGACGGACTGTCACCGGCTCACGCTCGGTCTCGACACCGGCCGCCCAACGAACGATCACGACCGCCTCCAGCAGATCCTCGCCCGCGAACCGAAGGAAGGACGCGGAGAACTGTGGCTGGTCTTGATCGGCCACGGCACCTTCGACGGCCGGGAGGCCAAGTTCAACCTGCGCGGCCCCGACGTATCGGCCGGCGAACTGGCGCAGTGGCTTCAGCCCGTTCACCGTCCGCTGGCGGTCATCAACACCGCGTCGTGCAGCGCGCCGTTCCTGGCGAAGTTGTCCGCGACCAACCGCGTCATCATCACGGCCACGCGCAGCGGCGCCGAACAGAACTTCGCGCGCTTCGGGCAGTACCTCGCGGAAACCCTCACCGATCCGCACGCCGACCTCGACAAGGACGGCCAGGTGTCGCTGCTGGAGGCCTTCCTGGCGGCGGCGCGGCGGGTGGGCGAGTTTTACCAAACCGCCGGCCGGCTGGCCACCGAGCACGCGTTGCTCGATGACAACGGCGACGGCCTCGGCACGCCGGCGGACTGGTTCCGCGGTGTTCGCGCGGTCAAGAAGGCCAAAGGCAGCGCCGCCGTGGACGGCCTGCTGGCCCAACAGTTCGACTTGGTGCCCAGCGAAGCGGAGCGGAGGCTGACGCCGGAGCAGCGCGCCCGGCGGGATGCCTTGGAGCGGGCGGTGTTGGCCCTCCGGGAGAAGAAGACGCAAATGGCCGAGGACGATTATTATCGCCGTCTGGAGGCGTTGCTGCTCGAATTGGCGCGGTCCGGCGAGGCCGAAACCGATGACCATGCCATTCCCAAAGCGACAAACTGAGCGTGCCCCGTCCCACGGCGGACGCAAATATCCATGAAGACTCCCTGGTTTATCCTCCACCCGCGATGGTTCGCAACCGCGTGTGTCCTGCTGGCCGGCGCGTCCGTCCTGGCGCAGAACGCGCCGATCACGGTGGCCGTTGACGCGACCGACGCGCCGTGCAAGATCCTCCATGCCCGGTTGCGGATTCCCGCCCGCCCCGGGCCGCTCACCCTGCTCTATCCAAAGTGGATTCCCGGCGAGCATGGACCCAACGGTCCCGTCACTGACCTCGTCGGTCTGAAGTTCAGCGCCGCCGGCCAGCCCGTCGCGTGGCGGCGCGACGCCGACGACATGTTCGCGTTCCACGTCCAAGTGCCCGCCGGCGGCGACGCGGTGGAGGTGGCGCTCGATTTTCTGCTGCCGCCCAGCACGGGTGATTTTTCCTCCGGCGCCTCGGCCACGGCCCAGTTGTTGGACCTGAGTTGGAACCAAGTGGTGCTGTATCCCAAGGGCGCCAAGGCCCACACGCTACTCTACGCCGCCACCTTGCGGCTGCCGGCCGGATGGAAATTTGGCACCGCGCTTCCGTTGGCGAAGGAATCAGCCGCCGGCCTTGAATTCGCCCCGGTTCCGCTGGAGACGCTGGTGGACTCGCCGGTCATCGCCGGCGCCTACTTCCGCACCGTGGACCTGACGCCCGGCGCCACGCCACCGCACGCGTTGGACATCGTCGCCGACAGCGCCGCAGCGCTGGAGTTGACGCCCGAGGATGGGCGGCACTTTTCGCATCTGGTGGCCGAGACCGGCGCTCTGTTCGGCGCGCGGCATTATCGCCGTTACCATTTTCTGCTCACGCTCAGCGATTACGTGGCCCACTTCGGTCTCGAACATCACGAGTCCAGTGACGATCGGGAGGGGGAACGCTACCTGATCGACCCGGACTCGCGGAAGCTGGGCGCGTTCCTCCTCCCGCACGAAATGACCCATTCCTGGAACGGTAAATACCGGCGTCCGGCCGGGCTGGCGACGCCCGATTTCGAGCAGCCGATGAAAGGCGAACTCCTCTGGGTTTACGAAGGGCTGACGGATTACCTGGGGATCGTGCTCTCGGTCCGCTGCGGTCTATGGACGAATGAAGACTTCCGCGAATACCTGGCGCTCGAAGCAGCCGAACTCGATCACCAAACCGGCCGCACTTGGCGACCGCTGGCCGACACGACCGTCGCAGCCCAACTGCTCTACCTGGCCCGCAAGGAAGGCACCGCCTGGCGGCGCAGCGTGGACTTCTACCCCGAGGGGGACTTGATTTGGCTGGAGGCGGACGTGCTCATCCGCCGGCAGACCGGGGGCCACCGTTCCCTCAACGATTTCTGTCGGCGGTTTTACGGCGGCGAAAGCGGGCCGCCCAAAGTCGTCCCGTACACGCTCGACAACGTCCTGGCCGCGTTGAACGAGGTCGTCCCCTACGACTGGCGCCAGTTCTTTCAGGCCCGCGTCTATGCCATCGATCCGCGCGCCCCACTGGACGGCATCGAAGGCGCCGGTTGGCGGCTGACCTACACCAACACCGTGCCGGAGTTGCTCAAGTCCCGGGAGAGCGCCGACAAGTTCACCGACCTGAGTCTCTCGCTCGGCCTGTCGCTCAAGGAAGACGGCGCCATCCTGGATGTGATCCCCGGATCGCCGGCGGACCGGGCGGGGATCGGCGCCGCCATGAAACTGGTGGCCGTGAACGGCCGTCGCTGGACGCCCGACCTATTGCGCGCCGCCGTGCGGTCGGCCGCCACCAACTCCGCGCCCGTCGAACTGCTGGTCGAGAACGAAGATTATTTCAAGACCTGCAACCTCGATTACCACGCCGGCGAAAAGTATCCACTGCTCGTCCGCGACGCGGCCAAGCCGGACCTGCTCGCCGAAATTCTGAAACCGCTCACGCCCGCGCCGCCGGGCGGCGCAGCCAGCCACTGACGCGGCCACCCATCTGGCGCCAGCCCCACTCCTCATGAAGAAATCCTCCCTCGCCTTGTTCTCGATCAGTCTCGCCCTCGTGGCCCAGGCCACCGGGGCGGCGGAGGCCCCGGCCCCGGCGGTCACCGAAGTGATGCTCAAGGGCTTCAAGGCGCGCTCCCTGGGTCCTGCGGTCATGGGCGGGCGGGTGTCGGACATCGCGATCGATCCGCATAACCCGTTCACCTTTTACGTCGGCCTGGCCACGAGCGGGGTCTGGAAGACCGGCAACAACGGCGTCACCTTCGCGCCGATTTTCGACGACCAACCCGTGCAATCCATCGGCGCGGTGGCGGTCGCGCCGTCGGATTCCGACGTCGTCTGGGTGGGCACGGGCGAGGGGAATGACCGCAACTCGTCGGGCTGGGGCGACGGCGTTTACCGGTCCGCCGACGGCGGCGACCAGTGGCAGCACGTCGGCCTCACCCACAGCCGGGCGATCCGCCGCATCATGGTGGATCCCAGGAACGCCGATGTCGCTTACGTCGCCGCGGCCGGATCGCTCTGGGCGCCCGGTGGCGAGCGGGGACTCTACAAGACCAGCGACGGCGGCAAGTCGTGGCAGCGCATCCTCTCCGCCCCGCCGCCGCACGACGACCTCACCGGCTGCTCCGATGTCGTGATCGATCCGCGGAATCCGGAGACGCTTTACGCGGCACTGTACGCGCGCCAACGCAAACCGTGGGGTTTCTTCTACGGCGTCAACGCGACCGGTGGCGCGGACGTAGGCGGCGTTTTCAAGAGCACGGACGGCGGCGCGAATTGGACAAAGCTCACCAACGGGCTGCCCGCTCTCACCGGCCGCATCGGCCTGGCCGTCGCGCGCTCCGCGCCCGGCGTCGTTATGGCCGTGGTGCAGAGCGACGCCGGCGGCACGAGCGACATTGACGAGAACCACAGCCGCCAGGGCGGCATCTTCCGCTCCGAGGACGGCGGCGCTTCGTGGGTGCGCGTCAACGCCCTCGACCCGCGGCCCTTCTACTTCAGTCGGATCGAGATCGATCCCGCCAACGACCAGCGCGTCTATGTGCTGGGATGGCTGGTGTTTGTCTCGGACGACGGCGGGCGCACCTTCCGCGAGGACCGATCCGGCAAAGTCCACGCGGACGTCCACGCCGTGGCCATCCAATCCGGCAGCGCGCCGTCGCCGAAACCACCGAAGCCGGAGGACAAAGAAAAAGAGGCCAAGGCCAAGCCGCCGGTTTCGCAGCGCGTCCTTGTGGGCACCGACGGCGGCGTCTATCAGAGCTTTGACGCCGGCCAGAATTGGGATTTTCTCAACGCGATTCCCTCCGGCCAGTATTACCGGATCGACGTCGATGACGGCACGCCCTACCGCATCGCCGGTGGCCTGCAGGACAACAGCAACTGGGTCGGCCCCAGCCGCACCTACACCAAGGAGGGCATCCGCAATTCCGACTGGACGATGATCGGCGGCGGCGACGGCTTCTACTGCGTCTTTGATCCGGACGACCCCAACGTGATCTACGACGAATCCCAGGGCGGCGAAGTGGAGCGCTTCAACGCGCGGACCGGCGAGATGCGCGGCTTCGCGCCCAAGCCCACGGAGGGCCAGCCGCGCTTCCGGTTCCAATGGAATGCGCCGCTCATCGGCAGCCGGCATCACCGGGGCGTCCTTTATCTCGCCGGCAACCGCGTCTTCAAGCTGACCCACCAGGCCGAGCAGTTCACGATCATCAGCCCCGACCTCTCCTCCAACCACTCCGACCAGACCACGGCGGTGGGCAGCACGGCGGAGAACTACGCGGTCGTTTACGCGCTGGCCGAATCGCCGCTCCAGGCGGACCTCCTTTTTGCGGGCACGGACGACGGCCGTCTGTGGTACACCGAGGACGAAGGCCGGCAGTGGACGGAAATCACCGAGCGGATCCCGCCGGAAGTCCGCGGCCAATGGGTCGCCCGCATCGAGCCCAGCCAGTTCGACGCCGGCACCGCCTACGTCGTGTTCACGGCCTACCGCACGGGGGACGACACGCCTTCCATCTATCGCATGTCGCAACTGGGCAAGGAATGGACGCGCCTGAGCGGCGGATTGGCGACCAACAATCCCGCCATCGTCGTCCGCGAGGATCCCGTGAACCGCCGGCTGCTTTACGCCGGCACCGAGTTCGGCCTGTACGTCTCGTTAAACGGAGGCACGAACTGGGTGAAGTGGGGCGGTCTGCCCGCCGTGCGCGTGGACGATCTCAAAATTCAGCCGCGCGAGGCCGACCTCGTGGTCGCCACCCACGGGCGCAGCCTTTACGTCCTGGACGACCTGCGCGCTCTCCGCGAACTCACGGCGGACATCGCCGCCAGGGACGCGCACCTGTTCAGCATCCGGCCTGCGCACGGCAAGTATTTGTTGCCGGGCTGGGAAGACGCCGCCGGCAAAGGCTGGTTCAAGGGCGAAAATCCGCCGGAAGGCGCGCTGCTCACCGTGTGGGTGCGCGAGTTCACCGGCGAAAAATTCACGGTCACCCTCGCCAACTCGCGCGGGCAGCCCGTCGCGAAATTCGAGCAGGTCGCCACGCCCGGCTTCACGCGGCTCAACTGGGACCTGCGCGTCGCCAAGGACTACCGCACCGAATACGGCGGCGACACCGCGGACCGTTTCGTGCCGGCCGGCGATTACACCGCCGAACTGAGCTACAAGGACACAAAGGTGAAGCAGACTTTCAACGTCACCATCGAAGAAGGCATCGCGACGCATGGGACATTTCGGCAATAGCGCGGCACGCCGCGCACGCCGCGATGTGCGCTTCGCCGCGGACCAGTTCCCCGTCTCGCCGAAACAGCGACCGGCACCGGTCTGATTCTAGCGCGTCACCAACGCCCGGTGTTGGGCGAAGACGCCGCGCAACGCCCGCGAAGCCTCGTTTTGCAACGCCTGAAGCGCGCGATAGACTTCGACGTTCGTCGGGTTCGGTTGCGCGGTCGCGGCGGAGTCGAGCTTCACAAACTGGTCGGTGATCTCGCTGATGCTGACGTCTTCGCCCCGTTCCCGCCGCCAGCACCAGAGCGCCTGCAACGCGGCGCCGTAGGCCGCGCCTTCGCTGACTTTGAGCGTGACGACCTCGGCGTTGAAGACATCGGCCATGATCTGGCGCCAGACCTTGGAATTGGCCCCGCCGCCGGTGGCGCGGATCTGCGTCGCCTGCACGCCGAGGTCGGCTAGGCGGCGCAGACCGTAGTTCATGCCGAGGGTCACGCCTTCCATCGTGGCGCGGGCAAAGCAACCGGCGTCGAAGGTGCGCGGCGTGACGCCGAGGTAAACGCCGGTGCCGTCGGGCACGTTCGGCGTGCGCTCCCCTTCGAGGTAGGGCAACAACAGCAAGCCGTCCGCGCCCGCCGGGGTCTTGGCCACGGCGGCGTCGAATTGCTTGAAATCCCAGCCGAAGTCGCGCCGGACCATCTCGGTGGCGACGGTGACGTTCATCGTGCAGAGCAGCGGCAGCCAATGGTTGGTCGAATCGCAGAACGCCGCAATCTCGCCGCGCGGATCCACGACCGGTTGGTCGGCGCAGGCGTAAATCGTGCCGCTGGTCCCGAAGCTCGCCGTCACGATGCCGGCGCGCGTGTTCCCCGTGCCGATGGCGCCCATCATGTTGTCGCCGCCACCGGCACTGACCACCACGTCCGTCGCCAGGCCGAGGGCTTCGGCCGTGGAACGCTGCAGCCGGCCGGCCGGCCGGTCGCTGGCGATCAGGGGCGGGAGTTTGCCGGCCAAGTCCGCAGCGACCGCCTGCAGCGCCGCCTCGCTCCATCTCCGCCTCCGCACGTCGAGCAGCGCGGTGCCGCTGGCGTCGCCGTACTCCATCACTTTTTCGCCCGTCAGCCAGAAATTCAGGTAGTCGTGCGGCAGGAGCACGGTGGCGAGCCGGGTGAAATTCTTCGGCTCATGTTTTTTAAGCCACAGGATTTTCGACGCGGTGAAGCCGGGTAGAACGGCGTTGCCAAGCGCGCTGATGGTCTTCTTCAACCCACCCAGCCGCGCCATCATCTCGTCGCACTCGGCCGCCGTGGCGGTGTCGCACCAGAGCTTGGCCGGT
Organism: bacterium; assembly: GCA_021780115.1. Classification (GTDB taxonomy): domain Bacteria; phylum Verrucomicrobiota; class Verrucomicrobiia; order Limisphaerales; family JAJXZI01; genus JAJXZI01. Next base: position 7,692 of record JAJXZI010000252.1, on the reverse strand, counting down.
CGGATGACTTCACCCTTTTGGTCGAGCGGGACAAAACCGTGCTGCTGGCCGCTGACACCGATGGCTTTGACCTCCGGCGACTTCGCTTTGGCCTGTTTGAGAGCGGCTTTGACGGCCTTCGCGGTGGCGTCGCGCCAGGTGTGCGGGTGCTGTTCCTTGGCGCCCGGCGGAAGGCCCGGGAGCAGATCGTAACTCTCCGCGGCGGTGGCCAGGACTTTGCCGGTGGTCGCCTCCACGACGAGGACCTTGGTGGACTGAGTGCCGCTGTCGATGCCAAGCAGAAGAGTGCGCATGGTCGTGTGAAATTCGGTTCGTTTGTCGCGTGGGATTACCAGATTCGGGACTGAGGGGAAACCGTTTTCCGTGCAGCCTTCCGAGCCGCGCGGACCCGCCCGACGACTCCTGCGCAGAAGAGTCATTGTGGACACGCGGACTTCCGCTTCATCACCTCGGCGGCTACAGCCTGCTTCCCTGTTGATCGGTGGATGATCTCCCCGTTACCGGCCGCTGCCTTGCGCCTGCCGCAGCAGGTCCCCGGCGCGACGGGCCAAGTCGGCGTTTCCCGTGAGTTGCGCCGCCTTTTGCAACGGGTCCAACAAGCCCGGCTTGAGCGAGGCGTCGCCCGCCTGGAGCAAGGCCCCGGCGATAGCCACGACCGCGGCACCCGCCTCCTCCTTCACGGACGCGTCGTCCAGATACGGCGCGACCAAAGCGAGCGATTGCGCCGTCTTGATGCCGCCCAACGCCCCCAGCAGGAGCTTCTTCTCGTCGGGTTGCTGCGCCAGACCGGCCGCCTGACGGCACAAGGCCAGTCGTTCGCCCGCCGGTTGGTCGGCATCGGCCGCCAACCGCAGGGCGCCGCGCAGACAAAGCGATTTATCCGCCGGGTTGCTGACGGACTGGGCAAGCGCCAGCAACTCCGGGCCGGCGTCGGCGGTCCGCCAATCGCCAAGCGCGCGGATCGCGGCGGCGTGGATTTCGGGGTTGGCATCGGTCACCGCGGTGCGCACGGCCTGCCGGGCGGTCTCTCCGCCGACGGCGCTCAGGACGCGCAGCAGCGCGCCCTTTTGCGCGGGTCTTGCCGTCGCCAACGCGCTGGTGAGTTGCGCCGCGGACGCCTCCGGGTTTCCGGCCCGGATACACACGGCGCTCAAGGCTTGCTCGGCCGCGTCAAGGTCGGCCGCATCCTGTGCCTTGAGAAGCGTCGCCAACAACGCCGGTTGATCCTTCGGCCCGGCCAGTTCGCCCAACCGTTTCAGCGCGGCCGGGCGCACCTTGGCGTCGGGATCACCCGCGGCTTGGAGCAAGGCCGGGACGGCGCTGGCCATGCGCCGCCGTCCGATCACCTCGATGGCGGCCAACCGGCGGTCGGTGTCGCTGCTGTCGAGCATCGCCAGCACCACCGTGTCCACGGCCGGACCCGGCAGGGCGGCGAGGCCCTCCTGCGCGGCCTGGGCGACCTCACGGTTGGCATCGACTGCCAAGTCCGCCAAACCGGCGGCGGCGGACGCGTCACCGATTTCCGGCAGCGCCCGGATGGCGGCCACGCGGACGGCGGTGTCATTGCCCTTTTTCCCGCCGGGTTGCGCGACGGCGAGCAACACGGGCAGACCCGCCGGGTTCCGACGCTGGCCGAGCGCTTCCGCCAGCATGATTTGGCGGTCCGGCGACCGCTCCGCCAGCTTGGCGGCGGCACTCTCCGGAGTGATCCGGCCGGCCAGGAAGGTCGCTTGGTTGGCGGAGGCACGGCTCAGTTCGTCGGCCAGCAGCTTCGTGACTTCACTCCCCGGCATTTCCTGACTGGTCCGGAGGGCGGCGGCAAACAAGAGGTAATCCGACTCGCGGAGCGCCTGGCGCAACAGCGGCCAACCGTCCTTGCCGCGGGCCAGAATCGCGCCCCGCAGCGCCGCGGCCCGCACTTGATGGGGCATTCCCGGCTGGTGGCGGAGCCGGTCGTAAATCGCCGCCGCGGACTTCGCCTGGCCGTGGGCCGAGAATGCTTCCGCGCAACGCAACAATCCCTCACACAGCGAGAGTTGGTTGGCCGCGGGCGCGTTGGCCAGGGAGCCTTCCAGCGCCTTGACCGCGGCCGCGGTCCCGATGCGGCCCAGGGCCAGCGCGGAAGCGTGGGACACGTCCGCATCGGCGTCGCTCAAGAAGCCCGCCAGCGGTTTGACCGCCTGGGCATCGCGCCGGACGCCCAGGCTGCCGATCACGCCGGCGAGCAACCGGCCCTTCAGCTTGCCGAGGGCCGCGCGCAGGGCGGCATCCACGGACGGATCGGGGATGGTTTCCAATCCGTAGCGGGCCATGTGGGAGAGATTATTGTCGCCCAGCAGCGCGGCCAGCGCCGGCACGGCGCTCTTCGTGCCGATGACGGCCAATTCGCGGCAGGCGTCGGCCTTTTCCTTTTGTGGCGCGTCGGATTTCAGCACGGCAATGAGCTTGTCCTCGGGTTGCGTCAGCAGGGGCGTCGGTTCTTGCCCGAACGACAGCGTGGCGCCGGCGAGACCGAACGCGGCGGCGAGGAGGAGATTCCAGTTCGACTTCAGCATGGCGGGTCCTTTCGCGTGGGCTTGGCTCCGGCTCAGATGATCCACGGCGCGCGCATGGCGCGGGAACGAAGCCGGTTCGCTTCCGGGTCGTTGACGAATTCGGCTAACTGCGGATCGAAGCGGAGGTTTCGTCCGAGCCACATGCAGATGTTGGCGGCATGCACGGTGGACATGGTGCGGTACATCACTTCGGGATGGGCCACGGTGAGGCGGCGCGACTTGACGCAGTCGAAGAAGTTCCGGACGTGGTTCATCGGGCGCCCGGTCCTGGCTTGGTAATCCCGCACGATCTTGGTGAAGTCCGCCAGCAGGGCGGGCGAAGAAACCTCCGGTTTCTGGTAGCCGTCGGCCGCCGACACCCAGCCTTCGGGGCCGTCGAAGCGCATGCCACAGGAGCCGTGCCAATACTTGTCCCCCCGCGAGAGGATCATCTTCACGCCGTTGGCGAAGCGGGTGACCATGCCGTCGCCGGTGGGGTTGTTGACATACTCGTATGCGACCGGCGAGGTGTCGAGCAAGTCCAGTCCCGCCTGGGCCTGAGCGAAGGTGTGCGCGCCCCATTCGCCGATGCAACTGGTGTGGAAATCGTAGTGACCGCGCCAGGCGCCCTGGATGTAGGCGGCGTTGTACGGGCGCCACGGACACGGCCCGAGCCATTCGTCCCAGTCCACCTCCTCCTTGGGCGGCTGGGGTTGAGCGGGCAGCCAGTCGTGCCGCATCGCCGCCGCGTCCCACGGGGCGATGTGGGCGTAGGCCGTGTGAACCTTGCCGAGCCGTCCCGTGCGGGCCATTTCGATGCAGAACACGAAATTCGCCTCGCTAAGACGCTGCGTGCCGGTCTGATAGACGCGGCCATAACGACGGGCCGTGTCCACCACGGCCTGGCCTTCGGCGATCGTCATGCAGGAGGGCTTTTCGGAATACACATCCTTGCCTGACCGCATCGCCAGGGTGGCGGCCGAGGCGTGCCACCGGTCGCCCGTGGCGATAAGCAACGCGTCCAGGTCCGTGCGGGCGGCCAGGAATTCCCGCATGTCCCGATACATCTTGCAGTCCGTGGTGCCGTAGTGGCCGTCCACGATCCGCTTCACCTTTTCGCGCGAGGATTGCTTGGCGTCACAAATGGCGACGAACTGCACGTCCGGCTCCGGCAGCATCCAGCGCAAATCGTCCGAGCCCCGGTTGCCGACGCCCAGGCCGCCCAGCACGATGCGCTCGCTGGGCGGAACCGCCCCGTCGCGGCCCAAGGCCGAGGCGGGGACCAACCAGGGCAAGGCCAGCGCGCCGCCGGCCAGCGCCGCGCGCCCGAGGAATTGACGCCGGCTCAGGGCCGGCGATTCTGAACCGCGAGGGAGCGAGAGGGCAGATTCCGCAGGGTGGCGGCCGGCGACGACTGTTGGCAACCGTGACATGCGGGCATCGTATCAGCTTCGGAATCCAACCGGAAGCTTTTCTGACGATCTTTTCTGAAACAGGGGGCAACTCGGCATGGTGCGGAGGATCAAAGGGAGGAACGCGGGAACGCGTAGCTGCCCGCGGCCGTTGCGCCAGGGCCTTTCCCAATGGAATAACGGTTCATCCCCGCACGGGCTCCAGAATTGCCCGGTCCGCTTGAACCGACATTGACTCTGCCGGCCGGTCGCCTCACCCGGCCCGCGGCAGCCTCACTCCGGCCAGTGGAGCAGACAGGCCTTGAGGCGCACGCCGCGGGGTGGGAAGGGCCGCCAGCCCGATGGCCTTGAGCGGGGCAGCAGTGGGTCCGGGTGATACTCCTTGGGCCGGCCGCGCACGAAGGGCGCGGCCACGGGGGGGCCGTTGGTCCGCGCTAACCACGGGTGATTGAAAGCCCGCCAGCGATCTCCTCTCAAAGCGCCTTGCCCCGGAAGTGGAAAAGGTGCCTTCCGAGGCGTCGTTTCCTGTCCGCTTGTGCCCGACGACGCCGCACACTACGCTTGGCGTCCAATGAGCCGGCGGTTTTGCCGGTTCCGATGAGCGACAACCAGCCAGAACCAGCGCCCAGACCGGCGTGGCGGAGTTCCCGCTACGGCTTGGCTGTGTGCTTTCTGCTATCGCTGCTGGCGGTCTGGTTCGCGTTGCGGGTGATCCTGTTTCTCCAGTTCCGTCCGCGCTTGTTGCCGTCCACCAGTGAGGTGCTGTGGATGTTTCTGGATGGCGTCCACCGCGATTTCTATGTCGCCCTGTTGTTTACCGTGCCGTTGCTGTTCTGGTTCCTGATCGTGCCGAATCGGTGGTTCACCCAGGTCTGGCACCGGATGCTGCTCGGCTTAGGATTGTTCCTGTTCTGGCTGGGGGAGGTTTTTTTGCTCGCGGCGGAATACTACTTCTTCGACGAGTTCCGCTCGCGCTTCAACACCGTGGCGGTGGACTACCTGGACAACCCGCGGGAGGTGCTGACGAACATCTGGGTTTCGTATCCGGTGGTCCCGGTCCTGGCCGCCTGTGGGTTGGTGTCCTTGGTTTGGCTCGTCGTGGCGCTCCGCCGGCATCGCTCCATGTGGGACCGGCCGCACTCGCCTGGCGTCCGCGTCCTGTGGTTGGTCGGCGCACTGGCGCTGGCCGCAGGGCTGACTCGGACGATCCAGTTTCAGGGGCCGACCATCAGCCTGGACCGCACGTTGGACGAGATGGCCGACAACGGCGCCCTCTCGTTCGCCCGGGCGGCCTGGACGCACAACCTTGATTTCGCCCAGTTCTACAAAACCATGCCGCTGGACGCAGCTTACGCGCGCGTGCGCCGCCTGCTGGCGGAACCGAACGCGCAGTTCGTCGGCGGGGGGAATGATCTGCGGCAACGGATTGCCGGCGACACCAGTCGTCCGCGCTTGAACGTCGTCATTCTGCTGGAAGAAAGCCTCGGCTCGGAGTTCTGGGGCAGCCTGGGACGCCCCGGCGAATCGCTCACGCCGCAAATGGACAAACTGACCACCGAGGAAGGCTGGCTGTTCACCAACATCTATGCGTGCGGCAACCGCACGGTGCGCGGCTTTGAGGGCGTGCTCTCCGGCTTCCCGCCGCTGCCCGGCGGTTCCATTGTGACGCGCGACCGTTCGGACAACATCGAAAGCCTCGCCCGGGTGCTGAAACGCGACGGCTACAGCACTGTCTTTTTTTACGGCGGCCGCGGGGTGTTTGACAGCATGAAGCCCTATGCGCTGCGCAACGGCTGGGACCGTTTCCTGGAACACAACCCGCCGTTCAACGACGCGTTTCCGCAGCCGCACTTCGCCACCATCTGGGGTGTGTCCGACGAGGAGGTGTACGCCCGCGCGATTCAGGAATTTCGCGCGCTGAGCCTGAGTGGCAAGCCGTTCCTCGGCACCATCATGTCGGTTTCCAACCACAAGCCATACACCTATCCGCGCGGCCGCATCCCCGACGACCCGGACCGGCCCAACCCCACGCGCGAAAAGGTGGTGAAATACTCGGACTGGTGTTTGGGCCAGTTTTTCCGCGACGCGAAACGGGAGCCGTTCTGGACGAACACCGTCTTCGTCGTCGTTGCCGACCACGGCGCACGCGTGTACGGGAGCCAGAAGATCCCGATTTTTTCCTACGAAATCCCGCTGGTGATTCTCGGCCCGGCGGTCGTGAAGCAACCGCAACGCTTGGGCATGCTGGGCAGCTCGCTCGACGTGTCGCCCACCGTCCTCGGGCTGATTGGCCGGCCGTACGAAACGCTGTTCTTCGGGCGCGACCTGCTGCACGACCCGCCGGAGCAGGGCCGCGCGCTGCTGAACCACAATCGCGACATCGGGCTCTACACCCGCCAGCGGCTCGTCGTCCTCGGCCTCAACAAAACGGTGGAGTTTTATCAGGGCGATCCGAAGGGGGCGGGGTTGACGCCGCTGGAATCGCCGTCCGCCGCCGACCGGGAGTTTGAAGACGACTGCATCGCGCTGTATCAGGTGGCGGACGACCTCTACACCCATCGGCGCTACCACCTCGATCCGTAAGGCGGCCAGTTCCCACGATGACGGCCCGTGCTCCCAGCCTGCCGGACTCGGTCGAGGTCCGGGAATCGGTGATCCACGGCCGGGGCGTCTTTGCCCGGCGCGTCATCCCTGAAGGGACGCCCATTTTTGAGTACGTCGGCGAGCGGATTTCCAAAAGCGAGTCGTTGCGGCGCTGCGAGGCCAACAACGCGTACATCTTTCACCTGGACGACGAGTTCGACCTCGACGGCAACGTGGAGTGGAATCCGGCGCGGTTGGTGAACCACAGTTGCGCGCCGAACTGCGAGGCGGCGTGGGAAGAAGGCCGCATCCTCATCCGAGCGTTGCGCGTTATTCGGACCGGCGAGGAACTGACCTTCAATTACGGCTATGACCTGATGGACTACCGCGAACATCCCTGCCGCTGCGGCACGCCCGGGTGCGTCGGTTTTATCGTTGCGGAGGAGTTCTTCCCCGCCCTGCGCCAGGCACACCCGGCGGGCGAACCGCCCGCCCGCCCGGTCGCCTAGCCGCCCGAACGGCGGATCGCGCAAATTGACGCCGCCACGCTCGTCTCCGCTGGGGTGCATCCGAACACCGTTCTTGATCAAGGGGGCCAGAGTGGATTCCAGTGGTGGTTGCGTCGGGTTTCGTCCCGCGCGGCCAGAAGGCGCGGACCGCGCTGCGGCCAGCCTCGTAGCGCCACTTCCTGGCAGTTCATCCGCCCGGCATGCTCGGCAACAGCGTGCGGCTCCCGCGCCAGGATTTTTCCCGCCGCCCCGCGCAAAGGTCTCCAAGCCGGTACTTGGACCCGTGCATTTGCTTCGCCGGAGGTTGGATAGCGCACTCCAGCGTGGTGAAAAATAGAAAGTTGTTCGCCGCCCCGGTCCAAGCCAGCCGCCAACTTCAGTAGAAGATGAGGAACCCGCCATCCGCCCGCGGCACGGCCGCCACCAAGCACCACGCGGGCACGCCGTTGGGGCAGCACTGGGCGGCGTACGTGGAAGTCCCTGAGGCCTACAACTGGGATCCTGCCGGCCTGGGCATCGCCGAGGCCCAGGTCCTGGGCCTGGAAGCCCCCCTTTGGACCGAGACCCTCAGCACCCTGGCGGATATCGAATTCATGGCCTTCCCCCGGCTCTGCGGGCACGCGGAGATCGGATGGTCCCCGGCCGCCGGCCGCA
>JAJXZI010000010.1 GCA_021780115.1 bacterium | reverse complement strand
TGTCAATGCGCGTCTTGATCGGCATGGTCCAGGCGTTGTTCAGGCCGGGGAACTGGAGCGCGGCGTTCATGGCGTCAGTCAGTTCATCCACCGTGCGGCGACGGTGAGCCAGGACGTGGCCGTCCACATCCTTGATGTCCACCGCGGGCCATTCTTCCTCCGGCTTGAGCATGACGGTGGTCTCGATCATGTCCATCGGCGCCGGGTCGGTGGCTGTCTCGGCCCGGCCGACTTTGCCGAAGACGTGGTGAACCTCGGGGAAGGTCTTCAAGATTTTGTCGGTCTGCTGGATGATCGCCCGCGCTTCGGTGACGCCCAGGCCCGGGAAGGTCGTGGGCATGTAGAGCAAATCACCTTCGTAAAGCGGCGGCAGGAATTCCGAGCCGAGGTTTTGGTAGGGAAAGAGTCGGCCCATTCTCCCGGCCAGCGCCTTGGTGTCGCCCTCCGGCAGATGATCGGTGACGAGGCGGTTCCACGGGAAGAACACCCAGACCACCAGCAACGCGGCGCTCACGACCACCGGCCAACGCCAGCGGATGGTCCAGTCAATCAGCGGATGGTAGAGCCAGACCAAAAGGCGGTTGAGCGGATTCTTCTCCTCCGGCGGCAGTTTGCCGCGGATGAAAAAGCCCATCAGGATCGGCGCCACCGTGACGGAGAGCAATGCCGCGGCGGCCATCGAATAGGTCTTGGTGAAGGCCAGCGGCTTGAACATCCGGCCTTCCTGCGCCTGCAAGGTAAGGACCGGAATGAAGGAAACCGTGATTACCAGCAGCGAGTAGAACAGCGTCGGCCCCACCTCGATGGAGGCGTCGCGGATGATCTGCCAGTGCGGCTTGCGGCCGGCGTCGCGCTCGAGATGCTTGTGGGCGTTCTCGATCATAATGATCACCGCGTCCACCATCGCGCCGATGGCGATGGCGATGCCGCCCAGCGACATGATGTTCGAACTGATGCCTTGCTCGTACATGACGAGGAACGACATCAGCACGGCCAGCGGCAGGATGAGGATCGCCACGAGGGCGCTGCGGAAGTGCAGCAGGAAAAGCACGCAGACCAGCGCGACCACGATGCTTTCCTCGATGAGCTTTTGCTCGAGCGTCTGGACGGCGCGGTCAATCAGCGCGCTGCGGTCGTAGGCAATGCTGTAGCCCACGTCCGGCGGCAGGCCCTTCATCGCCTGGTCCAGCCGCTTCTTGACGTCCATGATCACCTGGCGGGCGTTGGCGCCATAGCGCACGACCACGACGCCGCCGACGGTTTCGCCTTCGCCGTTCCACTCGGCGATGCCGCGCCGCATGTCGGCGCCGAATTGCACCGTGGCCACGTCGCCCAGCAGGACCGGCACGCCGTTGGGGCCGGCACTGACGGCAACCTTGCGCAGATCGTCCAGGCTGTGGAGGTAGCCGCGCACGCGGAGGATGAATTCCTTTTCCCCCATCTCGATCGAGCGCCCGCCGACTTCGCCGTTGCTGCGCTGGATGGCCGTGCTCACGTCGGCGATGGCCAGGTTGTAGGCACGGAGCTTCACCGGGTCCACCGTGACCTGGTATTGCCGGACGAAGCCGCCGACGGAGGCGACTTCCGACACGCCTTCCACGGCCGTCAGTTGGTATTTGAGATACCAGTCCTGGAAGGAGCGCAACTGCGCCAGGTCGCGGTTGGTGGAGTTGAGCGAATACATGAAGGCCCAGCCGACGCCTGTGGCGTCCGGACCGAGCGAGGGGGTGACGTTCTTGGGCAGTTGGCTGCTGAGTCCGCTGAGGTATTCCAGGACGCGGCTCCGCGCCCAGTAGGGATCGGTGCCGTCGGTGAAAATGACATAGACAAACGAGAAACCGTAGAAGGAATACCCGCGCACCACCTGTGCCCGCGGCACCGAGAGCATCTTGGTGGTGAGGGGGTAGGTGACTTGGTCCTGCACGATGTTCGGCGCCTGGCCGGGCCACTCGGTGTAAATGATCACCTGCACGTCGGACAGATCGGGGATGGCGTCCAGCGGGATGTGGCGCAGGGCAAAAACGCCGCCCACGACCAGCGCAACCGTCGCGAGCAGGACGATGAACTTGTTCTTGAGGGAAAAATCGATGATGCGGGTGAGCACGGGAAATCAAGGATGAGCCGGGCTGACGAACAAGCCGGGACGTGGAGAACGAATGATGATCGGCGATTTCATGGCACTGATTCAACGCCCAGGGATCTGCATCGCATCGCCCGGGACTGGGTTGGCGGTGGGACGAGTGGCTTCGGGCGCGCTCATCACCGGAATGAGCGTCATGCCGCACTTCGGGCACTTGCCCGGCTTGTCCGAGCGCACATCGCTGTGCTCCGGCATCGGGCAGACGTAATACAGCAGCTTGCCGCCCGGTTGGAGGCGCCCGATTTCGCGCTGGGTGACCGGCACCAGCGTCATGCCGCACAGCGGGCACCGGCCGGGATGGTTGTATTCGATGGAGACGTGCTCCGGCATCGGGCAGACCCAGACCGTCGCCGCCTCGTTGGTGGACGTGGCCGCCGCGCCCGCTCCCAGACCGGCGGGCCGGGCCGTTGCCACCGCCGGCTCGCCCACCGGCCGCGTCTCCGGCTCCTGCATCTTGAGGATCGCCTCGCGCAGTTGGCTCTCGGAATCGAGCAGGAACTGGCCGGAGATCACCACCCGCTCGCCCGCGCTCAAGCCGCTCAGGACTTGATACATCCCGTGCTCGGCCCGCGGCCCCAACACGACGGTGCGCGGCGCAAACCGCCCGCCATCCAGCGCGACAAAGACCGTATTTTTCGCGCCGCTGCGCAGCACCGCCAGGTCCGGCACCAACACCGCCGCCGGCGTCAGCTCGGCGCTCAACTCGACCGTGGCAAACATCCCCGGCTTGAGGAAGAAACCGGGATTGTGGAACTCCATCCGGACGCGCGCCGTGCGGGTCTTGTCGTCCACCGTCGGATACAGGTAGGTCACCCGCCCGCGGAACTTGCGGTCCGGCAGATAGGTCAGGGTGACGGTGACCTCCTGGCCCAGCCGGATGTAAGGCAGTTCCTCCTCGTAAATCTGGGCATAGACCCAGACCAGCCCCAGGTCGGCCAGCCGGTAGAGCCGCTGGCCCGCGTCCACCATCTGGCCCGCCACGACCGTCTTTTCCACCACGATGCCGTCGAGCGGCGCGATCACCTGCAGCGTTTTTTTCACCTGCCGGGTCTTTTGCAGCTCGGCGATCTGCGCGTCTGACACGTCGAAGTACCGCAGCTTGTCCAGGGCGCTTTTCTCGATCAATTCGGCGCCGCCGCCGCCCTTGCTGGCGGCCTCGTTCATGGCCAGCACGAACTCGGTTTGTGCGCTGTACAGCTCCGGCGAATAGACCTCGAACAGCGGCTCGCCCCGGTGGACCTGCTGGCCCGTGGTGTCCACGTAAAGTGTCTCCACCCAGCCCTTGAACTTGGTCGTCACGTCCGCCATCGTGGCTTCGTTGAAGTCCACCACGCCCACCGTGCGCACTGTGTGGCGCAGGGGGCCGTTAGTCACCAGCCCGGTGCGCAGGTCCATGTTCTGCCGTGTCACCGAATCGATGGAAATCGCGTCCGTCTCCGCCGTCCTGGCCGCGCCTTCATAAACCGGCACCATGTCCATGCCCATGCTGTCCTTGGCCGGCCCCGGACTGGTTTCGCCCGGCGACATGGTGGATTTGTAGTAAAGAATCTTGCGCGGGCCGGCGGCGGCGCTGGCACCGGCGCCGCCGCCGGTTGCTTCCGCGGTCATCGCCGGCTGTTTGCGGATGGCGACCAGCTTCATGCCGCAGATCGGGCATAGCCCCGGCTTGGGCTGGATGACCTGCGGATGCATGCCGCAGGTGTAAAGCGTCGTTCCTGCGGACGTGGCCTCCGCGCCGGGCTTGCGGCAGGACACGACGCTGACCGCCCCCGCCACCAAGGCGGCAAGCAGGGCCAGACGGACGATTTTTGCGGGGGAGCAGTTCATAGAACTCAATCGGAAATCCGAAAACCTAAATCCGAAAACTGACGGCGGCCGTGTCGCCGGTCGCGCGCTGTGGTCTGCGATCCCGGGACCGTTCCGCGCCGCCATTCGGTTTTCAGGCTTTGTCTTCATGGCGTCGCCAGGATCGGCGCGCCAGCCGGCGGCACGCCGACGATGAGGAGCGACAGTTCGGCCAGCGCCAGTTCCCGCTCGGTGCGCGCCGCCACTTCCGTGAGTTGAAAGTCGAGCAGCGTGCGCTCGGTGTCGCTCAGGTTGAAAAAATCGAGCTGGCCGGAGAGGTAGCTGATCCGCGCCACTTCCAGCGACTGGCGCGCCTTGGGCAGGAGTTGGTCGCGGACCAGCGCCAGATTGCGGCTGGCCTCGCGGTAGGAATACAGCTTGGCGGCGAAGTCCACCGCCAGCGCGATCTGCTCGGCGGACAGCCGGGCCTCGGCGGCGCGCTTGCCCGCCTGGGCCGCGGCAATCTGCGCCGCGATCTTGTCGCGCCACACCGGCAGCGTCACGCCGAACTGCGGACTCCACATTACCGGCGCGGCCTGCACGTCCGCGCTCAGGCCCGCCGTGAAGTCCGGCACCTTGGCCTTGCGCGCCAACTCGAGGCCTGCCTCGGCCATGCGGACCTCCGCTTCCATCGCCTGGAGCCGCGGATTGCGCGCCAGGGCCGTGGCCAACAACTGGTTGGAGTCCAGTTCCAGCGGCGTGGACTCGAAGCGCCGCGGCACCGGCGGATCGGGCTGGCCGGCGCGCAAACCGAGCGCGGCCTTGAACTGGGCCAGCAACGCCCGGCGCGAGTCTTCCAGGTTCGCGATCTCCGTGACCAGCCGGTCCTGCTCGATCTGCGCTCGCAGCACGTCCTGCAACGTGACTTTGCCCACTGCGTTCTGTGCGCGGGCCAGCTTCTCCAAATCCGCGATCAGCGCCAGCGTCTCCCGGTTGATCCGGAGGCGCTCCTCCAGGAAGTAAAGCGGGTAGAACGCCTTCTTCAGGTTGAAGGCGGTCTGCAGGACGGCGGTTTCGAAGGCGAAGTACTTGGTGCGGCTTTGCGCCGAGGCGACGGCCGCCTGCGCCCCGAGCTTGCCCGGGCCGGGGAACTGCACCATCAGGCCGGGCATGATCGCACTCAGGAGCGTGGCGGCGTTGAAGGTCTGGAAGGTGAACTGCGGGTCCGGGAGTGACCGGGCGGAGGTGATCTGCTCGACGGAGGCCAGCCAGTCTTCGTAGGTCGCCTCGACTTGCGGTTGGTTGAGCATGGCGAAGCGCAGAAAATCGCCCAGGGTGGAATTCGTCGTCAGCACGGGCAGCGCGGGCCGCTGACCTTGGGGCCGATAGACGTTGGCGACGGCTTGCGCTTGCTGGCGGGCGGCCGTCTCCGACTTGGTGGGGACGCCTTTGCAACCCGCCAGCAGCGTCAGGACGATTCCAGCGACGACCCCGGCCGCCGCTTTGTGAATGGCTCCGGCGGATTCAGGGGCGCCGCGCGGCGGGTTTCCGCCTGCGGTGGCTCCGCACACCACCACCGGCGCCCGGCTTTCGGCGACGCCGTGGCGGTCTCGCAAGCGCTGCGGACGGAGGACCGTCCGCGGGCCGTGGGCTGACCACTGACGGACTGGTTTGATGGTCGGAATAATGGACACTGGCTTTCGTCTGACAACTGGATTTTGGGAACGAGGCGATGGTCTCCACCACCGCCGACGGGAAAAGTGGACGCGGCCCGTGTGGTGACCGTTTCAGGGCACACCCCGGGCGCGAGGGAGGAAAAGTCAGATCAGAAAGGCGCAGTTCCGGCGGAAGAGCGGAACGGCGTCCGCAAACAGGGCACAAGAGGAACCGGAAAGCGGTTCACGCGGAGTTGGAGTCGCGGGTAGTGTCCAACCCGGCCCTGCGGACAGCAGCAGAAGAAGGTGGTTTTGGGAAAGGGAAGGGGCGGGTGCGACCGGCCCCGGCGGCGGCACGTGAGCCGGCGTGGCCGCGCAGCAGGTCCCCGTGCCGCAGCCGCAGGGGCATTGGGCGCGCTGAGTCCACTCCGCGGAGGCCGCCGGGCGCGCGGCGGCGAACGTCTCCGCCGCCAATAGCAGCAGGCCCAGAAGCATCGCGAAGGCCGCTTTCACCTTACCACTCACAATCCAGGGCGGTTGTTCGGCGGGTCACAGTCCGGCCTTGGCCTGGGCTTCCTGGATCTTCTTCATGAACTTGGCCGGGTCCTTCGTGAAGTCCTTGAGGCAGGACTTGCAGCACAACTTGATCTCCTGGCCCTTGTAAACGAAGACGTAGGGCTTGCCCATGTCGCCTTCGAGCTTCTCGCCCGACACGACACAGGTCTTCAAGGGGTAAGGCTTGGGCTTGGTGGTGGTCGTTTCTTGCCCGGCGAACCCGGCGAGCGGCCCAGCGAGCAGCGGAATGGTCAGCACAATGGCGGTCAGAGTCTTGAGCTTTTTCATAATTTCTAGCGTTGTGAACGTCGCTCATTATACGCCGCGGCGGGGCAAACCCCGCAAGAATCTTGTCGTTGACGGTTGGCCGCCCAGCCGACTTCCAGTCGGCGCTCCACCGGAAGTTCGTGACGTGATTTACCCGGGCTGGTTCATGCATCGGATCACCAACGCGGGGTGCGCGGAGTTCACGCGGCACCATCTCCTTGCCAACCCGGACCGGTGACGGCCTCCGGAGGCGCGGCCGAGACACCGGTTCGCCGTTGCCCGCCGCCTGGCGTCTGGCAGAATCTGAACGGATTTTAATTTGGCGTTCAGCGTGTTTTAATATTAAGCAGGTATAGTGCGTCAGACATTGAAGCCCGACATGCGCGTGCTGCTCATAGAAGACGAACGAAAGGTCGCGGATTTCATCGCCCGGGGACTGCGGGCGGAGGATTTCGCGGTTGACGTCGCTTATGACGGCCTAGCTGGGTGGGAGCTGGCCTCTGGTGTGGACTACGACCTCATCATCCTAGATCTGCTGTTGCCGGGCCTCAACGGGACCGAGTTGCTCTGCCGTTTGCGTCGCAAGGGCGGCAAAGCGGCGGTGCTGGTGCTGACCGCCCGCGACGCCACGAGCGACAAGGTCGAAAATTTTGAGGCCGGTGCCGACGATTATCTAACCAAACCGTTTGCGTTCGCCGAATTGCTGGTGCGGGTGAAGGCCCTGCTGCGCCGGCCGCCGGCGAACCCCAACCACGTGGTGCATGTGGCCGACCTGGAACTGGACCGGCTGACCCGGCAGGTGCGCCGCGCCGGCAAGCGGATCGATCTCACCTCGAAGGAGTACGCCCTGCTGGAGTACCTGGCCGCGCACGCCGGCCGCGTGCTCACCCGGACGATGATCATGGAGCACGTGTGGGATGAGAGTTTCGAGGGTCTCACCAACATTGTGGACGTTTACGTGCGCCATCTCCGGGAGAAGGTGGACGAACCGCATGAGCACAAGCTCATCCGGACGGTTCGCGGCGCTGGTTACTGCCTGAGCGACGAGGCCGCGCCATGAACACCCGCTCGATCCGCTTCCGCCTCATCGCGTGGTACGCCGGGCTGCTCACGGCGGTGTTCGTGCTGCTTGGCGGGGTGATGTTCTTGCGGCTGCGGGATTATCTGGAAAACAACCTGCTGGAATCGCAGGCGCGTTGGGCGCGCAAGATCGCGGAAACCTTGCTCGTGAACGTGAAGCAGACGGGAGAGGCGTTCGTTGCGAGCGAAGTCGAGAAACTTTATGCGCCGGAGCTGAGCGGCCGC
The DNA here is from genome assembly GCA_021780115.1 of bacterium. Lineage (GTDB taxonomy): Bacteria > Verrucomicrobiota > Verrucomicrobiia > Limisphaerales > JAJXZI01 > JAJXZI01. The sequence continues at coordinate 3,660 of JAJXZI010000010.1, read as the reverse complement.
TTCATCCGCATCACCCGCAAGGACGGCTCGCCCCTTTACCTGTCAGGGCCGCCCAGCGATCAGAGCTTCGACCCGGCGGACGTGCCGGCGGCGGCGGCGTCGCCCCAGCGCGAATTTACCCGCAAGCAGCTCCTGCCGGACGGCCACGCCCTGCTCATCGCCGCCTTTCGCGCCGCCGCCAACGGCGGCGGTTCCTACCTGATCGAAGTGGGCGCGCCCACCCTGGCCATTGAGACCATGTTGCACCACCTGCTGCTGTTGCTGGGCTTGGGCCTGCCGGTGGTGATGCTGGTCGCGGTGGCCGGCGGTTACGTCCTGGTCAAGCGGGCGCTGGCGCCGGTGGACCAGATTGCGGGCAAGGCGGAGGTCATTACCCAGCACAACCTGAGCGAGCGCCTGCCGGTGGCCCGCACCGGCGACGAGTTGGAGCGGCTCTCGGTTTCGCTCAACCACATGATTACCCGGCTGGACGACGCCTTTCAAAACTCCAAGCGGTTCGTAGCCGACGCCTCGCACGAACTGCGCACGCCATTGACCGTGCTGCGCGGCGAACTGGAAAACCTGGTGCAGGACGCCCGCCTGGCCCCCGATCAGCGGGACCGGGCCGGCAGCCTGCTGGAGGAAGTCGAGCGCCTGAGCAAGATCGTCGAGCGGCTTTTCGCCCTGTCCCGGCTGGATGCCGGCGAGGCGCAGGCCGAATGGGTGGCGTTCGACCTGGGCGAGTTGGCCGTGAGCACCGCCGACCAGATGGCGCTGCTGGCGGAGGACAAGAAGATTTCCGTCACCTGCGACCGTCCGGCGCGCGTGCCGGTGCAGGGCGACCGCGCCCGGCTGAAGCAGGTCGTCGTGAACCTGCTCGATAACGCCATCAAGTACACGCCCGACGGCGGCGCGGTGCATCTCAAAGTCGCCACCAGCAACGGCGCGCACGCCGTGTTGGAGGTGGCCGACACCGGCGTCGGCATCCCCGCCGAGGCGGTGCCGCACGTGTTCGAGCGGTTTTTCCGTGTGGACCAGACGCGGTCACGCGAGCCGGGCGGCGCGGGGCTGGGTTTGTCGATCGTCAAATCCATTTGCAGCGCGCACGGCGGCGAGGTGGACGTGGAAAGTGTGGTCGGGCGGGGCAGCCGGTTCACCGTGCAGCTCCCGCTGGCCAAGGACAAGAACCATCAGGTGAATCCAACATGAAAGAGAGCCTTCCCGAGCAACCCCAGCCTTCGCAATCGGTCCCGAAGCGCCGCCGCCCCTACAGCGCGCTGGCAGCCGTGCTGGTCATCGGCGTGGCGGCGCTTTGGCTGCTGCGCCGGGAACTGGGCAACTCCGGTCAGGAGCACGCGCCGTCCGCGGTGCAGATCGTGGCGGTCGCGCCGGTCCGCCGCGAGAATCTGTACCGGGAAGTGACCATCCCGGCGGAGTTCCGACCCTACGTGGAAGTGGAGCTGCACGCCAAGGTGTCGGGCTACGTGAACCAGATGAACGTGGATTTTGGCGACAAAGTCAAAAAGGACGAGATTCTGGCCACGCTCGACGCCCCGGACCTGGTGGCCCAGCTCAACAATGCGATCTCCACCGAGCGCAAGGCCGAAGCGGCCTACACCAACGCCCATCTCATTTTCACCCGCTTGGTGGCGGTGGACAAACAAAATCCCAACCTCATCGCCCAACAGGACCTGGACACGGCGGACGCCAACGACCGGTCCACCTTCGCCGCCATCGACGCCGCGCGGGCAGACCGACAGAAGTACCAGACGCTGGTGGGCTACCTGACCATCACGGCGCCGTTCGACGGGGTGATTACCAGGCGCTACGTGGATCCGGGCCAGCTCATCCAGGCGGGCATCTCTTCCGAGTCGCAATCCCTGCCGCTGGTGCGCGTTTCGGACAACTACCTGCTGCGGCTGGATTTTCCGGTTTCGGTCGAATACGTGAAAGACATTCATCTCCACGACCCGGTGGAGGTGCGCGTCGTGTCGCTGGGCGGCAAGTCGTTCACCGGCACCATCACCCGGTTCACTGACAAGGTGGACCTGAACACCCGGACGATGATTACGGAGATCGAAGTGCCCAATCCGAACCTCGAATTGGTGCCCGGCATGTACTGCCGGGTCAGCTTGAAGGTGGATCCCCGTCCCCACACGCTGGCGGTTCCCATCGAAGCTGTCGCCGTTGGGAAGAATCCCAGCGTCTATGTGGTCGATCGGGACCATTTGCTCCAGCAGCGGCCCGTCACCCTCGGCATCGAAAGCCCCACGAAATTCGAGATCCTCTCCGGCGTAGCCGAAGGCGACCTGGTGATGATTGGCCACCCCTCCGAGGTCCGGCCCGGCCAGAAGGTGGAACCCAAACCCATCGAGTCGCTGGCGGAAGACGCCCCGGCCTCGGGCGAAAACACGAACGCCAAACAATGAGGAATCCACCCCAAAATCGCCGTTTGAGCGGGGACACGAACCTGGGCGCGCTCGCGGCCGTGCGAAAGTCAGTTCCAACCGCTCCCTGGCTCCCCGACTGTCTCGTCGAGTGGTGCCGACGGTCGCCGGTCGTCGCCCCGCTCCGGCGGCTGGCGCTCTCGCGGTGGGTGGAGATTCACCGCCAAATCAGAATCAAGGTCCAGCGGCCGTCGGCCACCGCCCGTCGCGCGGCTGGACCCAACTCCCGAACCGTCCGTTTCGTGACCTCTCCATGAACTCACCCTTGACCCAAGACCAATTGGAAGCCCTGCGGCGGCTGGACGCCTGCACGCTGGCCAACGCCATCGAGACGTTTCGCGTGCGCCTGCGCAACGAAGGTTTCATCGACAGCTCCGTGCGCTGCCTGTTTCCGCGCCTGGCGCCCATGGTGGGCTACGCGGCCACGATCATGATTCGCGGTTCCGCCCCGCCTACGGCCGACAGCCTGTATCCCGACCGCACCGACTGGTGGAACTACGTGCTTTCCCTGCCGGCGCCGCGGGTGGTGGTGGCCCAGGACATCTCCTCGCGTCCCCGTCTGGGCACGCTGATCGGCTCGGTCCATATCAACATTCAGCGGGCGCTGGGTTGCGTCGGCATCGTGACCAACGGCGCCGTGCGCGGCCTGCCGGCGGCCGAGGCGCTGGGGTTCCATATGTTTGCCGGCGGCGTGTCGGTGTCCCACGCCTATACCCACATCGTGGAGTTCGGCACGCCGGTCGAAGTCGGCGGGCTGAGGATACAGTCCGGCGACTTGCTCCACGGCGATCAGCACGGCGTTCAAGCCATTCCGTTTAACGTCGCGGGCCAGATCCCCGCGGTCGCGGCGCAAATCGCGGCGAAGAAGCAGGCGCTGATCGCGCTGTGCCAGTCGCCGGAGTTCTCACTCGAAAAGCTGCGCGCCGCCGTCACCAAACACCAGCCCTGAGCCGCCCTTCTCCGCATGTCTCGCTTCGCCATTCGCTATCCGTATCTGATCATCGTCATCTGCCTGATCACCTGTGTGGTCGGCGTGACGAGCCTGAAGCGCATGCCGGTGGACCTGTTCCCGCCGATCAAAATCCCCGTCGTCGTCGTGGCCACCTTCTTCTCCGGCATGCCGCCCGAGCAGATCGAGAACGACATCACCGGCCAGTTCGAGCGCATGTTCACCCTGGCGGCCGGGATCGACCACATGGAGTCGCGTTCGCTGACCGGGGTGAGCCTCATCAAG
>JAJXZI010000095.1 GCA_021780115.1 bacterium | reverse complement strand
AAATCGCTGCGGGCCGGGCGGGGCCAGATCGCCGACGCGTTCGCCCGTGTCGAGCAGGAGGAGGTGTTTCTCTACAACGCTCACATTGACGAATACGCCCAAGGCAACCGCCAGAACCACCAGCCCAAGGCCATCCGGAAACTACTCCTGCACAAACGCGAGATCCAGAAACTGCGAGGCCTGACGGAGACGCAGGGCCACGTTCTGGTGCCGCTGTCGTTCTACTGGAAAAACGGCAAGGTGAAGGTCGCTTTGGGCGTCGGCAAGGGCAAGGCGCAGTACGACAAGCGGCAGGACCTGAAACGCCGCGAGTCTGATCGGGAACTCAAGCGGGCGACGATGCACCGCTTCTCCAGGAAGTAAGCGGCAGCGCCCCGCGCCTGCGCCACCGTCCGCCTTGCGGACACCGGCCCTCGTCGCGGCGCCTCCGGTTCACCGCTGTTCGACCACCCGGTAGAACCGCCGCGGGCGGCCGCCGGACGCCGTATCTGCCAAACTGGCCCCGTTGCCATCTCCCACAACGGAACCGAGGGTGGAGTTTGGATCCCAAGGCAGGCTCAGGTCATCTTTGAACTGCACGGAATAGCTTCGGCCGGCGATGGTGTTCCACGAAATCCGGACGGCGCCGCCCAGCAGAGTGATGGTGGGGATGATCGGCAGCTCGACGCGCGCGAAATAGATGTCTTCCTCGCCGTTGAAGGTGGCCGTGTAAGCGATGCAGGCCACGCCGCGCAGCGACACCATGCCGATGTAATCGCCCATTTTCTGCTGCACGGGATAGCCGAGGGTCTGGTCGAACGGCGCACTGATGGCCTGGTTCGGCGACCAGGTGGTCCCGCCGTCCCGCGAATAGGAGAAATACAACTCGGAGAAACGGTTGTTGGGGTTGTTCCGAGTGTCATTCCAGCAGGCGTCGATCCGGCCATCGGGCGCGACCGAGAGCGTCCCGAACCAGTGCCAGGCGTGCTGGACCAGGGGATCATCGTTGATTCGCCGCGGCGCGCTCCAGGTCGCGCCGCCATCCGTGCTGCGCGTGAACATGATGTCGGTGAAGTTGCCAGGCTGGTTGGTGACGGTTCCCAGCACGTACACATTGCCGCGCGTCGGCCCTTCCGACCGGTCCACGGCGATCCAGGGCTGGCCGAGCAGGCCGTCGGGATTGACTCCCGGTGCCCCGTAGAGCATGGGGCCGCCCAGATCCACGGCGCTGGTCAGGTCGAAGGCTGGTGTCACACTCCGGTTCGCGGCGTTCGTGGAACGGCTCATCCAGAAACCGACTCCGTCCGTTCCCACCACGTACACTTCGCCGTTCGGTCCGATGTCGAGCGTGCCCCAGTAGGGCCACTGGGGAATGGAGATGGCGTCCATCCAAGTCCGGCCGCCGTCGGTGGAGCGGGAGAAGATTTTGTCAGGGTCGCCTGTGTTGGGGGCGCTTCCCGCGTAGTTGTACCACGGACTCCAGAGCTGGTAGAGGTTGCCGCGTCCGGGGCCGGTCGTCGTGTCAACCGTCATCCACTCCTTGTCGCCGCCGAGGGCCGGCCCCAGGGACTGCCACGTTGCGCCGCCGTTGGTGGATTGGAAGAGATCGCAGGAGAACCCGCTCAGATTGCTGGTCACCACGCCGAGGTAATAAAACCGGCCCTCCGCGTCGGCGGCCAGCACGGGGTCGCTGCGGAAGATGTTGGTCAACACGCCGGGAAAGGTCCAACTCGTCCCGCCGTTCGTGGAATAGGCCCAGCCGGCCTGGCGGAAATCGCTGGCCACCGTGTCAAACTGCCGCCAGCCAACGGCGATCCGGTTGGGGTTGGTCGGGTCCACGCACAGCGACGGCTCATTGGCGGCGTCGCCGACGATGTTCTGGCCGGCGGCGTTCACGTTGACCTGATAGCTGGCGCTGTAAAGGCCGGAGGTCTGGCCCCAGCCGCTCCAGATGGAGACCGCCCACGCGAACAGCAAAAAGCCCAGACGGGTCGTGCTCATGACGGGTGTGTGATGTTGCAAACGCTGCGTCCCTACACCCGGTTGGCCCCAAATGCAAGCAATGCGGTTCCGGTGCCGTCCCAGACCATCGCCTTCGTTGGCAATCTTCGCCCTCGAATTGCCGCCACGCCATGGCGAGCGCGGGACGGGAACGCGGAGCAAGGACTGGGTGAAATCTGCCCGCCGCCGGCGCCCGGCCACGCCGCAACCACTCCAAACAAAAAGCGAGGCGGTGAAGCCTCGCGATTCCAGACCATAGGGTTGCGCGCCGCCGGTCAGGCCTTCGCCTCCGCCGGTTTCCAGGTTCGCTTCGCGGGCTTGGTGATCAAGCCCTTTTTGAGGGCGCGGGTCGAGACGCGCACATAGCGCACCTCGCCGTCCACGACGGCCTTCACCCGCTGGAGGTTCGGCAGGAACCGGCGCTTGGTGATCGCCGTGATGTGCGTGCCGATGCCGCCCTGTTTCTTGGGCTTGCCGCTGCGCCAGATGATGCTGCCCTTGCGCGGGCCCCGACCGGTCAATTCGCAAATGCGTGCCATAAAAGCGTTCTCTTCGTAGTAACGGCGCGTAACCTAACAACGACAGCCGCTCCGGCAAGCCTTTTCTTCAAATCCCCCGGCCGCCTTCGTGAATTGGCCAGGCGTGGCGATTTCTGATTGGCTTTTTTCGGGACAGCGGGCCTAGTCTCCCGCATGGCAGAGAAAGGCTTGACGGAAATCTCCCGGGACGCCCGGGCGTTGTTCACGAAGGGCAGCGAGGCGTTCGAGCGCCAGAACTATGACTACGCGATCGCGCTGCTCCAACAGGTGCTGGAAAGAGAGCCGGGCTTTTTTGAGTGCCGGCGGATGCTGCGCGCCGCCCAGGTGGGCAAAGTCGGCGCCAGCACCGGTTTCTTCCGGAAAATGCTCAGTGGCGCCAGTTCGTCGCCGCAGGTGGCCAAGGCGCAGTACGCCTTGCGCAAGAACCCGGCCGAGGCGCTCGTCATCGCTGAGCAGATTCTGAGCGGCGACCCGCAGAGTTCCGCCGCGCACCGCGTGGTGGCGGAAGCGGCCAAGTCCCTGGGGCTGCCACAAACGGCCGTGCTCTCGCTCGAAATACTGTGGAAGAATTCGCCGCGCGACAAGGCGTTGACGTTCCAACTGGCCGAGGCCCTGGCCGACGCCGGAGAGAACGGCCGCGCCGAGAAGCTGCTCAGCGACCTGTACCAGGCCCATCCCAACGACGGCGAAATCCTGCACGCGATGAAAAACGTGTCGGCGCGCCGAACCATGAGCGAAGGCGGCTACGAGTCGTTCGCCGACGGCACCGGCTCGTTCCGGGACGCGCTCAAGGACAAGGAGGAGGCCGTGTCGCTCGAACAGGAGAAGCGGGTGGTTAAGACGGACGACGTGGCCGAGCGGTTGATCGGCGAATACGAGGCGCGTTTGCCCGCCGAGCCGGGCAACCTCAAGCTCCTGCGCTCGCTGGCGGAGTTGTACACGCAGAAAAGGCGGTTCGACGAGGCGCTGGCCTACTATCAGCGGATCAAGGCGTCGGAGGCGGGCGCCGATCCGTCACTGGACCGTGCCATCGCCGACACCACGGCGCGCAAGTTTGATCATGCGCTGGCGCAACTCGACCCGCAGGCCGCCGACTACGCGGAACGCTCCGCGAAGATCGGGGCCGAGAAGCTGGCCTACCAGTTGGCGGAATGCCGCAACCGGGCGGACCGCTACCCGACCGACCTGGCGATCCGCTTCGAAATGGGCCAACTCTATTTCCAGGCGGGCCAAATCGGCGAGGCGATCCAGGAATTTCAAAAGGCCCAGTCCAACCCGCACAAGCGCATCCCCGCGCTGTATTATCTCGGCCAGTGCTTCGCGCGCCGTGGCATCAACGACCTGGCGGCGCGCACCCTCCAAAACGCGATCAAGGAAAAGGCGGTGTTCGACGACGAAAAGAAGGAGTTGATTTACGCGCTGGGTTCAGTCCTGGAGAAGATGGGCAAGCGGGAGGAGGCCATCGAGCAGTTCAAGCTCATTTACGAGGCGGACATCGGCTACCAGGATGTGGCGGCCAAGATCGACGCGTATTACGCCGGCAAGTGAGCGGCGGCGGGCCTTCCGCACTCCCAGCCCCGCGCGGACCCGGATGGCACACGGGGAAACGGGTGCTCCGGGCCGGCGCGTTCAGCGCCGGATTTGCCGTGCCCCGCCGCGTGCGCCATGTTGAGCGGCAATTTTGGAAATCGCGTTTACACTATGGAAACCATGACTGAAACCTCCGCCCCGGCGCCGGCCGCCCCCGCGCCGGCGTTGGACCAACTGGACCAGCTCAAGCAATTCACCACCGTCGTCGCCGACACGGGGGATTTTGCCGCGCTCAAGCAATTCGCGCCGCAGGACGCCACCACCAATCCGTCGCTCATCCTCAAGGCGGCGGAGATGCCCGAGTACCAGCCCCTGGTGGACAAGGTCCTGGCCGACCAGCGCGGCGCCGGCCTCGCGGGCCAGGCGGCCCTGGACCAACTCATCGACCATCTGCTCGTGGTGTTCGGCCTCGAGATTCTCAAGGTCGTGCCGGGCCGCGTTTCGACCGAGGTGAGCGCGACGCTGTCATTCGATACCCAGGGCACGTTGGCCAAGGCGCGCTACCTGATTTCGCTGTATGAAAAGAGCGGCATCCCGCGCGAGCGGGTGCTCATCAAGATCGCCTCCACCTGGGAAGGCATCCGCGCCGCGCACGCGCTCCAAAAGGAGGGCATCAATTGCAACATGACGCTGCTCTTCTCGCTGCCGCAGGCCGTCGCGGCGGCCAAGGCCGGGGCCAAGCTCATCTCGCCGTTCGTCGGCCGCATCCTGGACTGGCACAAGGGGAAAACCGGAAGGGATTACCCGGCGGCCGAAGACCCGGGTGTCGAGTCCGTGAAGGAGATTTACACGTACTACAAGAAGTACGGCTATCCGACGGAAATCATGGGCGCCAGTTTCCGCAACGCCGGCGAAATTCTCGAACTGGCGGGGTGCGATCTGTTGACGATCAGCCCGAAGCTGCTCGCGGAGTTGAAGGCCAGCCCCGCGCCGGTCGAGCGCAAGCTCAGCCCGGCCGCCGCCAAATCCGTCAAAGTGCCGCGCCTGCTCCACCTCGACGAAAAGAAATTCCGCTGGCTGCTCAACGAGAACGCGATGGCGACCGAGAAGACCGCCGAAGGCATCCGCCTGTTCGCGGCCGACGCGGCCAAGCTGGCGGAGCACTTGGCGGCCAGGCTGTAACCCGGGCGGCCGTCTGCCGCCGCGGAGTTGCGTTGCTGGCCGGGCGGAACCGGGCGATGCTCCCGGTGTTTTGAAGGTTTGCCGGCCGTTCTGAGGACAGGATTGGACACGAGGTCAATCGGCTTCAGCACTACACCCGCCGTCGCCCCGCCGCATTGCGGCCGACTGTGTGACCACGGAGGAGTTGCAGTGTCACGATGACGGAAGCTGCTGCCGACGGGGTGGGATAAAAGCCCGTCCGGCACCACGCTTTCCTTTAGCGATGACAAATCCGGTTTTTTAGACTAATCACAGGAGCCGCTTGGCCGGCCTCGATGGATACCGATCCATGCATTCGGAAATTGAAAGCGCTCGCGGACTCAACCCGCTACCGCATCGTGCGGGAATTGCTCGCTGCGCCGTTAACCGTCGGCGAATTGGCCGGTCGTTTGCGAGCGTCCCAATACAACGTCTCGAAACACCTGCGCATCCTCCGCGAGGCCGGTATCGTGGCTGCCCACAAGGAGGGCAAGAACGTTCACTGCGAAGTCGCTGCGGCGTTTCGCCAGCAGTTGAGCCGGAACCAACAGGTGCTGGACCTGGGCTGCTGCAGCTTTCGGTTCGACAGCTCTCCCCAGTAAAGCGCCGCCCCGGGAGAAAAAATTTGCGTGCGAGCGCCAACAGATGCACAATTGCGCATGTGTTCTATGGACGACCGCCCTGCGGCGAAAATGGGCGGTGACGCGCAGACCAGGCCCGACCTGGACCGGACGGAACCGAAACACCTCCCGCGAGGAATGACTCCCCTTCCGCTCGAACAACCCGGCGCCCGCCACGCCGACGGCAAGGCCCGCTACATCATGATTGGCGGCTTTCTTGGCGCGGGCAAAACCACCGCCGTCGCCCAACTGGCCCGGCGGCTGACCGACCAGGGAAGGCGGGTGGGTCTCATCACCAACGACCAAGGACGCGACTTGGCGGACACGACCCTGCTTCGGTCGCAGGGCTTCGCGACCGAGGAGATTCCCGGCGGCTGCTTTTGTTGCCGGTTCAACTCGTTGGTGGATGCCGCCCAAAAATTGACGGAGCAAACACGCCCGGAAGTGTTCATCGCTGAACCGGTCGGCAGTTGCACCGATTTGGTGGCCACCGTGACGTATCCGCTCCGGCGGTTGTATGGCGAGCACTTCGCCGTGGCCCCCGTGAGTGTGCTGGTGGACCCGATCCGCGCCGAGCGCGTCTTCGGCCTGGCGGGTGGCGGCAGTTTCTCCGAGAAGGTGCTCTATATATACCGCAAACAGATCGAGGAAGCCGATCTGGTCGTCATCAGCAAGTGCGATCTGCTCGCCGAGGCGCGCCTGGAGTCGTTGCGCGCGGCCCTCGCGGCGGCGTTCCCCCGCAAAGACATCCTGGCCGTCTCCCCGCGGCTGGGCACGAACCTGGACGCCTGGTTCGCCCGGCTCACCCGCGAGGAGCAAGGCCCCGGGGCGGCGATGGCGGTGGATTATCAGGTGTATGCCGACGGCGAGGCGTTGCTCGGCTGGCTCAACTGCACCGTGCGGGTTTCGGCACGGGAGGCGTTCGATGCCGATCAGTTCCTGAAGCAACTCGCCGACGAGGTGCGGACACGGCTGGAAGTCGGGAAAGCGGAAGTGGCGCACCTGAAGATGACCCTGAGTCCGGATTCGGGCCTGGGCGACATCGCGGCCGTGAACCTGGTCCGCAACGACTTCGTTCCGGAACTTTCGCTGCACGTGGAGGAACCCGTGGAATCCGGGCAGTTGATCATCAACCTGCGGGCGGAAGCCGCTCCCGAATTGCTCGGCGCGGCGGTCCGGGAGGCGCTCGCGGCAACGGCGGCGCGGTTTCCCACCCTTCAGGCAACGGTGGAGCACCTCGAACACTTCCGGCCCGGCAAGCCGAGTCCCACTCACCGTTTTACCCAGGTGGCGGCCTGACGCCGCCTTCGCTCATCTGCCCGCCCAACCCGGAGAGGCACACCCGATGAAGTTCTTGCCGAACTGGTTCACGGGAGAATTCTTCGGCACCTTCCTGCTTGTGTTTTTCGGCTGCGGCAGCGTGGCGGCGGCGGTGACGACGGGCGCCCAAGTCGGCGTATTCCAAATCGCCATCGTCTGGGGACTCGGCATCGCGACGGCCATTTACCTCACCAGCGCGCTGAGCGGCGCGCACTTGAATCCCGCGGTGACCGTAAGCAAGGCCGTCTGGTCGGACTTTCCAAAGGCACGCGTCGGGCCGTATATCGTGGCGCAACTTGGTGGTGCCTTTGCGGCGGCGGCCTTGCTCAATGGCGTGTTCGGTGGCGCCATTGAGGCTTACGAAGCCAAACACCACATTGTCCGCGGCCAACCGGGGAGCGAAGCGACGGCCATGGTGTTTGGGGAGTTTTTTCCCAATCCCGGCGGCCAGCCACTCGACACCCTTTCGCGCCGCACCATGTCCCCAAGCGCGGCTTTTGGCGCCGAGGTGGCGGGCACGACCGTCCTCTTGCTGGTCATCTTCTGCACCACGGACCGGCGCAACCGGGAACGGCCGGGCATTCTGGCCCCGGCTGTCATTGGCCTGACGGTCACGCTGCTGATTTCGCTCTTCGGCCCTCTGACCATGGCTTGCTTCAATCCCGCCCGGGATTTCGCGCCCCGTCTCTTCTCCGCCTTGGCTGGCTGGGACGACATTCCTTTTCGCGTCAACGGCTCCGGCTGGTGGACTGTGTACCTTCTGGCGCCGCTCCTCGGAGGAATACTCGGTGGCGCGGTCTATCGCCTGTGGTTCGCGCCCGCGTACCGAGAAGTTGGCTCAACCGAGCCGGTCCGGTCGGGCGACGCGGCGCTGGCCATCCATCAACGCGAATCGGTTTGACGAGAAACTCGCCGTCCACGGCTGGCGCTGCGCCGGGGCGCTGGCTGGGTGAAGCCAACCGCGGGAGCCCCGCCCGCGACGCCAGTCACCAGAACGAGCCAACCGCCCCGCCGGGCTTCCGCGCGAAAGCTTGCGCTTGGATTTTCCCAGCACGGGGCTAGAGTCTCGCCATGAAAGCGATTCTTTCCCTGTGCGGCGCGTTCAGCCTGTGTCTCCTCGGCTGCGGGGAGAAGTCCACGAACTCCAGCGGGAACACCAACGCCTCCAGCGGCCCCAGTGTGATCACGGCGCCGGTGGATTACTTGGGCGCGGTGGGGGCCGCCAAGACCTTCGCCGAGAAGACCGTGGACCTCGCTGAATTGAATCAGGCCATCCAGGTGTTCCAGACGCAGGAGGGGCGCTATCCCACGAACTTCGACGAATTGGTGGGCGCCAAGCTGCTCATCCAGGTTCCCAAAGCGCCGTATGGCAAGAAGATCGTTTACGACCCCAACACCGGCAAGGTGAGTATCGTGAACAAGTGACCGCAACCGCCTCCGCTGGATTTCCCAAGCCCGAATGAACCTCAAAACGCAGGGCCGGAAGGCCTGTTCGGACTTCGGGTTTCGGGCTTGCTTCAGGCGCCGGGTTTTAGATTTCGGATTTTAATTCCCTTTCGCCCTCCGGACTTTTCGTCATGCCCGAGCAAATTGTCATTCTCGATTTTGGCGCCCAATACACGCAGGTCATCGCGCGCCGCGTCCGCGAGTGCAACGTCTATTCGACGATCCTCCGCTACGACACGCCGGCGAAGCAGATTGCGGCGATGGCCCCCAAGGGCCTCATCCTCTCCGGCGGTCCGGCCAGCGTGTACGCCCCGGACGCGCCGCTGCCGGACCGGGGCATCTTCAAGCTCGGCGTGCCGATCCTCGGCATCTGCTTTGGCGTGCAAATCCTCGGGCAATTCCTGGGCGGCAAGGTCGAGAAAGGCGCCAAGCGCGAGTTCGGCAAGGGTACGCTGACCGTCAAGAGCCGCCGGTGCCCGCTCTTCCGGAATCTGCCGGCGCAGTTGCAGGTCTGGAACTCCCATGGCGACAAGCTCACGCGCCTGCCGCGCGGATTCGTGGCCGTCGCCACGAGCGACAACTCCGACTACGCCGCCATCGAGCATCCGCAGAAGAAGTTCTTCGGCGTCCAGTTCCACCCGGAAGTGGCGCACACGCCGCGCGGCAAGGAGATTCTGGCCAACTTCGTCCGCGGCGTCTGCGGCTGCGGCCGCGAGTGGACGATGCGTAATTACATCGACCAGGCCATTGAGGCGATCCGCACCCAAGTCGGCCGCGAGCGCGTCATCCTAGGTCTCTCGGGTGGCGTGGATTCCAGCGTGGCCGCGGCCCTGCTGCACAAGGCGATCGGCGACCAACTCACCTGCATCTTCGTCAACAACGGCCTGCTGCGCGCCCGGGAGGCCGAAGTGGTGCGGGAGGTCTTCGGCCGGCACTTCCGCATCAAGCTGCAATACGAGGACGCCCGCGCGCTGTTCCTGAAGCGGCTCAAGGGTGTGACCGAGCCGGAGCGCAAGCGCAAGGTCATTGGCCGGACCTTCATCGAAGTTTTCGACGCCGCCATGAAGCGCGTCGGCCACGCCAAATTCCTGGCGCAAGGCACCCTCTATCCCGACGTGATCGAAAGCGTGCCGATCGCGGGCAACCCGGCGGCGCTCATCAAGAGCCACCATAACGTGGGCGGCTTGCCGAAGCGGATGAAGTTCAAGCTCGTCGAGCCGCTCAAGTGCCTGTTCAAGGACGAAGTCCGCGAGCTTGGCCTCGAACTCGGTCTGCCGAAGGAAATCGTCTATCGGCAGCCCTTCCCCGGTCCCGGCCTGGCGGTGCGCTGCCTCGGCGAGGTGACGCCCGCCAAGCTGCAAGTCCTTCGCCGCGCCGACGCGATTGTGGTCGAGGAGATGAAGGCGTGCGGCCTTTACTACAAGACGTGGCAGACGTTTGCCGTGCTGTTGCCGGTGCGCAGCGTCGGCGTGCAAGGCGACGAGCGCACCTACGACTGGACCCTCGCCATCCGCGCCGTCGAATCGCAGGACGGCATGACCGCCGACTGGGTGAAGTTGCCCTACGACTTGCTGGAAAAGATTTCCCTGCGCATCACCAACGAAGTGCGCGGCCTCAACCGCGTCGTCCTGGACCTCACCAGCAAGCCGCCGGGGACGATTGAGTGGGAATAAGTCTTGCCGATGGCTGGAGGCGCGGGTAGTCTGCTTGCATGCAAGCTCACTGCGCACCCATGGTGTTCAGGGGCCTTCTGCAATCTGCAATCGGCGGCTTCTTTTCAATCCTGATCCTCCTCGCGAATCCGTCGCTGGGTTGGACGCAGACAACACAGTCGGAAGCTCAGAATCAAGACGCCATCGGAGGCGGGCTGTTCATCGCAGGTGGTTACCTCTACATCGCCGCCTGGGGTTACGGTGTTCAAGTGTTGGACATCTCGACACCAACTCAACCCAAGTGGGTTGGAGCGTGGAATCATCGAGGGGCACCGAATGGCGTTTATGTCGTCGGAAGTCATGCTTACGTCGCCAATCGCCCGCAAGGTTTGGAAGTGCTGGATGTTCACGATCCTCGGAATCTCGTCCACCTGGCGAATCTTCATACGGGCGGAGACGCGATGGGCGTTCTTGTGAAAGGCCAGTTCGCCTACTTGGCCGATGCTGTGCTCGTGAATGCCGCCGAACCTTACTCCTACATGCCTGAAGGCAACAAAGGAATGAAGGTCATTGACATTAAAGACCCGCGATATCCTCTGCTTGTCGGCGGTGACAAGCCGCCCGGCTCCTCCCAAGACACGTCAGCCGCCGCTGAAATTGCTCACGTCGTGAATCTGTGTCGAATCGTGTACGAGATTGCTCCCCAAACCGCCGCCATTCCTGCCTTGTGCCAAATGCGCGCCATTCTGGCCGGGATGAACGGTTTCTATATCACCGGAAGTTGTGCTTACTCGACCTCCTTGGGCGGTGGATTGAAGATTTACGACGTGACTGATCCAGGCCGGCCCAGGGAAATCTGTACTTTCAAGACCCCATACAGCACTTGGGATGTTCGCGTAGCCGGAAAGCACGCCTACCTCATGGATTCAGGCGCCAGCATCCATGTCCTGGATGTGAGCGATCCAGCCAAGCCGCAGGAGGTCGGACGGTTTAGCTGCACCGGTTACGTCAGCCGCTGGATTGCTTTGCAGCCACCGGTTAAGAATGAGATTGCCGCGAGTCTTCCAAAGACGTTCGGCGCCTCAGCACCCAGACCTAAACCCGCCGACACAGCCCCGCCGCGCACGATCACCTTGCCGCTGCCGATTGAGAATGAAGGTGCCGAAAGCCCTCCACAGACGCCAGGCGTGCCGGTGCCCGACCTCAAGCCCATTGACACGGCACCGCCGGAGCTGGTCAATCCTCGCCGACTGCAAGATGGTTCGTTCGCGTTCGTATTGGTTGGAGTTGGGAATGCCAGCTACGTCATCCAGTTCACTGCGGATTGGAGAGAATGGATGAACCTCAGCACGAACTCGCTTTCGGCGAATGGTCACGCGACGATCACCGATCCAAATGCCGCCGAGGCGACGCAACGATATTACCGCGCGGTGAAGCAGTAATGGGTTCCAAGCCGCGGCCTCAACCGCGCGGGACTGGACCTGGCCAGCATGTTGGTGGGGTGTACCTCGCCCGGTGGCCGGCCGGACTACACCGGCAGCGGCGCCTTGATTGGCGGGGCGGCGGGCCTGATCACCGGCGGGCTGATCGGGCACAGCGTGGATCGCCAAGCCGAGGCGCGCAGCACAGCGCGCCGCCGGGGCCGCCTCCCAGCCTCAATGACGTCAAAGCGATGGCCCGAGCCGGCGTCAGTGATGACAATATCATCAACCAAATCAACAACACCCGCGCCGTCTATCACCTGGATTCCGGCGCCATCATTGACCTGAGCAACGCGGGGGTGAGCCAGAAGGTCATCGCTTACATGATCAACAGCGCCAATACGGTGGTCACCCAGGCGCCCCCGCCGCCGCAGACGGAAACCGTGGTCCTGTCTCCCGGACCCGATTATGTGTGGGTGGGGGGTGAATGGGTTTGGAATGGCGGCGCCTGGGTCTGGATTGGCGGGCGTTGGGTTCTGCCGCCGTACCGCCACGCGGCCTGGGTCGAGGCCAGATGGGTCCGCGGACCGCGTGGTTGGTATCGGGAACCGGGCCGCTGGCGGTAGAATCCTACTCGCGCCGCGCCGCGAGCGATGGCTGAAACCACGGCGGAAGTCCCCGGGCCGTTCGCGCGTCATCTGGCCGCTGTCGTCACCGGCACACTCCGACATTTGCCGCGAACCACCGTGCCGGCTGCGCCAGATGGCCCCCGCCTCACGGCCCGGCGGTGGCTGTCCGCAGAGACCGCCCGATTCGTGAAGCGGCCCACGCCATGCCGGCCCCCGTCACCAAACCCAGCAGCATTCCGCCGAACGCGCCCAGGAAGAGATTCAGCGGTTTGTTGGGCCTGACCGGGCGGAAGCCGGGCACGGCCCGATCCACGAACTCGACGGGCGCCGCTTTCGCCCAACCGGACTCTGCGGTCGCGGCTTCATGTTTCAGGCGGAGTTCGTCGAGGAATCGGTTGGCGGCGGCCAGTTCTTGCTTCGCTCCCCAGTATGGCTCGTATTTGAGGGCCAGTTCGTCCGTCGCCGGTTCCGGATCGGGGACGCTCAATTCCTTCCGCAACCGGGCCACTTTCTCCTGCGCGGCCACGACCCGCTTTTCCTGGGTCTTGATGCGTTCCTCGGAGTCGTGCTGGACGGCCAGCAACGACTGCCGGGCGTGGTCCCGCCGGTAGTCGTGGTAGGCCTCGGCCAGTTTGTTGGCAAGCTCCGCCGCCTCGTCCGGCTGGTCGCTATAAACGCGGATTTCGATCAAGGTCGTATTGCGAACCGGACGCAGGTCGATCATCCGCCTCAAAAGCGAGCGTGCTGTGGCGGTTTGGAGTGGGCCCGCCGCTCCGTACTTTTTGGCCCAGGCCTCGTTGAGCTTCAACTCGCCAATCACCCGGTCGAGGATCAGTTCAGACTGGATCACCTCGAACTCAGTCTGGATGAAGTAGGGATCGTACGAGCTGCCGCCCAGCCGGGCGTCCCGCAGCGGGGCAAGGTCGGTCGCGTCGCGCTCCACGCGGATGCGGGCCGTGCTGACATAGGATTCCGGCACGAGGAACGTAATCAGCGCCGCCGCGCCGAACACCAGGCAGGCGACGCCCGCCGACACCACCAGAAACACGACCCGCGGCGCCGAACGGGGCCGCAGTAACAGGTTGATCTTTTCGTTCATGGATTTCGCTCCTTTCAGGTTGGCGAGATGTTCCCCCAACGAGGTCTTCACCAAATCCGGCACGACCCGCAGCCACAACGCCGCCAGGCCCCAGCCGCGTCGCGCGCGCCAGGCGTCGCGGCACTGGTCGCGGAACAGTTGCGCCATCGCCGGGCCGTAGGCATTGCGATGCGCCTCCGGATAAACCACCAGCAGGCGCTCGAAGAGCCGGCGCGAGCGGGCCACGGCCGAGGGGTCCCCAGGCTGGCTCATTCCGCACCTCCCGCGCGGGCGATCCGGACCGGCTTGCCCAGGAGCCGCTTGCCGCGCGCCACTTCCACGATCTCCGCATACCGCGCCGCCTCGGCCTGGACGGCCCGCTGGCCCAGCGCGGTCAGGCGGTAATACCGGCGCCGCTCATCGTCGAGCTGGGGATCGGGACGCTCGTCCGATTCTTCGATCAGCCGGGCGGCCAACAACCGCTTGACGGTGCCGTAGAGCGTGCCCGGTCCCATCTTGACGCGGCCCTGGGTGCTGGCCGTCACCTCCTGCATGATGGCGTAGCCGTGGCGCTCGCCCCCGGCCAGCGCCAGGAGCACGTGGAACACCGCCGGCGTGAGCGGCAGCAGTTCTTCCGGATCAAGTGGGGTAGTGGCCATCGGTCATTGCCATTTGCTCGGATGCATCCGATGCGGATATAGTCTCACAGCTTTGGCCCGCTGTCAACGGTATTTTTCGGCGGCGCGGTTGGGAAAACCACACCGTGCCGGGGCAGACGAGTCTTGCCCCTGGCAGGCCGGCAGTCTAAACCTCTCGCGCCCCTATGAAACGATCCGGCGCCGCGCAAGTCCCCAGCGTTTGGTTCCTGCTCGCTGTGCCGCTGTGGCTGGGCGGATGCCAGTCGCCGCCACCGCCTTTCGCGATCCGCCCGGCGGAGACGGCCTTCCGCGCAGAGAAACTGGCCGAGATGGACGCCGCCATCAACGAGGCCATCGCCGAGCGGCGGTGTCCCGGCGGCGTGTTGTGGCTGGAGCGAAACGGCGCCGCCTATCACAAGGCGTACGGCCGCCGGGCGCTCGTGCCCGCCGTCGAATCGATGACGGAGGACACGATTTTCGACGCGGCTTCGCTGACGAAGGTGCTCGCGACGACGCCCGCCGTCCTGCTGCTCGCGGAGCGCGGCCAGGTGAAGCTTGACGAGCCGGTCCATCGCTACCTCCCCGAATTCACCGGCGATGGCAAAGAGGCGATCACCATGCGCCAACTCCTGACGCACACTTCGGGACTGCCGCCGGACGTGGACACGCGAACGAAGTGGCGCGGCCAGGCAACGGCCATCCGCTTGGCGTGCGCGGAGAAGCTCCAAGCGCCCCCCGGCACGCAGTTCCGTTACAGCGACATCAATTTCTTCCTCCTCGGCGAGGTGGTGCAGCGTGTTAGCCATCGGAGACTGGAAGAGTTCACCGCCGATGAAATCTTCCGTCCGCTGAAGATGGTGGACACCGGCTACCTGCCGCCGAGGGCTAAACTCGCACGCATCGCGCCGACCGAGGTGGTGAACGGAGTGCCGTACCGCGGCGCGGTGCATGACCCGACAGCACGGAACATGGGCGGCGTGGCCGGGCACGCCGGGCTGTTCACCACGGCCGCCGATCTGGCGCGCTTTGCCCGCATGATGCTGAACGGAGGCGCGCTGGAAGGGGTCCGCCTCTTCCGGCCGGAAACGGTGAATGTGATGACGAGCGTCCAGACGCCGCCCGCGGTGGGGGTGCGCCGCGGCTTGGGCTGGGACATTGACTCCGGCTACAGCGGGCCGCGCGGGAAATGGTTCCCCCTCGGCTCTTACGGCCACACCGGCTGGACGGGCGGGTCGGTCTGGATCGATCCCTTTTCGCGCACGTTCGTCATCTTCCTGGCGAACCGCAACCACCCCGCCGAAGACGGCAACGTGATTCCGTTGCGCGCGAAGCTGGGCACGCTGGCGGCCGAGGCGGTTGCCGGCTTCAACTTCGCCTACGTCCCCGGCGCGCTGCCGCCGCTCGCGGGCGCCGAGGCCGTTGCGGCAACCAGCCGGCGAGCGGCGCCGCCGATGCGCGCCCTGAACGGCATCGACGTGCTGCGGAAGCAGAATTTCGCCCCGCTCCGAGGCTTGCGAGTCGGCCTGGTCACCAATCACACCGGCCACGACCGCGAGCGGAATCCGACCATTGACTTGCTGCGGAACGCGCCGGGCGTGACGCTGAAGGCGCTCTTCAGCCCGGAACACGGCATCCGCGGCGCGTTCGACGCGCCAGTGTCCGACAGCGTCGATGAACAGACCGGCCTGCCGATCCACAGCCTGTACGGCAAGACGCTCAAGCCGACCCCGGCGCAACTCCAGGGCCTGGACGCCTTGGTCTTCGACATCCAAGACGTCGGCTGCCGGTTTTACACGTACACTTCGACGATGGGCCTGTGCCTGGAAGCGGCGGGCGACGCGGGCCTGAAATACTTCGTCCTCGACCGCGTTGATCCGATCAACGCCGTCACCATCGACGGCCCGGTCCTGACGGGCGAACCGAACTTCGTCCGCTCCTACCGTCTTCCCGTCCGCTACGCCATGACGATCGGCGAGTTGGCGAAGATGTACCAAGCCGAACGCGGATTGAAGACGGACCTGACGGTGATCCCCGTCGAGAACTGGTCGCGCGCGGCGTGGTTCGATCAGACGGGTCTGCCGTGGACGAATCCCTCGCCCAACATGCGCAGCTTGACCGAGGCGACGCTGTATCCGGGCGTGGGACTGCTGGAGACGACCGCGGTGTCGGTCGGCCGCGGGACGGACACGCCGTTCGAGGTGGTCGGGGCGCCGTACATCAACGACCTGCGCCTGGCCGCGGAGTTGAACCGCGCCGGCCTGCCCGGTGTGCGGTTCGTGCCGGTGCGGTTCACGCCGACGGCGAGCGTCTTCGCGGGCCGGCTTTGCCGCGGGGTCAACATCCTCCTGACCGACCGCGACCGGTGCGACATGGTGGACATCGGCCTGCTCATCGCCCAAACGCTGCACCGGCTCTACCCGACGGACTTCGACATTGAGAAGTTTGACCGGCTCCTGGGCGATCACGCCACCATCGAGGCGCTCAAGGCGGGCAAAACGCTCGCGCAAATCCAGCAAACCTGGGCCGCCGGCTTGGCGGAGTTCCAGAAACGGCGGGCGGAATATTTGCTCTACCCCTGAGCCTTGTTCCTCCACCTCACAGTGGGGCGATGCCCCGGCCGAGCGCGGACTCCAGAAGCGACCGCCACCCCGCGCACGCTCTCGTTCCTCTGCCCAGGCGCCGCTATTTTGCCTGGCCCAAGGTGATGGTTTCCCCCGAACGCCACGGCCGTTCCTTGCGGTCGAGGGTCAGCACGCGCGGCAACAATTGGACTTCATGCCCGAAGAGGCTGAGCACGACCGTGCCCGGCAGCGTCGTGGTGTCCAGGAAGACGCACTGGCCGAACGGCACGTTGAACGGCACCGCCCGCGCCTCGTTGAAACTCATCAGCGCGGGGGCGGGTGGCTCCGCGTGTTCCCCCGCAAAAACAAGGTTCACGTTCGTGAGGCCGAGCTTGGGCTGGTTGATGACGATCCTTGGCGGCCCATTGGTGACGCCGGCGAACAGCACTTGCCAAGGTCCCTGGCGCGTGCGCTGGCGCTCGATCAGGTAGAACGCGCCGGCGTAAAATGCCAGCGCGACCAGGAAAACCAGTGAGAGTTGCCGGATGTAGCTGATCCTTTTCATTCGCTCCCGTCCATGATGTGGGCATGTCTGGCCTGGCTGTCAAATCTCACGTCTGCCTCGCTACCCGGAGGCTGGGAGCGCGGACGCTTCCGGTCCGCCGCGCGTTCTTCCGGTCTGGAAACAAAAAAGGCCACGCCGATGGCGTGGCCAGGTTTCTCGGAGAAGATTCCGCTAACCGACGGCTTCCGTCTGCCAATCGGCCAGTTGCAGATAGGCTTTGATCTTGCGGCGTTCGTAGCGGTGTCGCTGCGGTTTCTTGGGTTGGTTCTCGGCTTTCCGGAACAAGGGTCTGGGATTGCGAACTGCCTCGCTCATTGCTTCGAACGTTTTCATCATAACGGTTGCCTTTCTTACGTTCTGCGCCAGCAAGAGAAGTGCCGTCGGCTCAACCCACTGTCCCGCGCTCGTCCGCGTCGGCATCCCTCCGCCCGCGCAACGATACAATAGACCGGATTCGGAGAATTTCATTCAAAAACTGCCCGGGGCCTCGCCGTCCGTTCTGCCAGGCCGGTACTGGTCCACGGTGCCGTTTTTTAGGCAGGGTGTCCGTCGCCGAACATCACGGCTTCCACTGCACATCGATGATCACCGGCGCCCAGGAAATGTGCTGGACGATCCGTTGGACGGAACGGATGGAGTCCGGCGCTGGCAGGTGGGCTGTTTGCCGGACCTCGACGGCCGCGACTTCCCGGCGAGCCTTCAGCGCCGCCACTTGTGGTTCGTAACGGCGAAAGTAATCGAACTGGGTGAGCAGTAATTGGGCGGGCTTCAGTCTCAGCAGCGCAGGCAAGTCCGGGTTCGGATCGGCTGGGTCCGCCGGGCCGGGCCAGTCGGAATGGATGCACTTGAGGTCTGGATGGCGCGCCGCCTCGTAGAGGTAGGCCGACGAGCACAGGATCGCTTGGCCGGGGCGAGCGCTGGCCAATTCCTGCCGGACGCGTGCCATCGCGGCCGGGTAACTCACGTCCGCCGCGCACGCCACGCCCCAGGTGGTCAGGCCGACCGCGCGGACCGAGCAGAGCAGCGCCAGCAGCAGGAACACCCTCGCTTGCCATCGCGCCAAACGCTGCGGCCGGGCTACGCAGGTGGACAGGGCCAGCACGCAACCCACGATCAGCGGCTGCAGGTAGCCCGCGATCCCGACGACATTGGGCGTCAGCAAGGTCAAACAGGCCAGCACTACCGCCAGTGCCGTGAGCGTCGCTGCCAGCGCCACGACGCCAAACTGCCGACAGGGGGCCTCTTCGGTGCGTCGGGCGAGCAGACCCGGCAGCAGAACCGCCGCCGCCAGGGCTCCCGGGACCGTGCGCCCCACTTTGAGCAAGTCCCCGAAGCGGGGCATCCGGAGACCGGTGAACGACGGGGTGTGACGCGCGTGTTCTTGGAAACCGGCCCACAGATGCGGAAAGCGAAAGACCACCAGGAGGACCAACACCACGGGCAGTAACACCGTGGCCAGCAGCGGACCGACGGGGAGCCGCTCTTTCGCGGTGAAAGTGGCCGCCAACGCTCCGAGCCACACCAGCGCGACATACGCCGCGCCGATCTGGAGACTGGTTGCCAGGCCGAGCACGGCAAAACCCGCCATCGCCCACGCCCAGCGCGGGGATCCGCTCGCCGCTGCTCCGGGAGCCGGCGCCGGGCGCGAGCGAATCCACGCATAAACGGCGAGCATGCCGAAGAGTTGGGCCAGGCTGTCGGGCCGGTCGTGGAACGTGAGGCCGAGCAGGAACAGGCCCGCCAGGCAGGCACACCCGTTAGGCACGCCCAACCGACGGAAGATCGCCAGCAGGACCGTCAGGTAACCGCCGAACAAAGCCAGGTGCAGTCCCATCGCCGCGAGCGCGGAAGTGCCGAACACAGCCATCCACGGCAGCAGCACCGCCTGATACAGCGGTGGGTAGGCGCTGAAAACTTCGGTGCCCGCGATCGGCAGCACTTGCGCCAGCGACGGATTCACGTACCGACCGTGGAGCAGCCAGTTCACCACCGCCCCGTCGTAGAAAAACGCGTCGTTCGCCGGCACCGGCAGGGCGACGACCAGCAACACGGCCAGTTTCCAGCCGAACACCAGGGCGAAGACGAGCCCGGGTTTCGGCACGCGGAAGTGGATCGCGGTCGCTTGAGCCATGCAATTGCGGCGGATTGTCGGCGTGGCCCGCGTGTGGGTCAACGCCGCATCGCGCTTCGTCTTCCATCGCACAAGCTGGACACCTGCGCCTCCTGCGTCGCCGGACTTCGTCGTGGCGGCTGGTTCAAAGGGGTTGTCAACGGTGTCTCCCCTTCGCTACGCTCTCCCGCCAAACCGTGGAAGCCGACGCTCGCATGGCCGCCCAAGCCCCCACCGTCCCCGGGAGCGCGGTCCCGCTGTGCGTGGACCTCGACGGCACGCTCATCCGCACCGATTTGCTCTGGGAATCCCTGGTACGCCTGCTCAAACGCAATCCGCTCTGGCTGGTGGTCCTGCCCTTTTGGTGGTGGCGCGGGCGGGCCGTCCTCAAGCGCCAAATCGCCGCGCGCGTCGAGGTGGATCCGGCGACGTTGCCGTACCACGCGGCGTTCCTCGACTTTCTCCGCGCGCAGAAGGCCGCCGGCCGGGTGCTCGTGCTCGCCACCGCGTCGGACGCCGAACTGGCCCGGCGCGTGGCCGAGCACGTCGGGATTTTCGACGACGTCCTCGCCAGCGACGGGGCGACGAACCTGCGCGGCGCGGCCAAGCTCGCGAAGCTGACCGGCCGATTCGGCGTGCGCGGTTTCGATTACGCCGGCAACTCCGCCGTGGACCTGGCGGTCTGGCGGCAGGCCCGGGAAGCCATTGTGGTGAACGCGCTGGCCAGTCTGGCCCGGCGGGCCGCCCGCCTCACCCAAGTCAACGACCGCTTTTGCCACGCCAATTCGACCGTGGTGGAGGTCCTGCGGGCGATGCGTCCGTACCAGTGGGTGAAAAACTTGATCATCTTTGTGCCGTTGCTGACTTCGCATCAACTGGCCAACCTGCCGTTGGTGTTCAAGGCGTTGTGGGCCTTCGCCGCCTTCTGTCTGTGTGCGTCGGCCGTGTATGTCCTCAACGATTTGCTCGATCTCGAAGCGGATCGTCGCCACCCAGCCAAGCGGCGGCGTCCCTTCGCCGCTGGAGATTTGCCCTTGCCGGTGGGACTGGGCCTGGTGCCGCTGCTGCTCGCGCTTGGCCTCGGCCTGGCCGCCGCGTTGTCGCCGGGCTTCCTGGGCGTCGTCCTGCTTTACCTGTTGCTCACGACAGCTTACTCGTGCCGGTTGAAGCAAGTCGCGCTGCTGGACGTGTTCGTTCTGGCCGGACTGTACACCTTGCGCTTGATCGCCGGGCACGAGGCGACGCAGGTGGCGTATTCGGCGTGGCTGCTGATGTTCTCGATGTTCTTCTTCCTGAGCCTGGCCCTGGTGAAGCGGTTTGTCGAAGTCGCCTCGCTGCGCCGGCAGAATCAATCGGCCACCCACGGCCGCGGCTACCTCGCCCGCGATTGGGAACTCGTCGCCTCGCTGGGCGCGGGCAGCGGCTACCTGGCGGTGCTCGTGCTCGCCCTCTACGTCACCAGCCAGGAAGTCCGCACGCTCTACCGCCAGCCGACGTTGCTCCTGCTCGTCTGCCCGCTGCTGCTCTACTGGATCAGCCGCGTCTGGCTGATCGCGCATCGCGGCGAGATGCACGAGGATCCGGTGGTCTTCGCGCTCAAAGACCGCGTGAGCTACCTGGTCGGTTTGCTGACGCTCGCCGTGATCTGGCTCGCCACGGGGCACTGACCGCCCATGGCCAAACCGGGCAACCTCTGGTTCCACGACACGGCGTCCGCGCTTGTGTATTCGCTGGCCGGGGGCCCCGCCGCCCCGGCGCCGCCGGAATTTCAGCCGCCCTACAACGACCTCACCCAATTCGTGCTGCGCCAGCACGGCCGTATGACCGATCACCTGCGCGTGCCGATGGCCGCGGCGACGTTCGGCTTTGACGTACTCGGCCTGCTGTCGTCGGGAAAGCTCTTCCATCGCCTGCCGCCGGACGAGCGGCTTCGCCTGCTTGCCAATTGGAAGAACTCCACCGTCGGCTTCAAACGCGACCTCGTGCGGTTTTACGAGAGTCTGACCCTGCTGGGGCTGTTCAGTCGCGGCCCGGGGGGCGGAGCGGAAACCGCGCCTCCGGGAGAAAGTGGGTCGCTCCGCCCGCTCACGTCGGCGGTCAGGGGCCGCGTATTAACCGCGCCGCCGGACAAGCTTCATTGTGAAGTCGCGGTCATCGGTTCCGGTCCGGGCGGGGCGATCACCGCCTGCCTGCTCGCCGAGGCCGGGCGCGACGTGCTGCTGGTGGAGGAAGGCCCGTTCCTGCCGCTCGAATCGTGCGCGCCGTTTTCCCGCGAGGAGATGGAGCAGAAATACCGCAATGGTGGACTGACCGTGGCACTGGGCCAGACCAAGATCGCCTACGTCGAGGGCCGGTGCGTCGGCGGCGGCAGCGAAATCAACAGCGGCCTCTACCACCGCACGCCGCCGGAAGTCCTCGAGCAGTGGCGCCGAGAGTTCCACGTCGAGGGCCTCGGCGAGCCGGAAATGAGCCCGCACTTCGAGGCGTGCGAACGCGACGTGTCGGTTTCACTGCTGCCGGGGCCCGCCCCGGCGGCGTCGCTCAAATTGCATGAAGGCGCCGCGCGGCTGGGCTGGAAATCGCTCGAAGTGCCGCGCTGGTTCCGCTACGAGCCAGCCTCCGGCGGCCCGCCGCGCGGCACACGGCAGTCCATGACGGAGACCTTTCTGCCGCGCTTCCTGAGCGCTGGCGGGCAGGTGTTGCCGCAAACCCGCGCCGAGACGATCCGCACCGAGCACGGCCGGTGGATCATTGCCGCGCGGCACGCGTCCGCCCGGCGGCTGCGGATCACCGCGGGGACGCTGTTCGTGTGCGCCGGAGCGGTGCAGACGCCGGCGCTGCTCCGGCGCAGCGGCCTGCAGCGGAACATCGGCAATTCCTTGTGCGTGCATCCGACGGTGAAGGTGGTCGCCCAATTTGCCGAGCCGGTGAATGCCACCGACATGGGGGTGCCGGTCCACCAGGTGAAGGAATTCGCGCCCCGGTTCAGTTTCGGCTGCTCGATCAGCTCGCCCGCGTACCTGGCGCTGGGACTGACCGATTTTCCGGACGCCCTCGCCGGGCTGCCCGTCGCCTGGAGGCGGATGGCTAATTACTACGCCATGATCACCGGCGAAGGTCGCGGCACCGTCCGTCCGTTGCCCGGCTTTCGCGACCCGCTGGTGCGCTACCGGCTGACCGCGCGGGACCATCGCGATCTGGGCGAGGCGCTGCGCAAGTTGGGCGAGGTCCTCTTCGCCGCCGGCGCCGTGGCGCTGTATCCCGGCCTGGCGCGCGGGCCGAAGCTGGCGTCGCCGGGCGAGCTCGCCCGGTTGCCGGAGACGCTGCCCGCGGGCCGGGCGAACCTGATGACCATCCACCTCTTCAGTTCGTGCCCGATGGGCGAAGACCGGCGCCGCTGCGCCGCTGATTCCTTTGGACGCGTCCACGGCGTGAAGAATCTGCTCCTGTCCGACGCCAGCCTGCTCTGCACCGCGCCCGGCGTGAACCCGCAAGGCTCGATCATGGCGGTGGCGCGCAGGAACGCCTTGAAGTTCCTCAACCGATTGTGATTGGCGAAGCCCGATGAAAGACACGGCAAAGCGTTCGTTGGATCAATGGGTTGGCCTAGCCGGCTTGGCGCTTTGTCTGGGTGTGCTGGGAGCCCAGATCGTGCCGGCGCATTGGACATCCCTCTGGAACGATCGCGAATTCAGCGGCTGGGTGGCCCCGATCGCCAATCGCCTGGGCGGGGGAATCCGGCTGTACGAGGATGGCCTCCATACGCCCATGCCGCCTTTGCCGTTCGTGCTCGTGCATTGGCTCCATCCCCACGGGGCTCCGTGGATCGCCGAAAGTCTGCTCAACTTCGCCTTCCAGGCCGCGACCTTGCTGGTGCTGTACTGGGCCTTCGCGAAGCGCCTCGGGGCGGGCACCGCGCTTGCCACCACCCTGGCGGCCATCCCGGTCTTCTTCGCGTTGCCCAAGGAAATCCTGTATGACTCGATGGCTCAGTTTCTGGTTGCTCTCATCGGCTGGAGCACGGCCGGCCTGGTGGGACCTCCCGCGAAAGACAACAAACCGGACCAGCCGCGCGGCTCTCTCCTCCTGGTCCTGCTCGGCGTGGAACTGGCCCTGCTGCTGCTCACCAAGCAAAATACGGCCGTCGGCGCCATTCTGGGCGCCGTCGTGGTGTTGCTCTCTCTTCCGCGTGTCAACACATGGACAGCGCGTGCCCGCCGCGTGTTGCTCTGCCTCGGTTGGACCCTGATCTGCCTGGCCATCTTGGTCGCGGTGCTCCGACCGTGGAGCCAGCCTTGGGGTCTGGTTTGCGACGTCTTCCTCACCGGCTCCGAACCCAAAGGAGGCGGCCTTCGCCTCGTGCGGAATCTGCTCACCTATTGGGCCCAGTGCGTCGTGGTGGTCGGCGGCTTTTTCCTGCTGCACCGGATCTGTCAGTCCATCTACGCCACGGGGGCCGAGGAGAAACGGGCTTGCCGCGCGGACGCCGTTTCCTTCCCAGCCGGTTTTTTCGAAATGGCCGTTGCCGCGGGGCTGGGATCCCTGGCGGGCTTCGGCCTCAGTTTTGTCCTCGCGCGAACCGCTTTGCCGCTGCTGCCGTTGGATCGCGCCTGGCCCACAATCCTGCTCAATGCAGGGCTGGCGGGCTGCCTGCTCGGTGGCGGAGCGTCGTTAATTCCTGTCCGATTCCGGCCGACCGGCCTGCCCGTGGCGCAACCACTCGCGCCGTTCATCATCGTCTTCTTGTTCAGCGCCTGGTTCCACTCGCTGTCGGTGAAACAGTTTTACTGGAGCTATTACAACAACCCGCTGATCTTTGTGGCGCTGGCCTTCGTCGTCTCAGGTCTGACGCGACCAGCCGCCGCCCAACCGCCCGGAGGCGCCCCGCGCTGCGCCTGGCTCCTCGTGAGCGTCGCCATGGTGCTGCTGTGGTTGGGCGCATCCGACCAAATCACCGCCGTGACCCAGTGCCGGGACGAGTGGCCGGAAATCCGACACCTGGCTGGGGCGCGACTGCGTCCCCAAGCCCAGGGGATGCGTGAATTGGTTCGCCTCGTGCGTTCCCTGGCCGACCCCGCGGCGCGCGACGAGGTGCTGCTGCTGCCAGACGACCCCAACGTCGAGGCTTGGCTGGAACGGCCTCGCCCCGCCTTGTCCAGCGCCATCATTTTTACGGACCAGTATTGGGACCGGTACGTGGACCGGGATTTCGAGACATTGAAAGCGCGTCCGCCAAAAGTAATCGTCATCGGTCCCCGGGATTACTGGCGCGCGTTCAGCCGGAAATGGAATGTCAAGCGCGGCGCCGAGCGGCTCACTAACCGAGTCCAGGAAGAACTGTTGCCCCAAGGCTACACGCTTTCTGCGGAGGTCCCGATCACCTATCAGGATCGCGCGGAGATCATGCAGGTCTATGTGCGGCGCAGTTAGTGAACCCCGGAAGCCTTGGGCCTGATTCAGGTCCAGGTTCTCGCGGCCGGACCGCTGGCCTGACGGGCTTTTCCCACCCGCAGCTTTCTCGCTCGACTTCCGGCGGTGGCTCTCCAACATGTCCCGGTGGGCTGTGGCGGAACACCAGCCCCGGACACGAAACAAAACCGCATGACACCGGACTTTTCTGACTTCACGGCGCGCTTGCGCCGGTTCATCTCCCGCTCCGCCGGCCGCCGTTCCGCCGAGGCGGGACGGGCAGAGGAGTTTGCCGGGCTGGCCTTGGAACTGTTCGCGCTCCAGATGGCGCACAATGTCCCGTACCGCCGGTTTGGCGAAGCGCGCTGCGCCACGCCGCTCACGGTGACCGACTGGCGTCAGATTCCGGCCCTGCCGACCTCGGCGTTCAAGGAGTTGGAAATAAGCTGTCTCCCATTCACCGAACGGACGGTCGTGTTTCATTCCAGTGGCACCACGGCCCAGCGGCCCAGCCGGCATTTCCACAACGCCGAATCGCTGGCGGTTTACGAGGCGTCGCTCCTGACGGGGTTCCGCGCCACCGTGCTGGCCGATGGGTTCCCTCTTTGCCCAACCGGCTCGCCGCTGGTTTGCCTCACTCCACCGGCCGACCAAGCGCCCCATTCGTCGCTCGTCCACATGTTCGAAACCGTACGGCGCGCGTTCGGCGCGGCGGATTCGGTCTTTGTCGGGCGGGTCGCGCCGGACGGCGGGTGGGAGCTGGATCTCGCCCTGGCGACCCGTCGCCTGGAGGAAGCGACGGAGGAAAAACGTCCGGTCCTGCTGCTCGGAACGGCGTTTTCGTTGGTGCATCTGCTGGACCATTTGGAGGCCGCCGGGCGGTGGTTCGCCCTTCCGGCCGGCTCGCGCGTGATGGAAACCGGCGGCTACAAAGGTCGTTCCCGCTCGCTGCCGAAGCCGGCCTTGCATGCGCTCCTCGCCGAGCGCCTGGGCGTGCCTCCGGCGGAGATCCTCTGCGAATACGGCATGAGTGAACTGAGTTCGCAGGCCTATGATCGCGCGCCGGGCGAGGTGGGGCCGGGGACAGGCGAAGCCCGGGGCTGGCCCCGCTCGCCAGGCGGCCCGCGTCTTTTTCATTTTCCTCCCTGGGCCCGGACGCAGGTGATTTCCCCGGAAACCGGGCGCGAAGCGGGCGTCGGCGACACCGGTTTGCTCCGCGTGTTCGACCTGGCCAACGTTTTCTCCGTGCTGGCGATCCAGACCGAAGATCTGGCCATCCGCCGCGCCGATGGCTTTGAGCTGCTCGGCCGTCCCGTGCTGGCGGAGCCGCGCGGCTGTTCCTTGATGGCCGCGGAGGAACCGCCACCGCCAGCGCCCGCCCGGCTCCGCGCTCCGCGCTTCGCTGTCGCATGACGCTGCCGAACTACTTCCTGGCGGACCTGCCGGCGGAGGCGAGGCTAACGCCGGCCCTGATCGGCGAGGCGTGCCAGACGCTGAAGCATAATCGCGAGGTGTACCTGGCGAACCGCGCGACGCGCGACCTGGCGCGGCTGCTCAGCGCGGTGGCGGAGAACTGGCTCCAAGCCGACGACCCGTTCCGCCGCCGCGCGCTCGAACTCGGCCCGGCCCAACTCGGTTTCTCGCGGCCGACCCTGGCGCGCGGACTCGACGCGTTTTTCGGGCAACTGACGCCCGCCCACCTCGACGCTTTGCTGGTGCAGGAACTCGGCCACGCCCACCGGTTGGACGAGTTGTGTGCCGCCAGCGCCGAGCAGGAGCACCGGCGGGCGGCGCTGGCGCGCGGACCGGAATTCCTGGTGCATGTCGCCGCCGGGAACCTCCCAAATCCGGCCCTCGCGAGTCTGGTCCTCGGCGTGCTGACCCGCTCGGCGCAGTTCATGAAGTGCGCCACCGGCGCGGCGTTGCTGCCGCGGCTCTTCGCCCACTCGCTTTACGACGCCGACCGGAAGCTCGGCGCCTGCCTCGAACTGGCCGAGTGGCCCGGCGGAAACGCCGATCTCGAAGAGGCGCTATTCCGGGAGGCGGACTGTGTCACCGCCACCGGCGCGGCGGAAACGCTCGCGGCCATCCGCCGGCGGGTGCCGGACCAGGCGCGCTTCCTCGGCTACGGTCACCGCCTGAGCTTCGCGTTTGTGGCGCGCGAAAACCTCCACGGTTTTCACGCGAAGAAGGCGGCCGCCCGGGCGGCGGCGGACGTGACGGCGTGGGACCAGTTGGGCTGCCTGTCGCCGCACGTCATCTACGTCGAGCACGGCGGGAGCGTGACGGCAGAGGCGTTCGCCGGGTTGCTCGCCGGGGAGTTGGAGCGGTTGGAACAGGCCGAGCCCCGGGGGGCGCTCCCGGCGGAACAGGCGGCCGTGATCGCCTCGCGCCGTGGCTTCTACGAGGTGCGCGCCGCGCATTCGGAGGAAACGCGCCTCTGGAGCAGCCGGGCTTCGACGGCGTGGACCGTGGTTTATGAGACGGACCCACGCTTCCAGGCCTCGTGCCTCAACCGCTTCGTCTATGTGAAGGGCGTGAACGATCTGACCCAGGCGCTGCAAAGCGCGGACGGCGTCCGGGGCGAAATCTCCACCGTCGGCTTGGCGGTGTCGGACGAGCGGGCGCGGGACCTGGCCACCGTCTTGGCGCGCTGGGGCGTCCCGCGCGTCTGCCCCCTCGGCCAGATGCAGAACCCGCCGCTGACGTGGCGCCACGACGGCCGGCCCAGCCTGGGCGATCTGGTGACGTGGACGGACTGGGAGACGTGAGATGGAAAGTGGAAGAAAGAATCCAGCCGTCCGCCAGACGCCGCCCCGGGTGGGACCGCCATTCGGCCTTCTTCCTTCGGCTTTTTGCCTTTCGGTATGAAAATGGAACTACGAAAGACGTTTCAGTTCGAGGCGGCGCACCGGCTGCCGCGCCTGCCGCAGGCACACAAGTGCCGGCGCCTGCACGGGCACAGTTTCCAGGTCGAAATCGCCGTCGTCGGCGAGTGCGATCCGAGGCTGGGCTGGGTGATGGATTACGCCGACATCGCGCGGGCGTTCCGGCCCCTCTGGGAGCGGCTCGATCACCGCTACCTCAACCAGATCGCCGGCCTGCGCAACCCGACGAGCGAGAACCTGGCGGCGTGGATCTGGAACCGCCTCAAGCCGAAGCTGCCGCTGCTGACGGAAGTGGCCGTGGCCGAAACCTGCACGGCGCGGTGTGTGTATCGCGGCGAACCCGCGGCCGGGGATTCCGTCGCCGGGCGTTTGCCGGCCGCGTCCGGGCGGAAGTAACTGCTGCGCGATCTTGTTGAATCCGCTGCCGACCGGATGCGGATCACAGCTCTGGCGCGGAGATTTCCTCGCCAACGGGCGGCACCCCCGGCAACTTCAGCGCCCATGAATTGCCGAGTCGGACTCGTGTTCCTGGCGGCGGCGCTCTGGGCGTGCACCGGCCGCGCCCAGGAGTGGACCCGGTTCCGCGGGCCCAACGGCACCGGCGTCGGCCGCGCCACGCATCTGCCGGCGCGCTGGACCGAGGCGGATTACCACTGGAAGCTGCGCCTGCCCGGTGTGGGTTACTCCTCGCCGGTCCTCTGGGGGGAGCGCCTCTTCGTGACCTGCGCCGATGCCGGTTCGGGACACTGGCGGATGGTTTGCGTGGATGCGGCCCAGGGCGCCATCGCCTGGCAGAAAGACTTTCCGCTGCCGTTCTACCCGCTCAACCCGAACAACACCTACGCCACGGCCTCGGCGGCGGTGGACGCCGAGCGCGTTTATGTGCCGCGCGTCGAGGGCCGGGAACTGTGCGTGACGGCGCTCGCCCACGACGGCCGGCCCGCGTGGGAGTTCAACGCCGGGCCGTTCCAGACCCAACACGGCCTGGGACACTCGCCCATCCGCTGCGGCCGGTTGCTGATCCTGGCGGTGGACCAGGATCTGGCGGGACGCCTTCTCGCGCTCGACGCCGCTACCGGCCGCCAGGTGTGGGAGACGCCGCGCCGTCCGGGCCGCGCCGATTACTCGACGCCCTGCCTCTTCCAACCGGAGGGCGGTCCGCCTTCGCTCATCTTCAACAGCCAGGAGGACGGCATCTGCGCCGTCGCTCCGGAGACGGGGCAGGTCGAGTGGTCGCTCGAACGCGTCCTCAAGCTGCGCAGCGTCAGTTCGCCGGTGGTGGCGGGCGGCCTGTTGATCAGTTCCTGCGGCAGCGGCGCGGGCGGCAACTACCTCGTGGCGCTGCGGCCCCCGGAGCGGCCGGGCGGGAAGCCCGTTGTGGCTTACGAGGTCCGCCGTTCGGCGCCGTACGTGCCGACCTCGCTGGCGGTGGACGGACTGCTGTTCCTCTGGAGCGACGGCGGCATCGTCACGTGTCTGGACGCGCCGACAGGCACGGTGCTTTGGCAGGAGCGCGTCGGCGGCAACTACTTCAGCTCGCCGGTCTGCGCCGACGGCAAGCTCTACAACATTTCCACCACCGGCGAAGTGGTGGTGCTCGCCGCGGCGAGAGAGTTCAAGGAGCTGGGGCGAAATTCCCTCGGTGAACGGGCGGAGGCGACCCCCGCGATCGCGGAGGGTCAAATCTTCTTCCGCACGCTCCACTACTTGGTCAGCGTCGGCGCCCGGCCGGACCAGGCGCCGCTGTCCACCGGCGCGCCGTAACCGCGCTGCGCAACGGCGCTCCGCGTGGCGACGGGGAGCGCGACTGCGTTTTGACGGCCACTGCGGGCCGGAGTATGCTCACTCCATGCCACCGTTGCTGAACTGCCTGTTTCCCCAAGTTCCCGATGAGTCATTCGCGCCCGCGCCCGCGGTTCGCCCTGCCAGGCTGACGACGTCCAGACGGGGACCGTCCACGCGCCGTGGTTCGGGGCGGTGCGCCGCGGGCGGGAGTTCCAGAGGCGGGCATCGACTACGGAGCATCGGGGCGGCGCCGATGTGCCTTCTGGCAGGGCTGCTGGCGACGGGCCAACTGGTCCTTGCCGCGCAAGCCGCGCCGGAGACGGGCGGCCCCAAGTATCGGACGGTGCTCATCCTCGGCCGTGGGGAGCCGTTCCGCGAGCCGGGCAACATCCCGACGCACCCGCAGATGGCCAAAGACACGTTCCTAAAACTGGCGAGGAATCCCAAGAATGACCCGGCCAAGGGGTGGACGGCGGATTTGTCCTGGGACGTGATGGTGCGCCTGGGCCTGGATCCGACCAACACCACCCCGGAGGGGCTGTTCAACTACATCGGCCAGCACCACTTGGGATACCGCATCGTGATCCAGAACTTCGCCGGCGGCGCGTTGGACAGCTACTGGGGCAGCGCGGTGGACAACGGCCTGATGCCCTTCGCGCCCCACTTCAACAACACGCCCAACCTTTACGTGCCGGACACCATCGGCCTGAAAGCAGCGGTGAGCGTGGGGGGCGGCGTGGGCCAAAACTATTACTCCTACGGCCCGGGTCTGGAGTTCTACGACGCGCTGCCGCTGTGGGCATCGGCCAACGGCTTCGAGGACGCCGCCGAAAGCTGGGCCAACCAGGCGCTCGCCATCAAGTTCGCGCATCTCCTGGACGCGCACCCGGACTACAACATCTGGGATGCCCGTGAACACTTGCGCCAGGCGGGCAGCCGCTGGGCCTCGGGTTGGACGGAGAAGCAAGGCTACGGCCGCGTGGACGAACGCGCTGTGGTGGGCCAACTGCTCCCCGGCCCGCCCGTCGCCTTCCTGGCCACCCCGTCCCGGGATCAGCGCCAAGTCCTCTTCGCGTGGCGGAACTTCCGCATGAGCGACTTCGCGGCCACCGTCATCGCGCGTCAGGACGGGCGCATCCTTTACGAAGGCACCGGCACCAACTTCGTGTGGACGAGCGACGTGGACGGCGACGCGACGTTCACCTATTGGTCGAGGAACCTGGCTGGAGACAAGTCGCGAATGGAATCCTACCAGACCGTCACGGTGAAGAACCTGGCGTTCCGGGTCAACCAAAGCTGCCTGGTCCTCGGCGCGACCGATTCGTACCCGGGACTGAGCGGTACGCTCCGGGTGGCCTTCATCCAAGTCGCTCCCGCGGATTGGGTTTGCGACCGGGTCAGCCGCCCCGGCCCGCCCGGCCGGCGCGCGCCCCTTCCCTCCCCGGACCTGGTGGCCGAACTGCCGGATTTCCCCGCGATGGTCGGCTACGCCATCGCCAACCATTATCGCCTGCTGGTCGCGCCCACGTCGTACGAGGACGAAGACGACTTGTTCCAGTTCAAAGCTGACTGGGACCGCGCTACGGCCGCCGGGGTGCTGGTGGTCCTGGGACACTACTACCAGGTGCCGAACCGGACCAACCCAGACGAGCGCCTGCCCGTGCCGCCGCGCCTGTACTCAGCCGTCACCGTGGGCGTCGCCGGCCAGGCGAACATGCGCAGCGTCGGGCCGGGACTGGAGTTCGTTGACGCCGCGCCCCGGGACAGTTTCGTGGTGCAACAGGCGCTGCCGAGCGTGGTCGCCGCGAAGGTGGCGGGCAAACTCGCGCGTCTCCTCCAAGCGCACCGCAACTACAACCTCTGGGACGCCCGCCAGCATTTGCGCCAGAGTTCCAGCCACTACGCCGCCGGCTGGACCGAGGACGGCGGCTACGGGCGCCCGCCGGACCAACCCGCGACGTTCGGCTCGCTGGATTCGGCGCCGCCCCTCGACCTCCAGGTGGTCAAATCCGCGGGCGGCAAGTCGGTGACGTTCTCCTGGATGAATTTCCTGCAAACCGGTTTTGCGGAAACAGTCATCCAACGCAGCGACGGCCAAGTGATTTACCACGGCGCGGGCACCCGGTTCGTCTGGCCCAGCGACGTGGAGGGTGACGAGACGTTCCGGTTCTTCTCACGAAGCAAGTCCGGCCAACTCTCCCGCGGCGAATCCTACACCGTCTTCCCCATCCGCGGACTGGTGAAGAATTAGCCGGCGTGGAGCGGGGCGATTGGGCCGGAAAGCCACCCGGATCAAAACCTACCGACGGACATCCAATCGGGCAGGGCCGAGACGGCCACGGTGAACCGACCACGATACAAGAGAGAAGCGCGGGGCGCGGGCGCGTTTGGTGGCCAGCGCAGCGGGCTGGGGTCGCGGAATGCGCGCTCTGATTGGACACTCCGCCCCGGCCCAATTGCCGTTGCGGAGGGGGCCGGTGGCGCGTATAAAACCCCGTGATTCCAAAGTGGGCGTCTTGTCTAAACTGCCGATTCGGTTGAGGACCGCGGACCCGATGACAACCAATGTGACAGTGCCTCGGTGGCTCGCCTTGCTGTTCTGTTCCTGGGTTTCCTGTTGTGTTGCGCAGCCGGTCGCGCCTTCGCCCCTCCAGTTCGACATGTTCGTCGGCTACAGTGGCACGGTCGCGGAAGCGGCGTGGATCCCGATTGTCTTCGAAGTCAAGAACGACGGCCCGGCGTTCACGGGCGTCGTGGACCTGGAGCCGGAAGGCTTCGGCGGCGGCGCGACCCGCAGCACCGTGGTGGAACTGCCGACCGGTTCGCTCAAGCGCCTCGTGATCCCCGCGTTCGCCGCCGGGCGCTACGGCGGCGCCTGGACCGCCCGGCTGCTCGACGAGCGGGGCCGAGTCCGAGCCGAGGCCTCGAGTTCACCGCTCCAGCCGCGCTTGGCCGTGAACTGGAAAACCGTCCTGATGGGCGCTTTGGCGCGCACTCCGCGCGGCGTTCCCGTGCTGGCGCAAATTCGCGCCCGGCAATCGGACCTGCAGCCGGTGTGCGCCTCCTTGCAGCCCGCCATTTTTCCCGACAATCCGATTGCGCTCGAGCGTCTGGACGCGATCTATCTGAACTCCGAACGGGCGGTCGAACTGCGGGACAACCAGGTGAAGGCCCTGCTCGCCTGGCTGCACGCGGGCGGGCACCTCATCGTCGGCGTCGAGCAAATCAGCGACATCACCGCCAGTCCGTGGCTGCGGAGTATTTTTCCGTGCGACCTCTCCGGCGTCCGCGATCTGGCCCGCCACTCGGAATTGCAGGCGTGGTTGCGCGAGCCGATGACGAGTCCCGAAGACCGCCTTTTCAGCGGCCAGGGCATGTTACCGCAGCCGATGTTTGGGCAGCGATACGGGGTGCCGCCGCCCCGGCCCGTGCCCGGGACGCGGCCCGGCGGAACGAATCCGCCGGTGGGCACCGGGCAGCGGCGCTCTGGAGTAGGTTACCCAACCCCGAATCCGCAACCCGAGAATTCCGCTCCGACGCCGGCCAATGTGTTCGCCGACCTCGCCGAGGACGCGGCCTTCGAAGCTGCCCCGCTGACCGTGGCAACCGGTCTGCGGCACGGTGACGCGCGGGTCGTGGCCGGCACGCCGGACGCGCCGTTGGTCGTGACCGCCGACTGCGACCGGGGGCGCGTCACGGCGTTGTTGTTCAGTCCCGAGCGCGAGCCGGCCCGGTCGTGGAAACACCTGCCCGACTTCTGGGCGCGCCTGGCCGGGGTGCCGCCGGCGCTCTACGCCTCGCTCAACGTGCCGTATCG
This sequence comes from bacterium, assembly GCA_021780115.1. GTDB lineage: Bacteria > Verrucomicrobiota > Verrucomicrobiia > Limisphaerales > JAJXZI01 > JAJXZI01. The sequence continues at coordinate 12,487 of JAJXZI010000095.1, read as the reverse complement.
TCTGGAGCCGGGCAGCGACGGCATTTTCGGCGCGATGGTGGACAGCCGGCAGGTGCGCAAAATGCCCGTCGGCTGGCTGCTGGTGCTGCTTCTGGTTTACCTGGCGGTCATCGGTCCGTTTGACCGCTGGTGGCTCCGGAAAATCGGCCGGCCGATGCTCACCTGGATCACGTTCCCCGGCTACGTCGTCCTGTTCTCGCTCCTGATTTACTTCATCGGCTACAAGCTCCGCGCCGGCGAGACGGAATGGAACGAACTGCACTTGGTGGACGTGTTTGCCAACGGCGAGCGCGCCGAGTTGCGCGGGCGGACCTTCGCCTCGATCTATTCGCCGGCCAACCAGCGCTACCGGCTGGCCAGCCCGGCGCGCGTGGCGACGTTGCGTAGCGAGTTCATGGGCAGCGCCGTCGCGCCGGCCAAAGGCAACGTCCGCGTCCTCCAGCAGGGCGACACCTTCAGCGCCGACGTCTTCGTGCCGGTCTGGATCAGCCAGCTCTTTGTGAGCGATTGGTGGCAAGCGGCGCCGCTGCCCGTCAGCGTTGCCGTCCGCCACAGCGGCGACGCGCTGGAGGTGACCGTCGATAACCGGCTGGAACGCCCGCTGACCAATGCGCGGCTCGCGGTGGCTGACCGGATGCTCGACGTGGGCGACGTGCCGGCGCGGCAGAAGAAAACCGTGTTACTGCGGTCCACCCAAGGCGCGCCGCTGGCCGATTTTGTGTGGCAGCGCGGGGCGAATTTCCCGGCCGTCGTCCAGCAACGCCAATCGGCCTTCGGTGGTTACGCCAGCGGCTGGATCACCGACGCGCCCAACGCCGCGATGGCCGCGTCGTTCCTGTCCGAACTGGCCGGGCGGCAGGGCGGCGCCGGCTTCGTCACGCCGCCGGGGCTGGACCTGGCGCCGCTGGTCGAGCGCGGCCAGGCGGTGTTGCTGGCCTGGTCGGCCGATTACACGCCGCTCAAAGCGATCAACCAGTTCACAGCGCTCCGCAGCCACCGCGACACGCTCTGGCGCGTGTCGTGCCCCGTCGCCCCGTGAACCCGTCCATGGTCCAGAGCCCAATGTCCCCAGTCCCTTCAGTTGCCACCGATCGGCGACTGCGCGTTTCGCGCCGGAGAGCGAGTTGGGAAAATCGTTTCCGGTTAGAACAGGCGCCCCGCCGGACGGAAGGGCAGGAAAGCGATCCGGCCAATGATGGCGGGCTTTTCGCCAGGTTGCTCTCCGGCAGGCCGGTCGGCGAGTCGCCGACCGGTGCGGGCGGGTCGCCCATGCTAACGATTCCTGAAACACGCTCTGCGGCTTTGGACCCTGGCCTTCGAACCCCGATGTCTTATGCTTAACGACTCTGCTCCTCCCGCCCCGCCGTTGCCCGCCGTCCAGACGCGCGGTTTGACGCGCCTGTTCGGCAGTCTCGCCGCGCTCTCCGGCCTGGATCTGACCGTGAACCGGGGCGACCTGTTCGGCTTCATCGGCTCCAACGGCGCCGGCAAGACCACCACGCTCCGCATCCTGGCGACGTTTCTCGCGCCCTCCGCCGGCACGGCCACCATCCTGGGCCACGACGTGGTGAAGGATGCCGACGCCGTGCGCCATGTCATCGGTTACATGCCGGATTTCTTTGGCGTGTACAAGGACATGGAGGTCACGGAGTATTTGGATTTCTTCGGCGCCTGCTACCGCATCCCTACCGCGCAGCGCGAAAAGACGGTGAACGACGTGCTGGAACTGGTCGGCCTCAGCGAAAAGAAGGGCGCGCTGATCGGCGCGTTGAGCCGCGGCATGCAGCAGCGGCTCGGCTTGGCGCGCGTGCTCATCCACGATCCGCAGTTGCTGCTGCTCGACGAGCCGGCCAGCGGCCTCGACCCGCGCGCCCGGATCGAACTGATGGCGATCCTGCAAGAGCTGCAACGGATGGGGAAGACCATCATCATCTCCTCGCACATCCTCCGCGAACTGGAGACGCTCTGCAATCGCGTGGCCATCATCGAAAAGGGCCGGCTCATCTACTCCGGGCCGGTGCAGGGCGTGCGCGACCAGATGTCCACCGGCCGCGTCGTCTGGGTTCGCGTCACCAGCGACCCGAACCAGGCCATCGAGTTGTTGAAGGCCCATCCGGACGTCACCGACGTGCGGTCCACGGACGGCGAACTCAAAGTCACCCTGGCCGCCCACGACACCGATCACAGCCTCATCGCCGACCTGCTGGTGCGCGGCGGCGCGCAGCTGGTGGAACTGCGCGAAGACGAACTGGGCCTGGAGGAAGTCTTCCTGCGGGTGACGCGGGGGGAGACGCAGTGAGGTTTCCCGGTGCGGGTTGAAGGTGGCCCGTTCGCCAACCTGCAACCGGCGACCATGAACGCACTGCCCGTCATCGTCCGTGAATTGCGCGTCGAGGCGCGCCATCCGTTCACGGCTTGGCTGCGCGTCGCCGGCGGTGGGACGCTCCTGGCCATGCTGTTTGCCCAATGGCTGACGCTCACTTTCGATCCCCACTCGGGCGATTGGCTGTTCGCCAAACTCCACGTCGGAATCTTCTTTGCGATTTGGATTCTGGTGCCGTTGTTGGCGGCGGACTGCATCAGCCAAGAGCGCCGCGAAAACACCTTGGGCCTGCTTTGCCTGACTCCGCTGCGGCCCTTCGACATTATCGCCGCCAAAGGTTTTGCTCATGGTCTGCGAGCGCTGACCCTATGGCTGGCGGCGCTGCCGGTGCTCATGGTGCCACTGCTGTTCGGCGGTGTGCCTTGGGGACTGATCGTTTCCTCGGTCCTGTTAAATTTCGGCTCGATCTGCTGGGCCTTGGCGGCCGGCTTGCTTGCGTCGTCCGTTTCCAGAGTGCGCAATCGCGCACTGGTGTTGGCCAGCCTGCTCGCCTTCGTTTTCCTGCTGCTAAACGGCGCAATGCTGGGCCGAACGTTTTCGAACACCTTGTTGACGGGCTGGCTCGGGAACGCGCCGGGGCCGATGTACGGGGTACAAACTCCACTCGCGGTTCGGGCCGTGGGGAACGTGCTCTATGTGACGAGTCTGAGCGGACGAGCTGTCACTCCCCCTGGGACAGTCGTCCCGCTCGGGATTTTTCCAAGTTTCTGTGTCGCGGGCTTTGGCCTGGCGGCGCTGCTGACCGGCCTGTTACTGGCGGTGCCGGGAGTCAAGCGCGGTGCCCGCGAAGGACCGCCTCCACCGGAACTCGTCGCCTTGGAGCGGACGTTCTGCACGCCGCGCTTCGGCGTCAGCGTGTTGAAACGCTGGCTGCGCCGAAAGTTGGAACGGAATCCCATCGGTTGGTTGGAACAACGGCGCTGGTCGGTTCGGCTTCTCTCCTGGAGTTGGCTGGCCGTCATCGCTTCGCTGTTGAGCTTGGCGCTTCAAGACATCAAGGAGTACCGCAATTGGGCGACCTTCAGCAACAAACCTCTTGCTTGGGCGCTGGTATTATCGCTCGGCGTGACGGCCGCCGGCAGCTTCCGCCGTGAACGCGAAACCGGCGTGATGGAACTGCTACTCGTTTCGCCGTTGCGCATGCAAGAAATCATCGGCGGCCGACTACGCGGGTTGTGGCTGCAATTTTTGCCGGCTTTCGCGTTGCTGCTTGGCGCCTGGCTATATCTAGCTGAGGTGTTCAACGAACCAGAACAAGCCGCCCCCATCCTCTTCTTCGGTTCGACTTTTCTCACGCTGCCGGTCATCGGACTGTATTTCTCGCTGCAACGACGCGGTTTCTTCGGCGCGCTCTTTTCCACCGCGCTGTGCGCCATCGTCATCCCGCGCGAACTAATTGCGGTCGTCGATTGGTTCGGCCGGGGTTTGGGAGGATCGGCTGTCAGCGGGGAGGAAGCGTCTGTTTTAAGCGGCCTGCTTCAACTGGCCTTCGCCGTCTATTTTGGTTGGCGGCTGGCGGACCGGCTTCGCCGACGGACGTTCGCGCTCGAAAGAACGGGAAGGTGACGAGTGACGCGTGGCCAGTGACGGGACTCCTTCCCGCCGCGTGTGACCCGCCACCCATCACGTAACAACCAATCGCCAATCTCGTGAACGCCCTCCCCGTCATCGTCCGCGAACTGCGCTCGGAGGCGCGCAATCCGTTCACGTTTTCGCTGCGGCTGGTGGGCGTCGTCATTCTGCTCGCCTTGCTCGCGTTCTTCTGGCTGACGACCCCGTTCGCGCCCAACGCCGGCGATCTGCTTTTCACCCGGTTGCACGAGGCGCTCTTCTTTTCGATCTGGATCCTGGTGCCGCTGGTCACCGCCGACTGCATCAGCCGCGAGCGCCGCGAAAACACGCTGGGCCTGCTCTTCCTCACGCCGCTCCGCCCGCTGGACATCGTCCTCGCCAAGGGACTGGTCCACGGTCTCCGCGCGCTGGCGTTCTGGTTGGCGGTGTGGCCGGTGCTGGCGGTGCCGCTGCTGCTCGGCGGCGTGAGCTGGGTGACGGCGCTCACCGCCGTGATCGTGAACTTCTCCGCGGTTTGCTGGGCGCTGGCGGCCGGGTTGCTGGCGTCGGCGCTCTGCAAAACGCGCGCCCAGGCCCTCGGCGTGTCCGCGTGCCTCGCGCTGCTGTCCTTCCTGGCTTTCGGCTACCTGACCGGCCTCGGCCTGTTTGGCACGCTCCCCAGCATCTGGGGAACGCATTGGATGTACAAGCTGGTGCTCGGCTTGTGGCTGGATACCCAGCTTGCGCTCGACTGGTCATACTTCACCCGCCTCCCCGCCCCGGGGACACGCGGTTTCAGTTCGCCCGCGCTGCTCAGGATCACCGGCCAGGTCGGATTGGTCTCGGCGCTGGCCTTGCTCCTGACGCTGGTGGTGGCGGGACGAATCATCCGGCGCGTCTGGCAGGACAAGCCGCCGTCCGCGGCCTGGATTTGGTTCCAACGGGTGTTCTGCACGCCGTTCATCTGGCGGGCGTTTTTCGAGCGCTGGATTCGCCGCAAACTGGAGAGCAACCCCATCGGCTGGCTCGAACAGCGCCAGTGGACCGGCCGCACCGCCATCGCCGCGTGGCTGGCCGTCATCCTCACCTTCTACCTGGCCATGCTGCAGGACGCCAGTCCCTACCGCCGCTTCAGCACCGGCATCCAAAGTTCCATGGCCGGCTTGCTGGCGCTCAGTCTGGCCGTGGCCGCCGCGGGCAGCTTCCGGCGGGAACGCGAGCTGGGCGTAATGGAACTGCTGCTGGTGTCGCCGCTGGGCGTGCGCCGCATCGCGCTGGGCCGGTTGCGCGGGCTGTGGGAGCAATTCCTCCCCGCCACCGCACTGTTGCTGGCGATGTGGATTTACATCGCGGCCACCTTCGGCAATCCCGCCGACTGGCCGCGGATCGTGTTCGCGGCCACGACGCTGACGACGATCCCGGTCGTCGGCTTGTATTTCTCCCTGCGGGAGCGCAGCCTGATCGGCGCGTTGGCGTGGACGGTGTTGGTCGGGCTATTGCTGCCCAACTCGCTCCCGGCGGTGCTCCCCTTCCTGGACTTCCTGGACTTGGGGGCGTTGCGGTTGGCGCCGTGGGCGCCGTGGGAAATGGGACCGGGGATCTGGTTGCTGGCGGCGGCGTGCCAGGTCGCCGTCGCGCTGCTGTATTGGCGGCGGCTGCAAACCGTTTTGCGCCAGCGCGATTTCCCGATGGACGTGCGATGAAAACTCCGAAGGCCAAAAGCCGAAAGCCGAAGGATGCGCGAAATCCGAAACGCGAAAACGGACTTCGGCGCCGCGGAGTTCGGAGTTCGGAGTTCGGAACTTCCATCGGCTTTCGGCGTTCGGATTTGCCGGCATGACCTTTCTGCCCATCGTCGAGCGGGAACTGCGCGTGGCGGCGCGGCAACGGAGCAGCTTCTGGCTGCGGATCGCCGCCGCGCTGGCCACCGTGGTCGTCGCCGCGCATTTCCTGGTCCTCAACGCCCTGGCCGGCCGGATGCCGTTCAGCCTCGGCGCCGCGTTGTTCACCACGCTGACCTGGATGAGTTTCGCGGCGGCCGTGAGCGCCGGCATTTTCTTCACCTCCGACTGTCTGAGCGAAGAGAAACGCGAAGGCACTCTGGGCCTGCTGTTCCTGACCGACCTGCGCGGCTACGACGTGGTGCTGGGCAAACTGCTGGCCACGTCGGTGCGGACGCTTTACGCGTTGCTGGCCACCTTCCCGGTCCTGGCCCTGGCCTTGCTGATGGGCGGCGTGTCCGGCGGCGAGTTTTGGGCGCGGGTGCTGGCGCTGGCCAACGGCTTGTTTTTCTCGCTCGCCGCCGGCCTGTTCGTCTCTTCGGTCAGCCGCGACGCGCACAAGGCCATCGCCGGCACGATCCTGGTGCTGGTTCTGTTCGTTGGCCTGCTGCCGCTGGCCGACGGTTGGCGCAGCGCCCATCGGGGCGGCGGCTTCGCCCCGGCACTGAGCTACGCCAGTCCCGGATTCAACTGCTACGCCGCCGGCGGCCTCCGGTCCGGCCCGTTCTGGGCGAGCTTGGCCGTAACGCACGCCCTCGGCTGGGTTTTCCTCGCGCTGGCGAGCCTTTGGACTCCTCATGCCTGGCAACAGAAGGCCGAAGCCGCGACGGCGAAAGGCCGCTGGCGATACCGCTGGCGCTACGGCGGCGCACAAGGCCGCGCCGCGCGGCGTCGGCGCTTGCTCGATCAGAATCCGGTCCTCTGGCTCGTCTCCCGCGAACGCTGGCAAGGCGTCGCGATGCGTGTCTTGCTGCTGGGGGTTCTCGGCCTGCTGGCGTGGCTCCTGTGGTCGGAGTCGGCCAACCAAGCCCTGCTCTTGCTGGCCGTCGGACTCATGGGGCTGATCGGCTTGCTGCTGCAACTCTGGATGGCCTCGCAGGCCTCGCGGTTCTTCGTCGAGGCCCGGCGCAACCGCGCGCTGGAACTGCTGCTCGCCTCGCCGTTGTCGGTGCAGGAAATCCTCGCCGGCCAATGGCGGGCCCTGCGACGGCTCTTCAGTCTGCCGATCCTCCTGGTGCTGGCCTTGCAGGTGGTCGTGGGCGTGTTGCGCACGGAAACGATGTTCACACTGGGGCCGGCGGGCGCCGGCCCGGTGATCAGCTTCGCGGGAAAAATCGGCTTCGGGGCCGTCGGAGCCGTGACGACCCTCGCCGACCTGATCGCGCTGGGCTGGGTCGGCATGTGGATGGGCTTGACTTCGCGCAACGCGAACTTCGCCACGCTGAAGACGTTCGTGTTCGTGCAGATCATCCCCTGGTTCGCGCTGAGCTTTGTCTCCGGGATCCTGATGGCGGCGCTGGCGTTTCGGGGCGTGCTGGCCTTCGGCGGCGGCACGTCCGCGGCGTGGGTGTCTTGGTTTCCTTTAGTGAGTGTCGTGGTAACCGGCCTGCTGACCTGGGCGAAGGACGCGGGCCTCGCGCTCTGGGCGCGGCGCAAGTTGCACACCCAGTTCCGCGAGTTGGCGGCGCGCTCGGTGACGCCCGTCCGCGTACCGCCGCCGCCGCCCAGGCCGCGCCCCGCCGGCCCCCCACCAGTGATCGCCTCACCAGTTTGACGCCATGACCGCCAATCCCGACCCCTTGTCTGGCCGCTCGCAATTCGAGGGCGACCAACGTGGAATCTGTGCCGGGGAAAATCGCCAATCGCCAATCGTAAATCGTAAATTCGGATGACCTTCCTCCCCATCGTCGGACGCGAACTGCGCGTGGCGGCGCGGCGCCGGGGCACCTACTGGGTGCGGTTCGGCGTGGCGCTGGCGGCCATTCTGATCTCCGGCTGGATGCTGCTGACCTTGCCGTCGGCCGGGGCCGGCGCGCGGCCGTCCGGCCTCGGGATCTTCTGCGTGCTGGCTTCGTTGGGATTCGTCTTTTGCCTGACGGCCGGGATGGGCGCCACCGCCGATTGCCTCAGCGCAGAGAAGCGCGACGGCACCCTGGGGTTGCTCTTCCTGACCGACCTGCGCGGTTACGACGTGGTGCTGGGCAAGCTCGCGGCGACGTCGCTCGGCGCGCTTTACTCGTTGCTGACGATCCTGCCGGTGATCGCCTTGCCGCTGTTGCTGGGCGGGGTGAATCCCCGCGCCGTCGCGTTGGTCGGCGGGGCGCTCCTGAACACGCTGCTGTTCTCGCTGGCCGCCGGGATGTTGGTCTCGGCGGTGTCGCGCGACGAACGCAAGGCGGGGACCGGCACCGCCGCGTTGATCCTGCTCATCGCCGGCATTCTGCCGCTGCTCGGAGCGATCCTGGAAGAGAGCGCGACGTGGCCGTGGCGGCGCCAGTGGGCCTGGTTTCTGTATCTGCCGAGTCCGGGCTTCGCCTTCGGGAAGGCGCTCCAGTTGGCCGGAAGTCCGGGCGCGGCCGCGGATTACTGGTGGTCGCTGCTGACGGTCCACGGCGAGGTCTGGCTGTTCCTCGGTCTGGCCTGCGGCATCCTGCCGCGGACCTGGTCCGAGCGGGCGCTCGCGGCGGCCAAGCCGGGGGGCGGGCGGGCGCGCTGGCAACAATGGTGTTACGGCAATGCCATCGAAAAACGGCGGCTCCGCGAACGGCTCCTGGAAATCAACCCCATCACCTGGCTGTGCGGGCGGAACCGCTTTTCCCGGGCGGCGCCGTGGTTGTTCCTGCTCTTCGTGGCGCTGGGTTGGATCGCCGGTTACTGGCGGGTGCGCGGCGACTGGCTGGCGGCGCCGGTGGACATCACGTTCGTCCTGCTCTTGCACGGCGTTCTGAAATACCACCTGGCGGGCGAGGCCTGCCGGCGCTTGGCGGAGGATCGACGCAGCGGCGCGCTGGAACTGCTGCTCTCCACGCCGCTGAGCACGCGCGAAATCGTGCAGGGCCAATGGACGGCCTTGCGCCGGCAATTCGCGGGGCCGTTCCTCGCGGTGCTGGTGAGCGACGGCTTTCTCCTCCTCGCCGCGCGGCAGAATTCGTCGCTGGAGCCCCAGGACGCCGACCGTCTGACGCTGATGTTCATGGCCGGCATGATCGTACTGGCGGCCGATGCCTTTACTCTGATCTGGCTGGGGATGTGGTGCGGTCTGCGCGCCGCGACCTACACCCGGGCGTGGAGCTTGACCATGTTCTGGGCGCTGGCGCTGCCGTGGGTGATCTTCCTCGTCACGGTGAGCACGGCCGGCGCGCTCGAATTGTGGCGCGGGCCGGAAGGGCCCGGCTTCGACGTGCTGTTGGTCTGGTGGCTCAGCTTGAATCTCGGCAACGACCTGATTCACTTTGGCCGGGCGCTTGGAGGACTCTCCAAGGAATTTCGGACGGAGGCCGCGCGGCGGTTTCAGCCCGGAGCCGGGGGCGGCGGCTGGCGGTTTTGGAAACGGCGCTGAACCGGCGCGCTCCGTTCGCAAGGCCCGGACGCGGACTGTGTTGGCTTCAGTCGGCCGCCAGCGCGCGGCTATCCGCCGAGCGCGTGGAGAAAGGCCCGAATCTTGGCGTACGCCTTCGCGATGACTCCCAGATATAGCGCCGCCAAGATCGAAAGGATCGCCATCACGCACAAAAGCTCCGTCAGGGAAAGTCCTGCCCGTCGGCGCAGCCGTGAGTTCACGCGCCATTGGACCGGCGCGGTGCCGGCCCGTCACGCGCCGCCGGGAAAACGGCGGGGACGCGCCGGCAGAAACTTCTTTTGCCCGTCGGGACCTTGGGGCATGTTGCCGGCCCGTTGGCGGGCGGCTTTGGGCCGGCTGGACGGGGTCGCGGCCCGATCCGCGTGTCCCCCGGCCGATGGCGTGGCCGAAGTCCGGGAGTCGCCTGGCCGCAGACGGGAACGATGTCTCCATACGAACAAATCCGCAGCGAATTGGCCGCGTCGCCCAAGACCTGGCTGGTGACGGGCGTGGCGGGCTTCATCGGCTCCAACCTGCTGGAGGTCCTGCTGGCCCTGGGCCAGCGCGTCGTCGGCCTGGACAACTTCTGCGCCGGCAAGCGCGGGAACCTGGACGAGGTGCGGGCGCTGGCCGGGCCCGAAGCCTGGCGCCGGTTCCAGATGATTGAGGCCGACATTGGTGACGCGGCGGCGTGCCGCGCGGCCTGCCGCGGAGCCGATTACGTCCTGCATCAAGCGGCGCTGGGGTCAGTGCCCCGCTCGCTCGGCGACCCGCTCGGTTTCCACGCCAGCAACGTGACGGGCTTCCTGAATCTGCTCGTGGCGGCGCGCGACGCCGGCGTGAAACGCTTCGTTTATGCCTCCAGCAGCGCCGTCTATGGCGACGACCCGGAGATGCCCAAGATCGAGGAGCGGATCGGCCATCTGCTCTCGCCCTACGCCGCCACGAAGCGGGTGAACGAGGTCTATGCGGACACCTTTGCGCGGGCCTACGGCTTCGCCTCGGTCGGCCTGCGTTACTTCAACGTCTTCGGACCGCGCCAGGATCCCGAAGGCGCCTACGCGGCGGTGATTCCCAAGTGGATTGCCTCCCTGTTGCGCCGCGAGCCGGTGTTCATCAACGGGGACGGCGAGACGACGCGCGATTTCTGTTTCATCAGCAACGTTGTGCAGGCGAACCTGCTGGCGGCCACGACCGCCCGCCCCGAAGCGGCCAATCAGGTGTATAACGTGGCCCTGGGGAAGGCGACCACGCTGAATGAGTTGTTCCGGATCGTGTCGGACTTGGTCCGGGGGCAGCAGCCAGAATTGGCGGGGCAAAAGCCGGTGTATCGGGAATTCCGTTCGGGCGACATCCGCCATTCCTGCGCGGACATCGCGAAAGCCCGGCGGTTGCTCGGTTACACCCCCACCGACGGGCTGCCAGAGGGCTTGGCGTCGGCGTTTGGCTGGTACCGCCGGAGCGCCGGCTGAGGCGCCGCGCGTTCAGTCGCCGGCTTTCATCGGCCAACCGGCCGCCACCAGCGCCTTGTAGCCGCCGATCAGGGAATGCGTGTTGCGGTAGCCGAGCTTCTTGGCCGCCGCGCAGGTCAGCGCCGACCGGTAGCCGCCGCCGCAATACATGATGATCTCCGTGTCGGGGTCGGGATACAGCTTCTCCAAGTCGCGTTCCAGGATTCCCCGGCCCAAGTGGACGGCCTCGGCGGCGTGGCCATTCTGCCATTCATGGTCCTCCCGCACGTCCAGGAGGACGGCCCGCGGATTCTTCGCCAGGCGCTCGCGGGCCTGATCGGTCGTAATCTCGCTGACGCGCGGGCGCGCCTCGTTGACCACTTTCAAGAAGCCGGGTGAGTGTTCCATGCCGGCAACTTAAATCGCGGCGCGGGCGGGTCAAACCAATTTCCGTTTGCATCCGCGCGGGGTGGTTGTTTTGCTCCCCCGGTGTTCGCGCGCCCATCCAAGCAAGCCATCGCCGGCAGCCTCCTCCTGGCCGTGTTCCTGTGGGGCGGCAACAACACCAGCGTCAAGGTGCTCGTGGCGTTCTGGCCGCCGATCTTCGTCGGGGCCACGCGCTTCCTCTGCGCCGGCCTGCTTCTGCTGGCGGTGCTGCGCGGGACGGACTGGCTGGGCGCGGCGGCGCCGCTCTCCTCCGAACTGAACCGCCGGCTCTGGCGGCGCGGCGCGCTGAGCCTGGCGATGTACATCACCGTCTTCAACTGGGCGCTCCGCTTCACAGCCGTCTCCCATGTCGCGCTCTACCTGGGCGCGTCCCCCATCTGGGCGTTGCTGCTGGAAGAGCGCGCGGTACCCAGCGCCCGCGAGGCGCTGAAGCGCTACGGCGCCGCCGCGCTGGCCTTGGTGGGGGTCGTCGTGTTGTTCTGGCCGGCGCTCAAGGCGTCCGGCGCGAACAGCGGTGCCGTCGGCGAATTCCTTGGCTTGGCCGCCAGCTTCCTCTGGACCCACTATGGCCGCCAGTGCCGGGCGCTGGGCGGCAGCCTGTCCGGCGTGGAGATCACGGCGCACACGATGTGGCGGGCCGGGGTGTTGCTGGCGCCGCTGGCGCTGGTCGAAGTCACGGCGCGCGGCGTGGCCTGGAGTCCGGGGCTGGTCCTGATCCAAGGCTACTGCGTCGTGGCCGGAGGCGTCATCGCCTTCGGTCTGTGGACGAACGCCCTGCGGCATTGGAAGACGAGCGAGGTGTACCTGTTCAACAACTTGATTCCGCTCAGCACGATGCTCTGGGCGCGCTCGTGGCTCCAGGAACCCGTCACGCCCACCTTCTGGCTGGCCATGGTGCTGATCGTCGGCGGCGTCCTGCTGGGACAAACCAACTGGCAACGCCTGTTCGGCGGGCGCTGGCTGCCGCCGGAGTGACCCGCGGCAACGGGCACTCGGACAGCGGGCGCGGGAGCACAACCCCCGCCTCCTGAACCGGCACGATGCCGTCGCGAGGCCGCGTTCTCCCTCACCCCAGCCCTGATACGTGTTTCGGAGTCATGCATCAGCGAGGGAAGCAACCCAACCCAATCGCTCCGCCCGATCTGATGCATAACTGTGAAACACGTATCAGGAGGACAGCGGAATGGAGACAGAGGAAGGCGAAAAACTCCGGGTAGAGGCTCAAGGCGATTCGCTTGTCCCCATTGCTTTGTCCGAACCGCTTGGTTCGGCGGGCTTTTCACTCAGGGCTTCGCAGGAGCGTCGCCCTACCGGT
>JAJXZI010000005.1 GCA_021780115.1 bacterium | reverse complement strand
ACAGACAGTTGATGCGCCGGGCCTTTTCTTTCGCCTTGGCCAGCGCCGGCAGCAACAGCCCCGCCAGGATCGCGATGATCGCAATCACCACGAGAAGTTCGATCAGCGTGAAGGCCCCGGGCCGCGCTGGCCTCTGGCGGCGCCTCGCAAGGCTTGCCGGCGGGGGCGGCAGACGGGTCACGGATACGGCTCGCATAGGCGTCTCGTCGGACGGCATCGTAACTGGCCGGCGGCTCGGTGCAAGGACGTTGGTGCCTTCGTTGCCCGCGGAAACCCAACCGGCGCTGGGCGCTCCCCTGGCCTTCCTTGCGGCCCCGCTCATGGACTGACAATCCGGTAAAAGCGCGTGGCCGGGACCGGGTTGGTGTCCGTGTATTGGCCTGCCGGAGTGTTGAAGGTCAAGCCGGTGATCAGGGGGACGTACGGCCCGGTCAAGTCCGTCGCGCGCAGCAGGCTGTACGACATGAACGGCTGGGCCGTCCAACTCACCGCCGCTTGGCCGTTGACGAGAGCGATGGTCCCGGTGGCCGGCGGTGGAGCGTTGGTGACGATGTCAGCGTAGCGCGTCGGCAGGAGTTGATAGCCGCCGCTGCGGTTGGTCGCGGTGTTGCCGAGGAAGAAACTCATGGGTCCGCTCACGGTCCAGGCAAACGGAGGAATCGGCTGGCCGATGATGTCGCCCACGCGCGAATCGACGCGCAAGGCGAAGGTTTCGCCGGCTTGATTGGTGAGGGTGTAATTCTGGCCGCCGGCGAAAACATTTGTGCCGGCGAAGCCGTCGGGGAAGAAAACGTTGGTGAACGTGACCACCGAACCTTGGTACCGGCGGATGGCGTCACCCACGCCGCCGAACGCAGCCGAATTGGTGAAGCTGAACGGCAGCACGGCGCCGGGCGGCAGGAGATTGTTCTGACTGTTGGTGAGGACTTGGTTGGAGGGATCGTTGGCGGCGAGGTTCAGTTCCAGAAGACTGTTGAACTGACCCAACGGGCCGGTCACCGTCACGCGGTCGCCCGCCTGCGGTTGCGCATCCGCTCCGGCGAAATACACGTCGATCCCACCCGTGTCATCCTGAAGATAGAAGCTGGAATTGCCGAGGGTCGTCAGGTTCGTCCAAGACGTGACAATGCCAGTGACAGTGTAAAGAGCGGTGGTATCGGTGGGCAGGAAGAAAACCGGATCCACCAGAATGCGCAGGTGGCCGATGGTGACCACCGGCGGGGCAACGGCCGCAAGCACGGCGTTGGAACTGGGAGTGGTGCCAAAGGGATTGGTCACGTCGCACCGGTAAGTGCCGGTGGTGCCGTTGTTGGTCTGGACGTTGGGGACGCTCAGGGTGGCATCGGTGGCGCCGCTGATCGGGTTGCCATTGTTGAGCCATTGATAGGTGAGGGGCGGCTCGCCGGCCGCGGCGACACTCAACATGGCCGTCTGGCCAAAATAGACCGTGGTGTTGGTGGGTTGTTCGGTGATTTGCGGCGGCACCGGCTGGGTGCTCACGACGAGGCGGGCGACCGCGCTCGTCGTGGACAACCCGGTGGTCGGATTGCCGACGACGACGGTGTAGGAGCCGGCATCGCTGGCCGCGAGACTGGCCAGGGTCAACACATTGGTATTGCCATTCGGATTCGGAACGTCCCCGCCATTCTTCTGCCACTGGTAGGTCAAGCCGGCGAGGCCCTGGCCGGCGGCGACCACCGACAGCGTAGCGGGATTGCCGACGAAGTTGGTGACACTCTTGGGCTGGTAAACAACGACCGGCGCAATCGGCGCGGTGTTCCAGACGTTGGTCGCGGCCTCGTCGAACGTGGTGGCGACGGCCAGGTTGGTGATGGTGAAAAACGCATTGCCGAAGGACGACGCCTGCCGGAACGCAAAGGCCGTGGCGGCCTTGGGAGCGCTCACCGGATCGTTGGACGCAACGGTCGCGTCGTTGGCGTCCGTGGGGTTCACCCAGAGCGTGGCGGAGTAATTGACGGCCGGGTCCCAACCAATCACCACCTGGTACTCGGTGTTCATGGCCAGATCCACCGGGAAAACCTTGTTCGCATAGTTCGCCACGCCGGAGACGCCCAGACGGTAGGTGTTGGGCAGGGGCACAAAGTTCAGCGGCGCGTTGCTGGCCGCGTTTCCGGTCAGGGCAAAGACCTTGCCCTGGAAGGTCGAATTATTGACGAGGAAATGGGCGAAATAGGTGCCGTTGCCATTGGGCAGATTGGTGCAGTTGATCGTAAAGCTGGCATATAGGTATTGCGGACCGTTGGTGTACGGGCTGCCCGCCGTGGTGGCGAGCGGACGATTCACGTCATCCTGGCGGCTCAACGCCCCGCCGGTCGCCGAGTTCTGCAACTGATGGTTGCCCACGATCGCATCCAGCTTCGCCGGGCTCGGGCTATGACAGATCCAGACACCGCCGGCGTTTGTCTCGATGCAACCGTCAGGATAGTTGAACGGTTCATACCAGATGAGATCGGCTGGAACCGAAAGGACCGTCAGATACAGCCCAGTCGCGGCGAGGAGGGTTTTCTTCATGATGTTTGTTCTCTTTGGTGTTTGCTCCGAGCCGACCCGAACCGCCCTTGCGCCCGGAGTGGAGCCGGCCCGTTTCCTCCAGTCTCCGCGCGGCGAGGTTTCCGACGGGAAAATCCGGCGTGGGAACTTACCCCGTCCTCGACCATCTTGGCCGCGAGCCTAGCCAGCCGTGCCTTAGAAAGCAAGAAGTTCCCCCGCCGACTTATTCACATATTTCACATCCGCTTCGCCGTGTCACCGCGCCGTAACAACTCCCCCCATCCGTCCTGCCCGATGAGCGGAGCAGCGCGGATTCTCCTCGGGCGGACTCGGTGGACCGTGCTCGCCGGATTGGGCCGGCGGCGCCTGTGGCGCCCACTGCGGATCGGTTCCGCGGCCGGCCCGGCACTGGCCGGTTGCCAAGCGGGCCGCGCGGGAGAATACTGGGGCGGCTTTGACCGTCTGAAACTGCGATGTGTTCTGCGCGCCCCATGCTGCTGCTGCTGGTCGCCGCCGGGTGGTGCGCCACCGGGTCGGCCGCCGACTGGCCGATGTTCCGTGGCAACCCGGCCCTGACCGGCATCGCCGAGGGCCATCTGCCGGACAAACCGAAGCTGCTCTGGTCGTTCAAGACCGGCCAGGCCGTGAAGTCCTCGGCCGCCCTCGTCGGCGGGCGCGTGTTCGTCGGCTCCGGCGACGGCCAGGTGTACGCGCTGGACCTCGCCACCGGCGGGAGGGAGTGGGCGTTCAAAACGGGCGGTCCCGTGGAATCGTCGCCGCTCGCGCTGGGCGGGAAGATTTTTATTGGCTCCGCGGACGCGTTCCTTTACGCGCTCGATGCGGTGACTGGAAAGCTGCTCTGGAAATACGAAACCGGCGACAAAATCCTCGGCGCGCCGAACTGGGTGAAGTCGCCCAAAGGCCACGCGACCTGGGTGCTGGTGGGCAGCTATGACAACAAGCTCCACTGCCTCGACGCCGCCACCGGCAAGACCAACTGGGTCTTCGAGACCGGCAATTACATCAACGGCTCGCCGGCGGTGGCCGACGGCGAGACAACCTTCGGCGGTTGCGACGGGCAGTTGCACATCATCGCTCTGGCCGACGGCAGGGAATTGCGGAGCACGGACGTTGGGGCGCCGATCGCCGCCTCCGCCGCGCTGGCGGGCGGGCGCGCTTACTTCGGGCACTACGAAAACGAGTTCCTGTGCGTCGATCTGAAGGACGGCCGGAAGGTGTGGAACTTCCGCGACCGCGACTTCCCGTACTTTTCGTCGCCGGCGGTGACGCCCGACCGAGTGCTCTTCGGCGGACGCGACAAGCGTTTGCACTGCGTTAACCGGGCCGACGGCAAAGCGGTGTGGTCCTTCGCCACGCGCGGCAAGGTGGACAGTTCGCCCGCCGTGTGCGGCAACCAGGTGGTGGTCGGCTCCGACGACGGCCGGCTCTACCTGGTTTCGCTGGCCGACGGCACAGAGCTTTGGTCCTACGAAATCGGCGGGGCGATCAGCGCCTCGCCCGCGGTGGCGGACGGCTGGATCGTGGTCGGGAGCGAAGACGGGAGCGTGTATGGTTTCGGGGCCAAGTGAAGCCATGAAGCCAAGAACCCGCAAATCCTGGCGCGAGAAACTGGCCGACCGCAAAGATCTGCCCAAAGTCATTCCGATCACCGGCAGGATGCGGAAAAGCTGGGGCGAAGGCACCTGCGCCATCGCCGCTCCGAGGGAGGTGGATGCGTTGATGCGCCGCGTGCGGAAGGGCCGGGTCACGACGATCAACCACCTCCGCGCGGCCATCGCCCGCCAGCACGGCGCCACCATCGGCTGTCCCATCACGACCGGCATCTTCGCGTGGATCGCCGCGCACGCCGCCGAGGAATCGGCTGCGGCCGGCCAGAAACGCGTCACCCCGTGGTGGCGCACGCTCAAAGGCAACGGCCAGTTGAACCCGAAGTACCCCGGCGGAATCGCCGAACAGGCCCGGCGGCTCCAGGCGGAAGGGCACACCATCGTCCCCGGCAAAGCGAAGCGTTCCGCGGTCGTGGCGGACTACGAGACGCGCCTTGCCCGCATCTGTTTTTGTCCAAAACGACCCGTGACCGCCTCGGTTGACTGACACGCCACCTCCATGAATCTTCGTTGCCCACTCACCGCTTCGCTCGGACTCGTCCTGCTCACCGCCGCCAGCCAACTCGGCGCCCACGCCCTGGAACTATTTGTCGCGCCGGACGGCCGCGACGTGAACCCCGGCACGAAAGCCAAACCGTTCACCACGCTCGAAGCCGCGCGAGACGCCATCCGGCGGCGAAAGGCCGCGCAAAGCGGCTTCCGGGAGCAAGCCACCGTCTGGCTGCGCGGCGGCGACTACGTCCGTACGAACGCCTTCGTCTTGACCGCCGCCGACAGCGGCACACCCGAATCGCCGATTGTCTATCGGGCCTACCGGCACGAGCGCGTGCGGCTGCTCGGCGGCCGGGTGCTCAGCGGCTTCCAACCGGTCGCTGATCTCGCGGTGCGGGCGCGCTTGGACGAAGCGGCGCGCAGCCACGTGGTGCAACTCGATCTCCGCGCCCGGGGCATCACCGACTTCGGTGAGTTGAAATCGCGCGGCTTCGGCCGGCCCGCCACGCCGGCCCACGCGGAGCTTTTCTACGACGGCCGGCCGATGACCCTGGCCCGCTGGCCGAACGAAGGCGCGTGGGAGCGCATCGCCGGCTATCCCGCCGCCTCCGGCGGCCAGGACGAGCACGGGGGCAGTCTGGGCGCGTTGGCCGGCGGTTTCATCTACGCCGGCGACCGGCCCCGGCGTTGGAAAGATACCAGCGACCTCTGGGTCCACGGCTACTGGTCGTGGGACTGGGCCAACTCCTACGAGCGCGTTGCGTCGCTCGACCTCGACCAACACCTCGTCCAGACGGCGCCGCCGTATGGGCAATATGGTTTCCGTAAGGGCCAGCGGTTCTATTTCCTCAACGTGCTCGAAGAACTCGACCAGCCCGGCGAGTGGTTCCTGGACCGCAAGACCGGCCTTCTATACTTCTGGCCGCCGGGTGAGGGGAATCGAAGCGAGCAAGCGCCGGAGACCCTCCTTTCCCTGCTGGCCCAACCGCTCCTCAAACTGACCGGCGTCTCCCATGTCACCTTCCGCGGCCTGGCCCTCGAAGCCGCGCGCGGCAACGCCATCGAGATTTCCGGCGGCGTCAGCAACCGCGTCGCCGGCTGCCTCATCCGCGACATCGGCGACTACGGCGTGCAGATCGAAGGCGGCATCGGCCACGGCGTCGTGAGCTGTGACATCTTCGATACCGGCGACGGCGGCGTGTCGCTCAACGGCGGCGACCGGCAAGCCCTCACGCCCGGCGGGCAATTCGTGGAGAACTGTCATTTCGCGCGTCAGGGCCGGTGGTCCAAGTGCTACGTGCCGGCGGTCCTGGTCAGCGGCGTCGGCCAGCGCGTCGCCCACAATCTCATCCACGACCATCCGCATTGCGCGATCCTTTTCGGGGGCAACGACCACGTCATCGAGTTCAACGAAATCCATCACGTCGCCCTGGAAACCGGCGACGTGGGCGCCATCTACGCCGGGCGCGACTGGACCTTCCGCGGCAACCGGATTTGCTTCAACTTCATCCACGACACCGGCGGCGTCGGCATGGGATCGATGGGCGTTTACATGGACGACTGTGTCAGTGGCACGGAGATCTTCGGGAACATCTTTTTCAAGGTGCAGCGCGCGGCGTTTCTGGGCGGCGGTCGCGACCACCGCGTCGAGAACAACGTCTTCGTGGACTGCAACCCGGCGGTGCAGGTGGACGGCCGCGGCCTGGACCACTCGCCGGTCTGGCACAACATGGTCTATGACTTCATGCGCCAGCGCCTGGCTGACGTGCCGCCGGAGCTGTATCGCCGCCGCTATCCGGCGCTCACCAACCTCGACCGCTATTACGCCTCCACCAACGGCGTGCCGCCGGAGGGGAACGTCGTCGCGCGCAATGTCTGCGTCGGCAAGTGGCTGGAAGTCGGCTGGCACGCCGACCGGAAGATGCTGGACGTGCGCGACAACTGCGTCGGCACGGACCCGAGCTTCGTCGCGCCGGGAACGATGGATTTCCGGCTGAAGAAGGATTCTCCCGCCTGGCGCCTGGGCTTCCAACGCATCCCGACTGATCAAATTGGACTGCGGAACGATGAAGACCGGCGTGCCTTGGACCGCTCACAGGACGCGGCGGCCCGCCGCTGAAGCGAGACTCACCCCGCGCGAAATGGAAGGACCAACCGGCCCTCGTCGCGTCTTGGTTGACTCTCCTCGCCGCAGCGCTCCGCGACCCATGTTCAAAAGACGTGGGGAATCATGCGCTTGGTGGTCGCCGCGTACCGGCGATACTCCGGATAGCGTTCCGCCAGGAACGCCTCTTCGCAGCGCATGCGGACCACGGCGCCCGCCGTGAGCAGCGCGCCGAGACCCAAGGCGGGCAACGACCCGTTGGCCAGCACCCCCGGCCACGCAAAGAGACAGACGGCCGTGTAAATCGGATGCCGGATGAAGCGGTACGGCCCCGTGGTCACCAACCCGCCCCGGGTCGGATCCGCGGCGAAATGAAAACTGCGCCGGCCAAAGGTGAAGCGCGCCCACAGCATCAGCGCCAGCGCGCCGACCTGCGCGATGACGACGGCCGCGGCGGGCGCGAACAAGCTCCGGTGCAGGAGCAACCCGAGGAGGCCCAGAATCATCGCCAAGTAACCCGCGGTGGAGGCCGCTTTGGCGACGGAGGCGGTTGGTCGGAACATGGACTTCTCTCGCGCCGCACCGCGTGACGGACTTGCGGGCGCGGCGCGGCGCAAGATCGCCTCGACGTCAGCCGCAGTCAACCGCCGCCTTCACAATCCGGGAAACGGCGCGGCGCTGAGGGAGAGCCGGTAGTTCTTGATGCGGCCGTTGGCTTGGTCCTGGCGCGGCAGGCAGCGGAGGCCCGTCACCGTTTGCTCGCTGCCCAGGTCGAGGACGATCTGGTGCGGATGCTTGGGCTGGGCGGCGTCCCACTGCGTGTGCCAGAAGGTCGCGGCCTGCAGGTCGAGAACGTTGTCGGCACGGTCGTCGTCAGCGTCCACTTCCTCGCTGTCTGCGTACACCACCTTCCAGGCGTCGCGCGGCAGATCCTTGCCGTCGGGACCGACGAGGCAAATCTCGGCGCAGGTGGTGAAGGCGTCGCCGGTTTGAGAATCGAGGGCTTCGAGGCATGCGTAGCGGCCCCGGACCGGCGCGAACTTCACGGTCTGCCAGCCCCGGCCGTCGGTGAAGGTGCCGGAGGCAACCGGTTGCAGGCCGTCCAGCTTCAAGTTCTGGCCCGGCTGCCGGTGCTTCGGCACGGCCGCCTCCCGGTTGACTTGGTTGAGGATCGGCTCCGTCAGGCCCGCGACCTGGTGCTCCTTCGCGCCGTTCAGTTCAAAGACGATGAGTTCGTTGCGGCCTGCCTTCAGCCAGGGCGCGGGGCAATACAGCGTCTGTTGCGGGCCAATGTTCCAGTAGCGGCCAAGGTTGTGGCCGTTGATCCAGGCGACGCCTTTGCCCCAGGTGCGGAAGTCGAGGAACGTGTCGCCGACGCGCGCGAGGTCGAACATGGCGCGGTAAAAGGCCGGCAGGTCCGTGACGCCGTTCGTGAACTTGAGGGCGGCCAGTTCGCTGGCATCGAGGGGCAGATTGAACACCTCGCAACGACTGAGGGAATACGGCACGTTGCCGACGACCAACTCGACTTCCTCGGTAATGCCTTTGCGATCCTGGATGTAGCGACCGTAGTTCACGTGGCCGAAGGTGTCGATGAGCATGTCCAGCGTCGCCATGTTGGTGCGAGCGGGCAGGGGCACGGTGTTTCGGTTGTGGCGCCGATCCAGCGTGGCCAGCCGTTGGCCGTCAAGGAGGACCACGCCGTAATCGTGAAGTTCGGTGAGCTTGAGCAGCGCCGTGCCACCGGGGGGAAGCTGGGTCCGGTAGAGGATGCCGCCGTGCGGTTGGTCGTACAGCTCCATGTATTTCAGGCGGTTTTCCTTCTTGGCGGCGGGCAGGTTGGCGAGGAGTGGCGCCACCTCGTCCAGTTTCAACGGCGCGATCGGGATGACGGGATTGCGGGGCGGCACGTCCGGCAGGGTTTCGCCCGGCGCCAAGTGCTGGAGGAACAACTCGCGGAGCGCGTGGAACTTGGGAGTGTCCCAGCCGGCCTCGCTGATCGGCGCGTCGTAATCGTAACTGGTGACCTGCGGCGCGAACGGCAGGCAATTGGCGCCCGCGCTGAAACCGAACGACGTGCCGCCGTGCGCCATGTAAATGCTGAACGAGGCCTGGTGCTCCAGCATCCAGCCGATCTCCTTCACGATGCGGGCGGTGTCGCCCACATGGTGCGGCTGGCCCCAACTGTCGAACCAGCCCGGATAGTACTCGCCGCACATGAGCGGGCCAGTGGGGCGGACCGCGCGGAGCGCCTGGAAGTTGCGCTCCGGATCGCTGCCGAAGTTGACCACGCAGAACAAGTCGTCGCGGGTGTCGTTCTTGAGTTGCGTGGGACCGTCGCAGGTAAAGAGCGGCACGTCGAAACCGGCTGCCTGGAGGTCGTCCCGAAGGATGCGGATATACTCCTTGTCGTGGCCGTAGGAACCGTATTCGTTCTCGACCTGAACCATGAGGATCGGCCCGCCCCGCGTGACCTGGAGCGGCGCCAGTTGCTTGCCGACTTCGAGGAGATAGCGTCGGCACGCCGCGAGGTAGCCCGCCTCCTGGGTGCGGACCTTCAAGTCCAAATTCTTGAGCAACCAATACGGAAAACCGCCGAAGTCCCATTCGGCGCACGAGTACGGGCCGGGACGGAGGATGACGTGGAGGCCCTCGGCTTGCGCCAGGCGGCAGAACGCGGCGGCGTCGGCGTTGCCGGACCAGTTCCACTGGCCCGGCTCCGGCTCATGCAGGTTCCAGAACAGGTAGGCGCACACGGTGTTCAGGCCCATCGCCCGCGCCAAGCGGAGCCGGTGCTGCCAGTATTCGCGCGGGATGCGGGCAAAGTGCATCTCGCCGCACCGGATGAGGTAGGGCTGGCCGTCGAGGAGGAACGCGTTGTCCCCGATGGCGAAGCGGGAGGCCGGCGCGGCGGCGCCGCGCGGCGCCAAAGCGGCCATCGCGGCGGCCACACCCAACAGATTCACCAAACGCAGTGGGTTCATCGGGTTGACATGATGTCGCCCGGCCCGGCGGCGGACAACTTCTTTTCCGCGCGCCGCTGGGAAAAGGGAGTTGAAGGGGCGTCACGCCGCGACTCTGACGGTTCGGAGTTGTTTAATAGCTGAGCATCCCGCCGCCTGTTGCTGCTCGAGACGATGCCTTCTACCTGCGCCTGCCCCATCGATCCGCTTGCAAATCCTCCGCGCGCTGGTAAAAAGGTTTACAACGCCGGGACACATCAGGCGGCGCCAGTGGCGACCATGAAAAGGCAGCACCAACAGCCGTTGGCCAACGCGACGGCGGAGCAGCGAATCGCTGAACTCCGCGAGGGTGAACTGACATCCACAAGGAAGAATAACACCATGAAAACAGGATCCCTTCGACTCTTCGGCAGCGTCTCGCTCGTGAGCCTCCTGAGCTTGCTGGGCGCTCCCTTTGCCAGCCAGGCGGGAGGAACCGTGGTGGGGTGGGGAGGAGGAACCATCCCTGTCGGTTTGACGAACGTGGCCGCGATCGCGGCCGGCTACGCGCACGGCTTGGCACTGAATCCGGATACCACGGTGACTGCGTGGGGCACTTACTGGTTGTCGGACATCGATTTTGGACGCGACTACGTTCCGACATTAGTCCCGGCGGGACTGAGCAACGTGGTGGCGGTCGCCGGCGGCATGGACCACAGCTTGGCACTGATGGCGGACGGTGCCGTGGTGGCTTGGGGCACCAACACCGACGGACAACTTGATGTGCCCGCCGGCCTGAGCAACGTCGCCGCGATTGCGGCCGGCACCAAGCATAGTCTGGCGCTGCGCGCCGACGGCACGGTGGTCGCCTGGGGCCTGAACGACTCGGGGCAGACCAATGTACCGCCCGGCCTGACGAACGTGGTCGCGGTGGCGGGTGGCGGCGGCCACAGCCTGGCGCTGAAGGCCGACGGCACCGTGGTGGGTTGGGGCTCGGACTACTATGGTCAGACCGATCCTCCCGGGAATCTGACCAATGCCGTCGCGATTGCCGCCGGGCCGGTTCGTAGTCTGGCGCTCAAAGCCGACGGTACGGTGGTCATGTGGGGTGGGAACTGGGACGGCTCCTGGACGGTCCCGGCGGGCTTGTCGAACGTAGTGGCGCTGTCAGCCGGAGACGATGGCACGCTCGCGCTAAAGGCCGACGGGACAGTGGTGGGCTGGGGCTACAACTTTTCCGGCGAGTCCACCGTCCCCAAGGGTTTGACGAATGTGGCGGCGATTGCGGCCGGAGGCTACCAGAGCCTGGCCCTCGTCGGTGGCGGCCCGCCCTTTGTAACCACGGCTTTGATGGACCGCGTCACCGTGACCGCAGGCACAGCGTACTTCCGCGTCGAGGCGACCGGTGCCCGGCCTCTCAGCTATCAATGGCGATTCAACGGCAGCGATATCCCCGGCGAGGCTAACTCGGTGCTTTGCCTCACCAACGCGCAGGCCGCGCAGGCAGGAAGCTATTCAGTGGTGGTTAGCAATGCGCTCGGCTTGGCGGCCAGCCGCAGCGCCAGCTTGGCCGTCGTGGCCGTCCTGATCTCAAACTCGCCATTGGACCAGCGGACGTTCGTCGGAGGCACTGCCACCTTCTCCGTCGCGGCGCTGGGAGCGGCACCGCTGAGTTACCAGTGGAGACGCAACGGCACGGACCTTGAGGGGGCCACGAACTCGTCGCTAACCTTGACCAATGTTCAAAGCGCCGAAGCCGGGTCCTACTCCGTGGTAGTCAGCAATATCTTCGGCGGCGGGATTAGCTCCGCCGCGCTTTTGACCGTCGTGCCCATCCTGATCAGTACGGAACCGGCGGACCAGGTTGCCTT
>JAJXZI010000339.1 GCA_021780115.1 bacterium | reverse complement strand
GCCAGCCAGCGTCGCACCACCCGCCGGGCGAACCACGCCGGCGGCGCGGCCGCCGGCTCCGGCCCGCTCCGGCGCGCCAGCGCGAACAGGCGTTTCAATTGGGGGTCAATCGCGTTCATGCTCTTTCACCAGTTCGCCGAAGAGACGGCGCAACTTGCGCCGCGCCCGGAACAACCGGACGCGGATGTTCACCGCGCTCCAGCCCGTCAGGGCTTGGACTTCCTCCCCGCCGCGCTGCTCGACCTCCACCAATTCCACGAGGAGCCGTTCCTTGGGCGCCAGCCGCGACAACAGCGCCTCGAGCAAATCGCGCCCACCCGCCTGCTCCGCGGGCGTCGGGTCGGCGGTGGCCGCGTGGACGGCCTCCAGCGCCGCGACCTGCTCGTCCGACAGGTCGGCCCAACGCAGTTCCGGCCGGCTCTTGCGCCGGCGATGCTGGTTGAGGCAGGTCGTGAACGCCGTGCGCCGGACCCACGCGATGAGTTCCGGCCCGCCGCCGCGGAAATCGTCCAGATGCTGGAACAATTTGAGGAACACCTCCTGGGCCAGATCCTCCGCGTCCACGCTCCGGGGGCGCCGGCGCTCGACGACCGCCATCACCACCGGATAGAGCGCCGCCACCAGCGCCTCGGCCGCCGCCGCGTCGCGCGCCCGCGCCCCGGGCAGCAACGCCGCGATCGCCTGGCTTGATTCGTCCATTCACCGGATAGCCCGACAAGGCCATACAGCCTCTCAGGACACGGCAGACGCGGGAACTGTTACACGGCTGGCCCACTGGCCGGCAAGCCGGTATTGCGTCGGGGGCGACGGCCCGGAAGCGCGTTCACTTCGTTTTCCGCGCCCACCCGGCCGGAAGTTGAACGGGCGCGCAACGGACTTCGCCCGCCGGCAGCAGGCGCCAAGCGGTGGGTAACGGGGTGGGAGACATCATCGTTCCGGACTGGAAAACCGGGCGCGCCGGGGTAGCCTCCGCGCATGACGCGCCATTGCCACGCTTGCGGAACGGACTACACCCTGACCGGCCAGCCGGGCCGTTTGGAAACCTGCGGCCGGTGCGGCGCGGACCTCCGCGTCTGCCTCAACTGCGTGGGCTACGATCCGCGCGCGGCGCAGCAGTGCCGGGACCGGCGGAGCGAGCCGGTGCTGGAGAAACACCGGGCCAACTTCTGCGAGTGGTTCGAGTTCGCCTCCCGGTCGTGGGTGCCGAAAGCAGGCACGCAGGGCCGCGAAACGGCCGCGCGGGAGCAATTGCGGAAACTCTTCGGCGATTAACCGCCCCGTTCGGCCACCGCGCTCATCGCGGTTGCGCGGGCTGGGTGAGGTAACGCTGATACAACTCCACCGCGCGCCGTTCCGTCAGGTCCGTCCCGACCACCAACCGCGCCCGCGCCCGCGCCGTTTCGCCCGCCTTCACGGTGCGCCCGAACAGCGACAGGTAGAGCGAGCGATGGCCGTCGGCCTCCTGCGGCGTGGCCAGGGCGAAGCAGTCTTCCGGCGCCGCCATGACCACGGCGGTCAGCCCGAGCGCCGGCGCGCGGCGCAGTCCGAGCGGTTCGGCCCATTGCCCAACGATGACCCAGTTGACCGGGTTCGGCTCCCGTTTCCAGCGACCGTCAGTGATCAACGTCAGGACGCTCAAATCGCGCGTGAACATCTGCCAGTCGCCGACCGACTGGGTTGCTTCGATGAACCGCGCGCCGCTGTCCGCCGCGAATCCCGACCGCGCTTCGACGAGACAGTTCGTGAACGGCTCGCTGAAATAGGAAGCCAGAAAAGACTCGAATCCCGGCAGGTCCGCGTGGGCGGTGACGCTGGTCTCCAGATCGAGCGTGGCGGGATCGTGCCAGCGATAGACGGCTCGCAGCGCGAACGGGCGGCCTTCCGCGGCGGGCCACTCGACTTCCACCGCGCCGTCGTCCCGCAGCCGTGCCGTGCCGGGCCAGTCCCAGGCGCCGCCGCCGTAGCGGTGATCCGCGGTGAACACGCGGTAGTGGCTGAACAGGCCGTTGCTGCGGTCCAACGCCGCGCCGGTCGGCTCATGGATGACCGAACAGAGTCCCAGCGCCCGGCCGCCCGGCCGCAACCGGCCCCGCAGTTGGCCCGTGTCGAACGCGAAGCCGCCGTCCGCGGCGCGCTTGAAGGCCAGCGCCGGCGCCGCCGAGCCGGCGCGGGGATCCGCGCCGAGGAAAAGGGCCAGCGCGATGGCGCAACACGTCGGGGCGGGGAATCGTCGTGCGGGAACTCGCATGACGGAAGTTTCGCCCCCGGGCCGGGCCTTGACAAGGCTGGCGGCGCCGGCGCGCGAACTCAATCTCCTTTCCGCGCGAGCACGGCCGGCGCGCTGGTCAGCCCGGTGCGGCCGACGGCGGTGACGGCCACCACGTCCGGCACGCGGCCGATGAGGGTGCCGCCGCTCGCCGTCGCGGGGAAAATCTCCGTGGCCCACACGCCGCGGGTCTTCGTTTGCAGGAGCCACAGGCGGACGACGTCCCCGGCCGGATCACGGCGCCACCGGGCGCGGATTCGGCCCGGAGCGCCGCTGAGCGTCAGGACCGGGCGGCCCGGGGCGGCGTTGCCGCGCCACGGCGACGCCGGGACCAAGGCCGGTTGCGCGTAAACCTCCCGCGCCAGCGCCTCCGCCAGGCCGCCGCGCGCGGTCATCAGGCTGCTCATGCTCCAATGGATGACGCCACCCGCGCCCGGCTGCCGGCGCGTGAGCCGGATTTGATTCACAATCTCGCTCGCCGGCCAGCCCGCCGGGCCGCCGCCCACCTTCGCGTCGTTCAGCCCGGGCCACAGGTGTCGGCCCAGCGGATTCTGCTCCGTCCACCACTTGAGCAACGCGGGAAAACTCTGTTCCTTCGCCCCGACGGCCCAGTAAAGCTGCGGGGCGCAGTAGTCGAGCCAGCCATTGGCGAGCCACTTCCGCGAGTCGGCGTAGAGTTGGGCGTAAGCGTCGAAGCCTTGAACCGACGGCGGATTGCCCGGACGCCAAATGCCGAAGGGACTGATGCCAAACTTGACCCACGGCTTGGCGGCGTGGACGGATTGAGAGACGCGGCGGAGGAAGGTGTTCACGTTCTCGCGCCGCCAATCGTCGCGGCTCAGGCCGGTGCGCGCGCCGTAGCGCCGCCAACTCGCCTCGTCCGGAAAGTCCAGTTCGTTGCCCGCGGCGTCCTTCTCCTTGTAGGGATAGAAGTAATCGTCGAAGTGGACGCCATCAACGTCGTAACGGCGCACCACATCCAGCACCACCGACAGCGAATAGTCCTGCACCGCCGGCTCGCCGGGATCGAGCCAGAGCTGCGGGCCGTAGCGGCGCACCAGCTCGGGGCGCCGCCGGCTGACATGGTCCGGGGCGACCGCTCCCTTGGCCGACGCGTGCCGCACGCGGTAGGGATTGAACCAGGCGTGCAATTCCAGCCCGCGCCGGTGCGCCTCCGCCACGGCCAGCGCCAGCGGATCGTAGAACGGCGACGGCGCCCGGCCCTGCGCGCCGGTGAGATACTCGGACCACGGCTCGAGGCGCGAGGCGTAGAGCGCGTCGCACGCCGGGCGCACCTGGAAAAGGACGGCGTTGAGCTGGAGTTGCGCCGCGCGATCCAGGAGGGCGATCAACTCGGCCTGTTGCTGGGCGGAACTCAAGCCGGGCCGCGACGGCCAGTTGAGGTTGTTGACCGTGGCCAGCCACACGCCGCGGAACTCGCGCGCCGGGGCCGGCGGCGTGAGCGAGGAAGGAACGTAGGAAGCGGCAAAGGAACCGGCGGTGGTGGCGAGGAGACAAAGGCCGATGAGCAGAAAGGGTAAATGAAACCGGCTTTCCGCTGCTGACGCCAGCCCCGGTTCCATCGGACGCCTCCTGCGGATCGTCATCGTCAGGGATTGGCCCTTTCCCGCCAAGGCTTAACGCCAAAGCTCACGCACAGCCGCCGGAGCGGGACGTGAGATGCAATGATGATGTTCAAGTTTCATAAACCGGTCAACTGCCCAGCGCGGCGGCTGTTGCGTGCAGCGACTTGTTAGGCTCATTCCTGATATGATCCAAAACCGAATGTGTTCGCCAATCTGAGACAAGGGCAGCAATGAATAGGAGAACTGCAAGACTGATGAGCGGCCAATAAGGTGGATGCTCGCCGGGGACAACAACACGACCGACAACGGCACCAAAAACAATACACTGGGCCGAAGCGTACTGAAGATGTATGAAGTCGGCCCACGTGTTGAAGTGCCTATTCTGTCGCGGGCGCCTGAGTGTCGCACTGGTCGCGTCGTCTGCGCTCCATCGCCATAAGAGCGTGCGTATCGTCGCATCACGGATCAAGGGCCTGCGCTTTCGGAGGGCCTTGCCACGATTACTGTCGTAGCAGAACTCAATGACCGGATAGAACAGAGAACGATGCAAGCCGTAGGTTGTAACGCCTGCGAACAGCGCTGCCGGTAGGCCAAGCGAGAGAAACATCTTGCCGTCGATCTTCAATAAGTCCGCCGGGCTATGCGAGGCCACATAATAGGAGATCACGAAGAACACTCCCGAGAAAACACTCCGGAGAAGAAAGCCGATCGAGAATGATTTCAGGATGGAGTCCATGTTCGCTTGAGCCTAACGAAAAAAGCTGAGCCACGCCGGGCCAAAAACCGTGAACCGCGAAGCGGAACTGACAGCGCCAACCGGCGTTGGCTCCGGCGACTTGTTAGGTGCCGGGCTACTCATAGAACGAACTTGTATCTACGGATATATCGCCACGATCTACCGTCACGTCGCGGGGACTGGACGTGCGTGCCTCGCCGGAGAATGTGAAAGGATACGAATCACTGAACTCCAAGCCATCGCCCCGCCGACAGTCACCGTCAGAGCCATACTGAAGGTCACACAAGACACTGCCAGTGCCGGAGAATGTAATTGCTTCCTTGCCGATGTCTTCAATCTCAACCTCGACATCCTCGGCGTCTTGAGGGCGTGTGTGAGTGGAAAGAATATCAAGCTCATCAAAGAACTCGGATGTAAAAATATCGGACAAACGCTCCTGAAGCTCAATCTGGAGTGCATCTCGTAGGTGCTCCCGGGCGGAGTCAATCGCGTCGAATAGGCGAAGAAATAATCGAACCGTTGAGTCGAAGCAGGCAATGGCAGCCTGCTCAGGAGTGGCGAGACTTGCCTTGGTGATGTGCGTGAATGCCGACAGCGCCCCAACTTGCTTACCGATTTGCGCGGCAAGTGCCTCGACACTGGAAGCAAAGTTGGTAGGGAAATGCTGTGGGTCAAGGTAAGAATATACCGCAAACAGCGTGCGGTGGCGGCGCGTCACACCAGTCTGTGAGGTCGGATCGGGAGTAAACCAAGTGGAATCCTGAATACTCCGGTCAGGCGAGATCGCGACAAACAACTCGCGAAGTAGCTCGCGAAGGCCAGTTGCGGTATTAGAAAAGCGGAGCGGGTTCGCGCTGTCTGAAAAGCTCGTCACTGCTCCATCCAGAATGACACCAAGGTGCAACGGATGTGGCGCTAACTTCTGTCTGAGCTTGTCTAAGTTTGGTTGGTTGAGTGTGCTCATGCGGCTAGGCACCTAACAGGTATTCGACCGCAAGCGGTTGTTCCCGGTCATTTGCCTGGGAACAACCGCTCGCGGCAGAACAATTCCCCCCGCCCGTGTTCGGCCACGGTTTTGGCCCGTTGTTCCCAGATCGTTCATCGGCTTGCGTCTGCTGACGCTTGGCGCGTTTGTCTCACCGGCCCCACCGTCTGGCAAGCGAAAAGACAGGTGAGCCAAAGACCGCAGGCGCATCCCGGTTCCTGGTAACGCCTGGCAGCACGCGGGGCTGAGTCTGGCGCGGCAGCGTTTTGGACTGTGCCAGTCCTCTGGCGCTTTGGACAGCGACCGAGCGTGGGGAGCGGGTTGTCGAAAAGCGGCTGAGGGCCGCCGCAGTCCAAAACGCTGGCGCGCGAACTGGCGTTCCGAGACGCGGTGCGGGGCATTGGCCATTTCCTTCGCGGCCGTGGCTGCCGGCCTGAAGCCGGGACTACAAACGCGTCACGCCCACGGTTTGCCGTCCTTCCGCGTGCCGCAGAGATTGACCTTGATGCCCAACGCCTCGGCCATCGCGGCCTTGGCGACGAGGCATTTGTCCGCCGCCTTGGCGTCGGCGGCGTAGGCGACCTGGATGTGGTTGGCCTGGTGTTTGGCCATGAGCTGGTCGCGCGACACGCCGTAGGTGACGGCGTGCATGATCGGCCACTGCCAGGTGGTGGCTTGCCAGCGGCGCTCGGTCTCTTCGCGCGGCAAGGCCACGACGCCGGCCCGGCCGATGTCCATCTTCAGGCCGCGGTCCACGTAGATGCGCGACCAGACGATCTCGCCCGGTTTGGCAATGCCGCGCAAGGTGCTGCCGCCCTTGGGAAAATACATGGGCGGCTGCCGAAAACCTTCCGCGCCCGCCCAGCCGTTGATGAAGTGGGCCGGCGGCGCCGAGCCGCTGATCTCGAAGACCCACACGTAATCTTTCACGGTGCCGCTCTGGTCCCAATCGCCCCAGCGCACGTCGTGGAGCGTGTTTTCCACCGGCTGGCCCAGCGCCTGGTGGACGCGACCGGTCAGGAGGCCGTCGAGGCCGGCGCATTCGTCCACCTCGTTGAAGTGCGGCAGCGGCTGGCCGGCATAGAGCTCGCGTTGGCCGTCGCGGGATTTCACGGGCGGCCGGTCGGTGTTGTTCAGCATGCCTTCCACCAAGTCGCTCGCCGGCAGCAGGTCTTTCAGGCCCTGCTGGTATTGGATGCCGATGCAGTCGCAGCCGAAGTCGTCCGCGAGGCGCAACGCGGCGACATACATCTGGCACTGCCCGAGGATTTGGGCGTCGGTCAAATCCGTGGCGTCGTCCGGGCCGGTGGCGAACTTCATCCCGCGCCGCTCCAACCAGGCGCGCACGGCCTGGGCCTCCGCGTCACCGACCCGCGTGGTTTCGTGGTAAAGCGCGGACTGGCTCAGCCGTTCCTTGAAGACGCCGGTGGCGTGCAGCAAGGCGTCGGGGACGATCGCGTTGAACATGCCCATGCAGCCTTCGTCGAAGATGCCCAAGATGGCCTTCCCGGCGCGGAGCTGGCCGGCGAGCGTTTGGCCCAACTCGGCCGCGGGTCCGCCCAACTTCGCGTGGCGGAAGGGCTGGACGTGGCTGATGCGGTGGGAGGTCTTGCCGGTGCGCAGCCACCGGCCCAGGCGCAGGCGGAAGGAATCGTCGGTGAACTGCTCGCTCCAGAGCGTGGAGTATTCCACGCCGGCCTTGGTGAGCGAGCCGTTCAGGTTCAACATGCCCACGAGGCCGGGCCACTGGCCGGACCAATTGGCCACCGTCAGGATCGGCCCGCGATGCGTGGTCAACCCCGCCAGGACATGGTGCGAGTACTGCCAGACGGCCTCGGCCACGACCAAGGGCGCGTCGGGATCCAGTTGGCGAAAGACCTCCAGGCCTTCGCGCTGCGAACCGATGAAACCGTGCTGCTGGTCCGGCTTGTACGGATGACCGCGGACGACTTGGCCACCTTCCGCCTCGACGGCGGCGGTGAACGCCTGCTCCATCTGCTGCTGGGCCGGCCAGCAGGCCTGGTTGGCCGAGAGGCGCAAGTCGCCGCTGGCGATGAGCTGGACCTGGTTGCGTTTCAGTTTTGGCCGGTTGGTGATCGGAATGGTTGCCATAAATTATCGGTGTCGTCGTGCGGGAAGATCAGTCCGCCCAGGGCCGGTTTACGTTTGCGTCCCGGCCGGTTTTGCGTTCCGCCCGCATCCAGCAATGCCCCGATGCAACAGGCGAACCGCCGCGAAGTCAAGCGGGGGAACGGGCTGCGTCCAGCGCCGCACCGCTCTCCGGGAGCTGCCTCGCCAGCTCGCGCGCCCAGCGGATCAACTCCAGGTCCTGGCGCAGATCGCCGAAGCGGAAGCGCGGCAGGCCGCTCTGCTGCTGGCCGAGCAACTCGCCCGGGCCGCGCAGTTTGAGGTCCGCCTCGGCGATGCGGAAGCCGTCGCTCGTCTCCTCCAACACGCGGAGCCGTTCGCGGGCCTCGGCGTTCGACGCGGCGGAGATCAGGATGCAATACGACTCGTGGGCGCCGCGGCCGATGCGCCCGCGCAACTGGTGCAGTTGCGCCAGGCCAAACTGCTCGGCGTTCTCGATCAGCATGACGGTGGCGTTCGCCACGTCCACGCCCACTTCGACGAGTGAAGTGGCCACCAACACCTGAACGGCGTTGGCGCGGAACGCAGCCATGATCTCCTCCTTCTGGCGGCTGGCGAGCCGGCCGTGCAGCAGGCCGGCGCGGTACGGGGCGAGCGCCGCCGTCACGGTTTCAAATTCCGTGGTCACGGCCTTGAGGTCGCCCGCCGTCTCCTCAATGCGCGGATAGACCACATACGCCTGCCGTCCCTCGTCGAGCCGGCCGTGGATGAACGCCCAGACCCGCGGCAGCTTGTCGGCGGCGCGCACAAACGTTCGCACCCGCCCGCGGCCGGCGGGCAGCTCGTCAATCACCGAGAGGTCGAGGTCGCCGTAGAGCGTCAGGCCCAGCGTGCGCGGGATCGGCGTGGCCGTCATCACCAGCAGGTGCGGGTAGCGGCCCTTGCGGACGAGTTGTTCGCGCTGCGCCACGCCGAACTTGTGCTGCTCGTCAATGATGACCAGGCCGAGGTTTTCCGGCTCGAAACCGGATTGGATCAAGGCGTGCGTGCCGATGACGAGGGGCGCGGGCCGCGGGCTGGCGGCCGAAAGCCCAAGCGCCGCCTGGCCCCCGGCGCCCGACGCGCGACGCTCAACGGCTGTCTTGTGGCTGCCGGTCTGCAATTCGACCGCCACGCCCAGCGGCCCGAACCAGCGGGTGAAATTCGCGAAATGCTGCCCGGCCAGGATTTCCGTCGGCGCCATCAGCGCGACGGTGAACCCGCTCTCCACCGCCATCAGCGCCGCGCAGGCCGCGACAACCGTCTTGCCGGAACCGACATCGCCCTGCAGCAGGCGCCGCATCGGGTGCGGGCCGTTCAGGTCGCGGCGAATTTCACGCAGCACGCGGGTCTGCGCGGCGGTGAGCGTGAAGCCCAGCCGGGCAAGAAACGGTTTGATGCATCGGTTGTCCCCGCCGCACGGCCAGCCGCGCGCCTTGGCTTCAAACCTCCGGCGCCGGGATTGGATGTCGCGTTCCAGGGCGATGAATTCGTCCAGCGCCAGCCGCTGCCGCGCGCGTTCGGCGTCTTCCCGTGTCTCCGGGAAGTGAAGCTGGCGGATGGCGTGGGCGCGCGAAGGCAGCGCGGTCCAGAGGCCGGAATCCAAGCTCCGATGGGCCTCGGAGGCGGTGCCCGCGGCGGGACTGACGGTGGGCTTTGGACTTTGGACCTTGGACTCCAGGTCCGGCCACGGCGCGACGATCTGGGATTCAAAGCGCTCGAGCGTGCGCCAGACCAGCGCCCGCAACCAGCGCTGGGGCAGACCCTCGGTGAGCGGATAGACCGGCGCGAGGCGGTTGAGGTGGATGAAATTCTCCTCGCCGGTCTCGACGACTTCCGTCTCCGGATGGTCCATCGTGCGCGGTTTCAAGCCGCTCAGCCGGCCGAAAACGAAGACGTCGTCGCCCACGGCGAAGTATTTTTCCAGGAACGGCAGGTTCCACCACCGGCAGTGGAGCCGCGCCGTGCCGTCGTCGAGGATCAATTCGAAGACCGACTTGGCGCCTTTGCGGTAACGGTTCACGCCCATCGCCACGACGCTGCCGCGCGCGGTGGCGGCTTCGGTGGCGCTTAACTTCGCGATTGGCCGGGCGTGGCGGCGGTCCTCGTGGCGGCGCGGGCGGTGCAGCAGCAGGTCCTCGGTGGTGCGGAGGTCGAGGCGGGCCAGTTGCGCCGCGCGTTCCGGGCCGACGCCCCAGAGCGTGCCGACGGGGCGGGCGAGCGGGGGAACGTCCGGACTCGGCGGGCGCGCGGTCATGGCGGGCGACCATACAAGCGCGAGCGGCCTGCTTCAACGCGAAACCCGGCGCCGGAGCCAACGGACGCCCGGCGGTTCACTTGGGCGCCAGGAAGTCAGCCAGCGCGGCGAACAGACCGGGTGAATCCGGCCGGTGAACGGGCGTCTGTCCTCGGGTGAGCAGGCCGAAGCCGTCGCCGTAAGCGGGACCGTTCACGACGCAGGCGTCGGTCGCCGTTTCGGCGAGTTGGCCTTCCGCGCGGCGCAGGGCGCCGGCCCGGTCGCCTTCCACTTCGAATTTCCAGCCCACCAATTGGGCCGTCGGAAACCAGCCGCGCAAGTGGGCGATGATTTTCGGCGTGGGACGGAGTTCAGCCAGCAGCGTGCCGGCGCGCGTCGGGAACTTGGCGGCGCTGACCTCCCTCCGCTCGCCGAGCGGTGTTTGGAGCCAGACTTTGCCGAAGGCGAAGTCGCCCACCGCGGCGGCATGGAAGACGGCGTCCACCGGTTCGCCCGCCAGTGCCCGCAGGCGCTCGCTCAGGTCGCGGCCGGTGGTGAAGGACTCGACGCGCGACGCGCGGCGTCCGCCGCCCCAGGTGGCCTGCTGGCCCAGCAGGAGCGTGACGCGATGGCCGCGGTCGGTGAGGAAATTGGCCAGCTCCGTGCCGAGCCGGCCGGTGGAGAAATTCGTCAGGCGCCGGACTTGATCCAGCGGCTCGTAGGTGGGGCCGGCGGTGACGAGGCAATGCATCGCGGACAAGTTGGCGGGTGGGTCCGCGCTGCCAAGCTTTTTTGCGGGTCGGTGTAACCGCCGAAAAAAACCTGTCGTCTTCCCGTTCGGCATGGCACCCTCCTCCTCCGGATTGCTTCCGGATGTTTCGTTCGCAGTGCGCACCATTTACAACATCGTCTTCACGCTCGGCTTGCTGCTCTCAGCGCCGTACTACCTGCTGCGGATGTGGCGGCGGGGCGGCTGGCAGGAGGGTTTCCGGCAGCGCTTCGGGCAATTTGATCACAAAGTGAAGCAGGCGTTGACGAACCGCCACGTGATCTGGATGCATGCGGTGAGCGTGGGTGAGGTGAACATCTGCACCCAGTTGATCCGCGCGCTCGAGCCGTGCGTGCCCAACCTCAAGATTGTCGTCTCCACCACCACCAGCACCGGCATGGCCGAGCTGCGGCGCAAACTGCCGGCCCACATCACGAAGATCTATTACCCCATCGACCGGCGTAAATGCGTGGCGCGGGCGCTGGCGACCATTGATCCGGAGGCGGTGGTGCTGGTGGAAGGGGAAATCTGGCCCAACTTCATCTGGCGCCTCAAAGACAAAGGCCGTCCCGTGTTCCTGGTCAACGCGCGGCTCTCGCAGCGGTCCTTCGACGGCTACAAGCGCTATGGGTTTCTGTTTCGCCCCCTGTTTGCCGCGCTCACGGCGGTGGGCGCCCAAAGCGAGGCCGACGCCACCAAGCTGCGCGAACTGGGGTGCCGTCCGGAGGCGATCCACGTGGTGGGCAGCCTCAAGTACGATAGCGCCCGCGTGGAGGAGCGGCACCTGCTGGACGTGCCGGACCTGCTGCGGCAGATTGGCGCGCCCGAGTCGCCGTGCCTGCTGGTGGCCGGGAGCACGCACGACGGCGAAGAGGCGGTCCTGGCGGAAACCTTCCTGCGCCTGCGGCCGCGGTTCCCGGATCTGTTCCTGGTGCTGGTGCCGCGCCACCACGAGCGGGGCCGGCAGGTGGGGCGCGAGCTGGAGGCGCGGGGGGTGAAGTTTGTCTATCGGAGCGAGATCATGGCCAAGACGCACTTTGCCCCGGGCCAGACGGACTGCCTGCTCGTCAACACCACCGGCGAACTCAAGTTCTTCTACGAGCACGCCGCGGTGATTTTTGTCGGCAAGAGCCTCACCGCGCAGGGCGGCCAGAATCCCATCGAGCCGGGGGCGCTGGGCAAGGCCATGATGTTCGGACCGAACATGCAGAATTTCGGGGCGATTGCCCGGGCGTTTGTCGAAGGCAAGGGCGCGGTGCAGGTCCGCGACGCAGGCGAACTGGAAAAAGTCCTGGGCGAACTGCTGGCGGACGAAGCCCGGCGCCGGGAACTGGGGCACAACGCGCAACTCGTCGTCCGGCAGAACCTGGGCGCCATCGACCGCACTGTGGAGATGATCCTCAAGCACCTCAAGACCGAGGATATCTACGTGGTCGAGCGGGCGTGAGGCCGGTTGCGCGGCTCGCCCCCGATCGCCAGTGACTTGACCACCGGAAAGCCCGACTCCGGTTCCCGCCTCAGCCCAGGATTCTCCGGCCTTCGTCGAGGAAGATGCCTTTGAAGTTCATTTCCAGCGCCTGCGGGTTGCTGGCCTTGGTCAGGGCCTCCTTTTCGGAGACCTTGCCGTCCTTGACCAACTGGAAGAGGGCCTGGTTGAAGTTCTGCATGCCGTCGTCCATGCCGGTCTCGATGGCGGCGGGCAGTTTGTCCAGGCGATTCTCTTCGATGAGCTTCTTCACCGTGGGCGTGTTGATCATGATTTCGACGGCGGGCGTCATGCTGCCCGCGATCGTGTTCACCATGCGCTGGCACACCACGGCCTGGAGCGTGCCGCAGAGCTGGCGCCGCACCTGCTCACGCTCGTCGGCCTTGAAAAAATCAAGGATGCGGCTGACGGACTGCGCGGCGCTGGTGGTGTGCAGGGTGGTGAGCACCAGGTGGCCGGTGTCCGCCGCGCTCATCGCCGCCTGGAAGCTGATGGCGTCGCGCATTTCGCCGATCATGATGACGTCCGGATCCTGGCGCAGGACGTGTTTAAGGGCGTGGTGGAAGGAGAGCGTGTCTAGGCCAACCTCGCGCTGCTCGACCACGGACTGGTTGTCTTCGAAGACATATTCGATTGGATCTTCGAGGGTGATCATGTGCTTCTTGAAGTTGGAGTTGATGTGTTCGAGCATGGCGGCCAGCGTGGTGGATTTGCCGCAGCCGGTCGAGCCAGCCAGCATGACGATGCCGCGGGGCGACTCGGCGATGCGCTTGAGCGTCTCCGGCAGGCCGAGTTCCTCGAAGGTGGGCACAGCGGTCTTGACGGCGCGCATGGCGAGGCAGAACTCGCCGCGCTGCTGAAAGAGATTGGTGCGGAACCGGCCGATGCCCGGCACGAAATAGGAGAAATCAATCTCGCGCTCGGTTTCCAGCCGCTTCTTCAAATGCGCCGGCGTCAGCTTGTCCACCACGGCGTTCATCCATTCGGCCGTCGGATACGGACATTCGATGGCCAGCAGTTGCCGGTTGATGCGGAAGATGACCGGCGTGCCGATTTTCAGATGCACGTCGGAGGCGCCGCCCTCCACGCCGGTTTTCAGGATTCGATGAAACGTTTCCATGCGCGGAGGGTAACAGGATCAGTCCATCAGGCGCCAGCCCGGAAAACCGAGGAAGGGCAAACGAAATTCCCGCCTGCCGGCTGACGCAGCGCCGGGCTGAGCGCCAGTTCAGAAGAAACCAGGAAACGCGAACCGAAAGGCCACGCTCGTGCCGATAATCCGCGCGGCAGGATCCTCGTTAACCAGGAACGCAGGGGGAGCGGGCTTCAGGGCACTTCGGCACCCGCCATCAAGCTCAGCCGGGCCTGCGACTGCTTGGTGAGGCCGGTGAACAGCAGCGAGACATGGTAGCCGCTGTGCCGGTTTCCCGTGCAGGCGACGACGACGCCGGTGCAATGCACCCGGCCGTCGCCCACCGGCGACTGCAAGGTAACGGTCATCTCCGTCCATTGGGCGAACGGCGAGAGGCTGCGAAACTCAATGCCGTTCTTGCGAATCAGCACCGATTCCGGAGACAAAGACAGTCGAGTCTGACGGGCCTCGACGGTGACGCCACGTTGTTCAAACCCGCCCGAACCAGTAAGCTTTCGTGCACTCATAAACCCGCCAGACCCTAGCACAGCGCCCCGAAAGGTCAAATTCGCGTTCTCACCATTCGATCACCGCCGCGCCCCACGTCAACCCGCCTCCGAAGACCACCAGCAGGACCAAATCGCCCCGCTGGATGCGGCCCGAGTCCACCGCCTCATCCAGCGCGATGGCCACCGAGGCGGCGGAAGTGTTTCCGTAGCGATCGACGTTGATGAAGAGCTGCTCCGGCCGCGCCCCCAACCGCTCGCCGACCGCGTCGATGATTCGGCGGTTGGCTTGGTGGGGAATGACGCACTTGATCTGGCTGATTTCGATTTCGCAGCGCCGCATCGCCTCGGCGGCGGCGGTACACATGGCCTGAACGGCGCTCTTGAACGTCTCCCGTCCTTCCATGCGCAGGAAGTGCAGGCCCGCGGCGACGGATTCAGACGACGCCGGACAGCGGCTGCCTCCGCCGGGCACGCACAACAGATCGGCCTTGTCGCCGTCGGCGCCCATGACGGCCGTGAGCAGGCCGTGGGACTGCGGGCGGTTTTGCAGGATGGCCGCGCCCGCGCCGTCGCCGAAGAGCACGCAGGTGTTCCGGTCCTTCCAGTTGACGATGGTGGAGAGCTTCTCAGCGCCGATGACCAGCACGGTGTCGTAGGTTCGCGACATGATGAACTGCTGGCCGATTTCGAGGCCGTAAATGAAGCCGGAACAGGCGGCCTCCAAGTCGAAACCCGCCGCTCGGCGCGCGCCGAGCTTGCGCTGCACCAGGCAGGCGGTGGACGGGAACACCATGTCCGGCGTGACGGTGGCGACAATGATGAGGTCGAGTTGCTCGGCGGTGACGCCGGCCCGTTTCATCGCCCGCAGCGCCGCCTGCGTCGCCATGTCCGAGGTGCACTCGTTTTTCGCGGCGAGCCGCCGTTCCCGGATGCCGGTGCGGGTGACAATCCACTCGTCGGTGGTCTCGACGCGCTTCTCCAGTTCGGCGTTGGTCAGCACCCGCTCGGGGACGTAGGAGCCGACGCCAGTGATCGAGCAGGTACGGCCTTGAAAGTTGTACTGGGCGCGGGGATTTTTGAACTTCTTCGGAGCGGGGGCAGTCATGCGTAAGCGGCGACCGGCGGGCCGGCCTTGGCCGCGGCAAACCGTTCATTGGCGCGGGCGATTTCCTGGCAGATGAGGTCGTTGACGT
The DNA here is from genome assembly GCA_021780115.1 of bacterium. Classification (GTDB taxonomy): domain Bacteria; phylum Verrucomicrobiota; class Verrucomicrobiia; order Limisphaerales; family JAJXZI01; genus JAJXZI01. The sequence goes on along the minus strand of JAJXZI010000339.1, from coordinate 31,168 downwards.
GATGCTGGATGCTTTCGCTGGTGACGCGGATGGCGTTCATGATGGCCCGTTCGCGCGCGGAGCCGTGGGTAATCATCACATTGCCGTTGAGGCCCAGCAGTGGCGCTCCGCCGTAGCCGTCGGGATCCATGCGGCGCTTAATGGTCCGTAGGGCGCCTTTCACAAGCAGGGCGCCGAGGATGCGCTTGGGCGAGCTTTTCAACTCGCGCCGCAGCCAGCCAAAGATCCCCAGCGCCAGGCTTTCGCAGGTCTTGAGCACGATGTTGCCGACGAATCCGTCACAGACAACGACGTCCACCCGGTTCTCAAACAGGTCATGACCCTCGACGTTGCCGATGAAATTGAGGTCGATCTGCTTGCACAGTTTGAACGCCTCCTGGGTGAGGTCGTTGCCCTTGACCTCTTCGGTGCCCACGTTGAGCAGGCCGACGCGGGGCCGCTGGTAGCCCAGAATCTCGCGGGAATAGACGCTGCCCATGATGGCGTAGTGCGCCAGGTGGACGGGGCGGCATTCGACGTTGGCGCCGGCGTCGAGGAGGACGAAGTAGTTTTCCGGCGCCGGAATCACCGTGGCGATGCCAGGACGATCGACGCCGGGCAGCGGGCGCAGTTTGATCGTGGAGGCCGCGACGACGCCCCCGGTGTTGCCGGGCGAGATGAGGGCTTCCGCCTTGTCCTCTTTGATGAGGTCCACGGCGCGGGCGATGGAGCAATCCTTCTTCTTGCGCAGGCCATCGATGGGCTTGTCCTCCATGGTGAGGACCTCGCTGGCATGCACGACCTGTACCCGCGGGTCGCGCAGTTTGTGCGCGGCGATGGCCGGCTGAATCTCCGCCTGATTGCCGACGAGAAAAACGGTCGTGATCTTGTCGTTCTGCGCCAGCGCCTGGCGGACGCCTTCGATGACGACCCCGCAACCGTGATCGCCACCCATGACATCCACAACAATCCGCATAGACGCACGACGGCGGCCGGGGCCGGCGGCCCGGGACGCGAATCAAGCTCCGGTGGTGACGGTGACGACCTGGCGGCCCTTGTAGTAGCCGCAGGCCGGGCAGACCCGGTGCGGCACGTACGGGGCGCTGCATTGCGGGCATTGGTTGAGCTGCGGGAGCTTCAGCACGCTGTTGTAGGCCCGACGCATCCGCTGACGACTGTGCGATGGTTTTCTCTTAGGTACGCCCATAAATCTTAAAGTTTCAGTTTGTCCAATTCGTCCCACGCAGAGGACGCCTGCTCGCCCGGTCCGTCCGTGCCAAGGGTTTGTCCAGGACTCAAGGACTTGATCAGCACTCCGCGGCAATCCGGCTTGCACACCGGATGTGCGGGAAACTCGAGCAGAATATCCTCGCGCAAATGAGGCGTCAAGTCCACGCAGTCATTCGTCACCGCCACGGCTTCTTCGCCTTGCAGCGGCAGTTCGCACAATCCGCCCTCCAGCCGGATCGCGTGCGGGAAGGGTTCCAAGCACCGCACGCATCGGCAATCGAGCACGATCTGAAGCCGTCCACGAACGAGCAGGCTTTCGTTCACCTTCTCCACCACCACGTCATAGCACAACGGCTGCGTGACGCGGATGATTGCGTCGCCGGTCTCCAAGTCGAGGTCGGCGGCCGGGAGCTCGCCTTCCAAGACGGCCTCCCGGACCGCCAGATGCCGAAGGTTGACCAGTAGCGCCATATTCACGTCAAACGCAGGCCGCCGCGGCCGCGAACTTCTCCGCCAGCGCGTCCCGCACGTGCGCCGGCACAAAGCTGCTCACGTCGCCGCCCAGCCGCGCGATCTCCTTCACGATGCTCGAGCTGAGGAAGGTGTAAGTGTCCTTGGGCATCATGAAAATGGTTTCAAAGCGGTCGTTCAGCTTGCGGTTCATCAGGGCAAGCTGGAATTCGAACTCGAAGTCCGACACCGCCCGCAAGCCGCGCAACACCGCCTGGGCGGCCTGCTTATCGACATACTCCACCAGCAGCCCCTCAAAGGTGTCCGTCTCCACGTTGGGCAGGTCTTCGACGGCGCGGGCCACCAGGTCGAAACGCTCCCGCAGGTTGAACAGCGGGTGCTTGCTCTCGCTGATGGCCACCGCCACGACCATCCGGTCGAACAACTTGGCCGCCCGCCGGATGACGTCCAAGTGCCCATTGGTGATCGGGTCAAAACTGCCAGGGTAAATGACCGTGCGCATCAGCACCAATGTAGCAGCCAAGGCCGCGATGACTAGGTGGAAACGTGGCCGGGTCCGCCGTCTGCGCCCGGCATCGCCGCCGTCGCCGCCCCCTCGCCGTCCGCCCGCCACGGCACCTCGTACACGGTCACGGTGCCGCGGATGCCCTTGACGGTGGCGGGCGGCAGCGCCAGACACCGGGCCGCCAGCGCGGGATCGTCACGCTGGACGGCCTCGAAGGTGGCCTGGCCGATCACGATGCGACCGCGCCCCGAAAGGCTCTCCAGCCGGCTGGCCAGGTTCACTTCCCGGCCAAAGACGGTGTAGTTGACGATGTGGGCCTCCGACCCCATCAGCCCGACCGTGGCCCAGCCGGTGTTGATCCCGCTGCCGAGCAGCAACAGGGGCAGCGGGGTCAGAGGCGTCTGCCCGATGGCAACCCGCGCGGCGCTTTCCTGTTCGCGCCGCTGGTTCTCCGCCGAGCGCTGGCGGTTCAGTTCGTGGATCGCCCGCTGCGCGTCCATCGCGGCGTGAATGCCGGCCAGCGCATGCCGTGGGTTGGCCGTCGGCGCTCCCCAGAACGCCATCACACAATCACCGATGAACTTGTCGAGCGTGCCTTCGTGCCGCTTGACGATGTCGGCCACGGTCGCCAGATAGAGGTTGACCGTCTGCAACGTTTCGCGGGCCTGTTGGTCGAAGAGCGCCTCGGCCGCCGCGCCACGCAGCCCTTCCTGCCGCACCCGCGTGGCCACCGCCTCGTCGCTTCGGTCGGTCAACTCAGTGAAGCCGCGCACGTCGGCAAAGAGCACGGTGATTTCCCGGCGGGCGCCGCCCAGGGAAAGCTCCTCCGCCGCGAGCAACTCCTGGACAATGTTCGGAGATACCAGTCTGGTGAAAAACGATCTTACCCTCCGCCGTTCGCGTTCTTCGAAGACCACGCGGTAGGTGAGCAGGCCGACGTGCTCAACCAGCAACGCGCCCAGGACCGGCAGCACCAGGGGCAACCACCAGCGGTATTCCACGTAAATCCAGACGCACGCCGCGCACCAGGCACCGGCCAATACCAGGACGCTTGCGGCGGCGGTGAGCGGGCGCAGCCGCCAGGTCAGTAAGGCCGTGCTGAGGCCGAGCAGCGCGATGAGTGCCAAATCGGCGGCCAGGGGGCTGCGCTGGACGAAGCGGCCGGTAAGGACCGCGTTGGCCACGTTCCAGTGCTTGCTGACCAACAGGGCGTCTTTTTCCAACGGGGTGGCGCCGCGATCCGTCAGGTCGTTGCCCGTGGCGCTCGAGCCGACGACCACCAGTTTGTCCCGCCACCGATTGGTCAAGGCGGCCGCATCTCCGGCGGCGCGCAGCAGGTCTTGGCGGAGCAGGCTGGCGATTGACTCCTTCGTCACCCGCGGGTCGGTGGGCGGGAGTTCCCAGTTGATGTAAAAAAAAACGTCCGCATCGATCGGGATGACCCGCCGCACGCCGTTCGGGCCATGCAGCGTGATCCGGCCCCGCCGCGGATCCACCTCGGCGTGGGCCAGGTCCAGTTTCAGTTCCTCCGCCGCCAAGACGATGCCCATCTGCCACACGCGCTGGTCGGTGTAGGGCTTGGCCCGAGGCGGCAGGCCCGCGGCCAGTTGGGCGCCCACGAAATCGGCGGGGGCGAAGCACCCGTTGGTGTCGAGAGGGACCCGGACCACATCGCCCCCGGCCTGGGGCAGGATTATTTGGTGCGGTTCGCGACGGGCCCGGCTTAAATCCAGGCCGTATTCGCTGGCGGCCTTCAGAAACAGGGGGTGCCAATGGCGGTAGGTCCGATAGGCCCGGGCGCGGCGCAGCACGCCATCCGCATCCTTCTCCGCTGAGATGTCCCCAAGTTGGAAGGCATTCGCGCGGAACAAATCGTGCGCCGGCACTTCCTTCTCCGCGGCCACGATCACATTGCCGGCGCGATGGAGTTGCCACGCAAAAAAATCATCTGACTCCACCCAGATCGCGCCTTCCAATTTCGTCAACTTCCCTCCCGGATGGAGTTGCTGAAGAAACTTCTCCAACGCGTGATCGGGAGTGTCGCGCACGGGAATGGCCGCCTGATCGGGACGCAGTTCGGCGAACAGGACATCGAAGGCCACCGCGGCGGCGTGCTGGGCTGACAACTCCCGGACGAGCCGTCCATAGACGTGGCGCGGCCAGTAAAGACCGTAGCGTGAACCCAGCAGCCCTCGGTTCACCGCCGCAATGCTCTCGTCGTCCATGAAGACGAATCCGAGGTTGGGGGCGGTGGGATGGTCGAGCCGGGTCGCCACGCGTGCCCGCCAATCGAAGGTCTTCCATTCCAGTTGCTCGAACAACCCCAACCGCCCAATGCGCAGGAGGCACACGGCGAGAATGATGCCGGCCGCGAGGAGGGCGGGAAGACGTCGAGCCAGCCTGGGCTTCACGGGATGGGAACGTACAGAAAAAACCCAGAGCAACCCAAGGTCGCTCTGGGAAAAAGGGTCAGCGAGCGCGATTCCACGTCGCCCGCAACGCGCTAACTAGGGACCTTCGCCGCCGCGCGGGCCGCTTACCCGCCCACCGGTCGACGGCGAAACCCAGTTAACGGTCTTGTCCTGAGCGAAGGCCGAAGGCGGCGCGCCGGGAGGCAGCGGTCCGATTTGCTTGAGCGCAACAATAATGTCCTGGTAGTCCAGCCCGGGAGCGGTGGAGAGGGCCAACAACTGGCCCGTCGGGGCTTCAAACATGAAACCGGCATTGATGACCTGGGTGCCCGTGGTTCCATCGGCCTTAAGAAAAGCCAGCAGGGCTGAGCCTGAATAGATGCTCAAGGTGCCGTCCGCATGCATGAGGAAGACGGTGCCCCGGATGCCGGCGACGCCGTTCGGGTATTTGATCTCGTATTTGGAGGCGCCCGACATTTTCTTCACGCTGCCGAAGATCTTGCCCGCCCGCAGATCAAGCTGCGTTTCGGTTACCAAGTCTGCTCCCGTTTGCATCGCGGCCAGCTTGTCCACGCTCAACACGGTGTTTTCGTACATCCGGATCGTGTTCGCCGTTGCCTGGCCCTCCGGTTTGTAGGACATCGACGGCTGAAGAACCTGCGCGCTGAGCGATTCTTCGGTATCGGCCAGCACCAAGTCCACTTCCGACTTGGAGGCGGTCTGCAGCACGGTGCCCGGTTTGACGATGTCGCCCTCACGCAGTGGGTGCCACTCGTTGTTGCCGAAGGAATAACGCGCATCGCCAACGACGCGGACGACCTTGGCTGATCCTTGGCCCGTCTGGGCGAAGGCCCCGGCCACGCCCGCCGCCATCATCACGGCAATGCCGCACGACACCGCTGCGTTCGCTAAATTACGTGTCAGTCTCATAGAGGCTCCTGATCTCATGAACGATACAATTCCGGTTGACTGGCGCTACTTTAAGCCGGTCCCGCCAAAGTTGTCAACCGAATATTCCGCACATTTTTCGGGCGCCCCGCCGCCGGCGCGGCCGGCTTCGCCGCGTCTCAACGCCCGCAGCAATGCTTGTATTTCTTGCCACTGCCGCAGGGGCAGGGGTCGTTGCGGCCCACCTTCGGGCCGGTGCGGACCGGTTTGGCCTTTTCCAGCGCGGCGGCGGCTTCGCTGACGACGTCGCTGGCCTTGGCCGAGCCGGCGGCCGGCGTGCCACCGGCCGGCGCAGTCCCGCCGAAGGCGCTGGCGGCCTGGTGGGTGGTCTTCTGCGGGATGTTACGCAGGAAATTCTCGAAGGCCATCAGGCTGGAGGCGCTCCGGAAGATATTGTGGCAGATCTCCGATTTGATGGCGACCATCAAGTCCTCGAAAATCTTGAACGCTTCGGCCTTGTATTCGATGAGCGGATCGCGCTGACCGTGCGCCCGCAGGCCGATGCTGTAACGCAAGCTGTCCATCTCGTAGAGGTGCTCCTGCCACAGCCGGTCAATCGCGCTGAGAATGGTGAAGCGCTCCACCGCCTTGAGCGCCTCGGCTTCTTCGAAGCTCACCTTCAAGTCGTACGCCTTGCGGACGGCATCGGCGATGAAGGTGCAGACGGCGAATTGGGCCGCGCTCAGCCCGTCGTACAGCGACGCTTTGAGCGGCTCCTCCCTGCCGGCCTGCGCGGCTTTGGCCAATTCCTCCTCCGGGATGCCGAGGGGGAAGTTAAGGTTCACCCAGTCGGCCAGGGGGCGGACCTTCCACTCCTTCGGATCGAATTCCGCCGTGGTGAATTGCCGCACCTTCTCCAGCACCACCTCCTCCATGATGTCCATGAGGCGGTCCCGCACGTCTTCGCCGTGGATGATCTCGTTGCGGAAGCCGTACACGACTTCGCGCTGCTTGTTCATCACGTCGTCGTATTCGAGCGTGCGTTTGCGGATCTGGTAGTTGTGCTGCTCGACGCGTTTCTGCGCCTGCTCGATGGAGCGGTTCAGCAGCGGATGCTCCAGCTCCTGGCCTTCCTCCAGCCCCATCCGCTCCATGTACTTGACGATCTTGTCGGAGCCGAACAGGCGCATCAGATCGTCCTCCAGCGAGATAAAAAAGTGCGACGAGCCGGGGTCGCCCTGGCGCGCGCAACGGCCGCGTAATTGCCGGTCAATGCGCCGCGCCTCGTGCCGTTCGGTGGCAAGCACGTGCAGGCCGCCGACATCGGGGATGCCGGGGCCGAGTTTAATGTCCGTGCCGCGGCCGGCCATGTTCGTCGCGATGGTGACGGCGCCGCGCTGGCCGGCGCGGGCGACGATTTCGGCCTCCTGCTGGTGGAACTTGGCGTTCAGGACGGAATGGATGATGCCGGTCTTCTTGAGCATCTTCGAGAGCAACTCGCTTACCTCGACGGAGATCGTGCCGACGAGGATCGGCCGGCCCTGGGCGTGGACGTCTTGAATCTCCCGGAGGACGGCGTCGTATTTCTCGCGCTTGGTTTTATAGACGGAATCGTTGGCGTCCTTGCGCGCCACCGGCTTGTTCGTCGGGATGACCAGCACGCCCAGTTTGTAAATGTCCCAGAACTCGGACGCCTCGGTCTCCGCCGTGCCGGTCATACCGGCGAGCTTCTGATACAGGCGGAAGTAGTTCTGAATGGTGATCGTCGCCAGCGTCTGCGTCTCTCGCTCGATTTCGACGCCTTCCTTCGCCTCGACGGCCTGGTGCAACCCGTCGCTCCAGCGCCGGCCCGTCATCAGCCGGCCGGTGTTTTCGTCCACAATGATGACTTTGTTCTCCTGGACGACGTATTGGATGTCGTTGAAGTAGAGGGAATAGGCCTTGAGCAATTGCGAGATGCAGTGGATGCGCTGGGCCTTGGCCTCGTATTCCTGCTGGAGCTTCGTTTTCGCCTCCATCCGCTTGCGCGCGTCGGTCTCCGGGCCGGCGTCGATCTCGTGGATCTTCACCGTGATGTCCGGCAGCATGAAAGCGTCAGGATCGTTCGGACTCAGGAAATTGCGCCCTTTCTCGGTCAGGTCGGCCTCGTGGCCCTTTTCGTCGATGGCGAAGAGCAATTCCTCCTTCTCGGCGTAAAGCTGCACCTTCTTCTGGTCGGCGTGCATTTCCAGCTCCGCCTTGTTCATCAGCCCCAGGTTCTCCGGATTCTCCAGCAGCTTCATCAAGCCGTCGGACTTGGGCGTGCCCGTCTTAACGCGGAAAAGCAGCAGGCCGATTTGGCGTTCAAGTTCCTCGCGGTTCGGCGGCTCGGAGCCCTCGGCCGGGTGCCGCTTGCGGATCAACGCCTCGGCCTCGGACAGAAACCGGCCGCACAGACGCTCCTGCGCCCGGACGAGCGACTCGACCTGCGGCTTGTACTGGGCGTAGTCGTTGTCGAGCACGGCCATCGAGGGGCCGCTGATGATCAGCGGCGTGCGGGCTTCATCGATCAGGATCGAATCCACCTCGTCCACGATGGCGTAATAATGCCCGCGCTGGACCTGTTCCTCCTTGCGCGAGGCCATGCCGTTGTCGCGCAGGTAATCGAAGCCGAACTCGGCGTTGGTGCCGTAGGTGATGTCGGCGTTGTATTGCTCCCGGCGGACCGCCGGCGGCTGGTCGTGCAGGATGCACCCCACCGTCAGGCCCAGGAATTGATAGACCGCGCCCATCCACTCGCTGTCGCGGGCGGCCAGGTAATCGTTCACCGTGACGACATGCACGCCGTGGCCGGCCAGCGCGTTCAGATACACTGGCATGGTGGCCACGAGGGTTTTGCCTTCGCCGGTGGCCATTTCCGCGATGCGCCCGCTGTGCAGCGCCCAGCCGCCGATAAGCTGCACATCGAATGGGATCATGTCCCAGAGCAGCGGATGCCCGCGCACGATGACTTCCTTCCCGCAGAGCCGGCGGCAGGCGCTCTTCACCGCCGCGAAGGCCTCCGGCAGGATGTCCGCCAGGATTTGCTGTTCGATCTCGAAGGCCTTGCGCCGCTCGATCTTCGCCTCGTCGCTGCGGAGTTCCGACTCCAGCTTGCGGGCCTCGGCGGTCAGCTCGTAATAGCCCCGCTGTTTCCGGGCGTCCTCAATGCGCCCCTGAAACTCCGCCGTCTTGGCGCGGAGCTGCTCGTCGGACAGCGACTGGTACTGCTGTTCGGCGGCGTTGATCTTCGGTACCAAGTTCTGCCGGAGCCGCCGGACCTCCCGGTCATTCTTGGAGCCGATGACTTTCTTGACGATATACCCGATCATCGTGGTGTGTAAAACACAGTGTCGCCGACGCTAGGGCAACCGCCGGACAGCGTCAAAAGGAATCGCGCCGGGAAACTCATTGCCAACGGGCAGAACCTGGGGCCAAAATGTCCCGTGAATTTCCGCGAGAAGATCATTCCGTGGGACCGGCTTCCGGCTTGGCGCCAGGCAATGCGCGCGAGCGGCCGGCGATTGGTCGTGACCAATGGTTGCTTTGACCTCCTGCACCTCGGACACGTGACTTACCTGGAAGCGGCCCGCAACCACGGCGACGCGCTGCTCGTGGGGGTGAACAGCGACAGCGGGGTGCGCGAGCTCAAAGGCCCGAGTCGTCCCCTCAATCCTGAAACCGAACGCGCGGCGGTGCTGGCCGCGCTGGAGAGCGTGAACGCGGCCTGCGTCTTCGCCGGCCGGACCGCGACGGCTTTCCTGGCCGCCGCCCAGCCCGACATCTACGTCAAAGGCGGCGACTACACGCTCGAAACCCTGAACCCGGACGAGCGCCGGATCGTGGAGGCGGCGGGCGGGCGGATCGTCCTCATTCCGTTTGTGCCCGGCAAATCGACCACCGCCCTGCTGGCGCAGATGGCCCGCCCGTGACCGTCGGTCCACGCCAGGGACCGGCGCAAACGGACTTGCTTCCGGAAGGCGCGCCCGACGAATCTTTCGGCGTGACGGAACTGGATTCCATTCGCTGACCGCGCCCCAAGGCTTGTTGCATGCGCTTCCTGATGCTCAACTGGCGGGATCCCAAAAACCCCAAGGCGGGCGGGGCGGAAAAAGTCACTCTGGCCTATTGGTCCGCCCTGGTGCAACGGGGACACGAGGCCGTCTGGTTCGCCAATGATTTTCCCGGAGCCAAGCGTGAGGAGGTCAATCAGGGCATCACCTTCGTCCGGGGCGGCGGCAGCGGCGCCTCCATCGTCGAAGCGATCCGCTGGTATCGCCGCCAGCCGTGCTTTGACCTGGTTGTGGACCAGCATCACGGGATTCCGTGGTTCGCCCCCTGGTGGTGCCGGACCCACTGCGTCGCCTACATCCACGAGGTGCTCGGTCCGATCTGGAACGCCTTCTACCGCTGGCCGCTCAACAGCCTGGGCCGATGGCAGGAGCGCTGGACCCACTCGCTCTATCGCGGCGTCCCCTTCTGGACACCGTCCGAGTCCACCCGCAAGGCGCTGCACGCCCACGGCGTCCCGAGCGTCAGCGTATTCCCCAACGGCGTGGATACCCAACCGCTGGCCACGCTCGAAGCCAAGCCCCTGGCGCCGCCGTTGCGGCTCGTGACCGTCTCGCGGTTGGCGCCCAACAAGCGGGTCAATCACGCCCTCCGGGTCGTCCAGCGGCTGGCCGACGCCGGCCTGGACGCGCGGCTGCGCATCGTGGGGACCGGCGACATGGAGGCCGAGTTGCGGCGGAGGGTCGCCGAGTGGAAGCTCGACGCGCGAGTCTCTTTCGCCGGGCCGCTGTCCGAGGCCGAGAAAGAGCGGGAGATGCGCGCCGCGCACTTCCTGGTTCACACCTCCCTGCGCGAGGGTTGGGGGCTGAACGTCATCGAGGCCAACGCCCTGGGCACGCCGGCGGTGGTCTATCCGGTGGACGGCCTGGTGGACTCCACCATTCCCGGCGAAACGGGCATCGTCGTGGCGGAGGAAAGTCCGGAGGCCATTGCCGAAGCCCTGCGGCAGATGTTGCGCTCGCCGGATCGCTACGAACACTTCCGGCGGCAGGCCTGGGAGCGCGCGAAGTCCCTCCAATGGGAGCGCGTTCTGCCGCCCGCCTGCGACTGGCTGGAGCGCCAGGCGCGCGGCGGGCCATAGGGATGCAGTTCCGCGCGTTTGTCCATCGTCCATGAGGCGGAAAATCATCTTTTCCAACTACGACGACCTCAAGAACCCGTTCTACGCGGGCGGCGGGGCCGCGGCCATCCACGAGATCGCTCGAAGGCTGGCCGCCCGACATGACGTCACGGTGCTCACCGGGAAGTATCCCGGATGCCGGGATGAAACGGTGGACAACGTGAGTTATGAGCGGATCGGTTCAGCGGCGGGGGGACCACGGCTGGGGCAGATCTTCTTCCATTTCGCCTTGCCGGCCCAGGCGGCCCGCCGGGATTTCGCCGTCTGGTTTGAGAGCCTCACGCCCCCATTCTCCACGGCGTGCCTCCAGTTTTTCACCCGCCAGCCGGTCATCATTGTCACCCAGAATCTGCCCGGCAAGGCGATGGCAAAGAAATACAAACTGCCGTTTCAAGTCTTGGAGCGGGTGGGCTTGAAGACTTACCGCTACGCCGTCGCACTTTCCGAACCAATCCGGGCCGAACTGCTCCGGGCCAACGCACGGATGCGGGTGGAAGTGATCCCGAACGGCGTGGACCAGGCCTTGATCAACCAGCCGGTCGAGAAATCCGAGGAGAGCATCCTGTTTCTGGGGCGCTTGGACGTGGAACAGAAGGGGCTGGACATGCTGGTGGATGCCTACCGGCAAGTGGCAGCCGAGTTGGCGCCGCCGCTGGTCATCGCTGGCTCCGGCATTGCGCGGGATGAGGATCTTCTGCAGCGGCGAATCCAGGAATGGGGCCTGGCGGCGCGGGTGCTCCTGGTGGGGCGGGTCCAAGACAGGCAAAAAGCCGAAACGTTCCGCCGGGCGATGTTCCTCGTAATGCCGTCGCGCTTCGAGGGCTTTCCGTTGACGCTGTTGGAAGCGGCCTGCTACGGCGTTCCGATCGTGCTGTTTTCGATCCCGGAACTGGCGTGGCTGCCGGCGTCGTGCTGCGTGAAGGTGCCGCCCTTCGACGTCTCCGCCTTCGGCCAAGCGATGCTGGAGCTGGCCCGCGATCCCGCCCGCCGCGCCGCCCTGGGCCGGGCCGCCAAGTCCTGGGTCCGCGCCTTCAGTTGGGATTCGCTGGCGGAACGCTACGAGAAATTTTTTGCCGGCGTTCTCACTTCACCATAGTCTGCGGCTGCAACTGCCATGAAACCTCTCCGCATCAACCTCGGCTGCGGCCGCCAGTACTTGGAGGACTATCTCAACTGTGACGTCAACCCGCGGGTCAAGGCCGACCGGTATTTCGACCTGGACACGTTTCCCTATCCGCTGGAGGCCGATTCCGCCACCGAGATCTTCATGGACAACGTTCTCGAGCACTTGGAAGACATCCCGCGGGTCATGGGAGAACTACACCGCATCCTCCGGGTGCGCGGGACCCTGCGGATCATTGTGCCCTACGCCAAGAGTGATTGGGCGTTCCAGGATCCGACCCACAAACATTTTTTTACCGAAGCCACCATGAATTACTTCAGCGACGGCTTCGAATACAGCTTCTACACGCCCTATCGCTTCCGCATCTTGAAAGCCAATCTTGTGGCCCACAGGAAATCCCTGCGCCACAAGTTGCGGAACCTGATTCCTCTGCGCAGCGTGTTGCGGTACTTCCTGTTCAACCTGTACGACAACGTGTACTTCGAGTTGGAGAAGATTTGACCCTGCGGCGGAATTGCCCGGAGCCTTTCGCGCTGAAGCCACCCTGCGCGGTCCCTGTTGGGACGAAACTACGGCTCACCACCAAAGATAGTTCGGATCGCCGGGCATCCCTTGGTCCGCAGCGGTGTACGTCGGCGGGAACGTGCAATAAACGGCATGGCCGTCCGCAAAGACGATGTCAAAGGCGCGCTTGTCTCCGAAGTTGTGCCATTGCGTGCGCCGGTCGTTCAACGGGCGGTTGGGGTGCATCGGCCAGTCCCCCAAGAGGATCTTGTTGGCCGTCCGCACCAACGCTCCCGCCTTGACGGGGGGGCCTCCCCAGCCTCCGCCGCGTTTCGCCGTCACATAGCTTATCCGGAAATTGTCTTCTCCGAACTCCACCAAATAGCTGGTGCCATAGGCCTGCCAGCAGGAAGTGCTGACACCATAAAAAGCATCACCCTTGTCGCGAGGACAGTGGAAGACCCCCACGTTTCCGGCATAGACATTGAGCGGCCGGTTGGTGACATCATACAGGTTTGCGCTGTACAAAGAACTATCGCCCCGTTGTCCGCCGTAGGTCGGCCATTCATCATGCGTCGGGAAGTAATCCCCGCTGTCCTGAGTGTACAGCAGCATCGCGGCTCCCACCTGCTTCAGGTTGTTCAGGCATTGCGTCCGGGCGGCGGAGTTCTTCGCCGTACTGAGCGAGGGCAGAAGCAGGGCGGCGAGGATGGCGATAATGGCGATGACCACGAGGAGTTCAATCAAAGTGAACGCCGTTTTGTCGGGCACGGCAAAGCGGGGCACAGTTTGTGGCCCGCAGGCGCTTGTTCCCCATCGCCTGCCGGGGTTGCGAAGGTCTTGCATATTCTAGTCTTTGATGGTTCCAGCACGAATTTGCTGGCAATCAGAAGTTGCGAGAAGGTAGCACCTGTGCCCCGGGTGGTCAACGTTGCCGATTTTGCAGACCGGGGCAGGTAAGCTGAATACCGGTGGAGGAGATCAACCCCAGATGTCCGCCCGGCCAGCGCGTTGCGCGGCGAGGTCTCGCCTATTTGCCGCGGGCGCTCCCCCAAAAGGCCCTGAGGATCCTGATCAAGCCGCCTTTCCGCGCATCCAAGAGATCTTTGAACAGCGAGTGATGCATGAAATGCGGCTCCCGGCGGTGTGCCATCTGCCGCCAGAATTGCTCGCGCCGCGTCAGTGGCCTCGTATCCGCCTCAAGTTCGGACAGCACAGCGCGTGGCTTTACGGGGCGGAGTTCCTTGGCGGTCGCGATGCCAAAGGGATTGTGGTAAATGACAACGCCGTCGAGTGAATCCACCACGGGCCAACCTCTGCGGCCGTGGTCAAGGTCGGCGCGGTAGTTGAATTGGCTGGGCAAAATCACCAGTTGGTCCCAGTAGAGCGTGTGCAGGACCTCGTTCAGCGTCAGTTGGTCTTCCACGCTGCGGAAGCGCGCCCGGCCGCGCGCCACGATCTGGCGGCGGATCTCCCGGCTCGCCGGCACGTCCCAGAAGGTGACGCCGGCGTTGAGGTAGCAGCTCACGTATTTCTGCCCGGCCAGATAACGCCCGCCTTCGTGCTCGACGGCGGCGGCCACGGCCGCCCCGCGCAGCAGCGCGGGGATTTCCGGCATCGGCTGCAGGCAAAGCACGTCGCCGTTGTCCACCACCAGCGCAAACTCCGCGTCCAGTTCGTCCAGGAAACTCCACCGCCGATAATACAGGTCCCGCATCGGATGCGAGAAGGCCGGGTCCGGCGCCTTCAGGTGATAGGTGACGCCCGGCAGCCGGCGTTCCGGCAGCCGGGTGTCCACGATGAAGGCGTGCAGTTCCAGGAACGGGTTCTGCGCGAAGCTGGTGAAGGTGTAATCCAGCTTTTCGGCCGGCGGCCCGGAGGCCACCGTCACGGCCACTTGCTTGCCTTTGGTCATCGGCTTCGCGGCAGGGTAGGAGCGGCGCGGGCGCGGGTCAACCCGGCCGCATCAGTGATGCACGAAGATGATCCGGCTGCCCTGCGGCTCGAAGTGGAAATCCATGCGGCGCAGCCGGGGCAGCGCCCGCGCGATGGCGTCGTGCCGCTCCGGCGGCGCGTAGAACATCAGGAAGCCGCCCGCGCCGGCGCCGAGCAGTTTGCCGCCGAGCGCGCCGGCCTGGCGGGCCCGGGCGTACCAATCGTCGATCCGCTCGTTGCTGATGCCGCGGGCCAGGCTCTTTTTCAAAAGCCAGTTTTCGTGGATGATTTCCCCAAACGCGGCCACGCGGTTTTGTTGCAGTTCCCGCCAGAGTTGATGGGCCAGGGCCACCATGCGGCGCATCACCGCCTGCTTTTTCCTCTCGCTGGCGACCGCGCCCTGCTGCTGGTGCAGGATGCTGGCGGCGCTGCGCGTCAGACCGGTGTAGAACGTCAGCAGGTGGGCCTGGAGTTGCCGGATCGTCTCGCGCCGGCAGATGATCGGCTCCACGGTGACGGAATCGTCGGGGTGGAACTGGATGAAATTCAGCCCGCCGAAGGCCGCGGCGTATTGGTCCTGCCGGCCAATCGGCTCGCCGCAGCGCTCGATCTCGATCTCGCAGGCCTGCCGGGCGAGTTGCTCGGCGCTGGCGTAACGTTCGGCGTAGGCGTGCAGCGCGTGGAGCAGGCCGACCGTGAACGAACTGGAACTGCCCAGCCCGGTGCCTTTGGCCGGAATGTCGGCGATGGACGTGATCTCAATCCCGCCGTCGATCCGGAGCAGCCGCATGGCCTCGCGCACCAACGGATGCCGGATGCGGTCCACGGAGCGGGCCTCCTCGGTGCGGGAATAGCTGACCCGGATTTTCTCGTCGAACTTCGGGTTGACCGTGACATAGACGAACTGGTCGATCGCCGTGGAGACGACCGCGCCGCCGAAGCGGCGGGCGAACACCGGCAGATCGCTGCCGCCGCCCACGAAACTCATCCGCAAGGGGGTCCGGCTGATAATCACGCCGCTCTACTTGCCAGAATCCGCCCTCCGGCGTCGAGCACGTTCCCGCAGCCAGCTCCGTTCACAGCCGCCGCAAGTGAAACCCGCCGTCCACGTTGATCACCTCGCCGGTGCTGAACGGCAGTAAGTTCTGCGCGATCGCCACGACGGCTTTGCCCACGTCTTCCGGCGTGCCCCAGCGCCGGATCGGCGTCAGACCCTCGGCGATGAGTGGGTCATACTTTGCCTTCACCGGCTCGGTCATGTCGGTGGCGACGAGGCCGGGGCGGATTTCATAGACCCAGATGCCGTGTTCGGCCAGGCGCGCGGCGAAGAGCGGCGTGAGCATGGAAAGCGCGGCCTTGGAAACACAGTAGTCGCCGCGATTCGTCGAGGCGGTGTAGGCGCTGATGGAGGAGATGGTGATGATTTTCGGGCCGGCCCCCGGTGGCAGAATGCCAGCCGCGCGTTGCGCGATCATCCAGCGCGCGACGAGTTGAGTGAGAAAATACGGGCCTTTGACGTTGAGGGCGATGAGGCGGTCAAAGCTCTCCTCGCTGGCGTCGAGCAAGTCGGCGCGCACCGTTGGCGCGATGCCGGCGTTGTTCACCAGCAGGTCCAGCCGGCCGAATCGCTGCCGGGTGAATGCAAGGAGCTTCGCTCGATCGGCGGCAAGGCTGATGTCCGCCTGGCAGGTCTCAACGCGGAGGGCGTGGCCGGCGGAGTTCGCTGCCGCCACGCAGTCGGTGGCGGTCTGCCGGGCGGCGGTTTCGTGGGCGGCGTAGTTGACGATGAGGTCGTAGCCGAGGCGCGCCAACTCCAAGGCGATGCCGCGTCCAATGCCGCGCGACGCGCCGGTGATCAAGGCCGCAGGATTCATCACGCGGAGGGTAGGACACACGCCGCGCGCCGGGAAAGGAGATTGTTCGCCGGCGGGGAAAGCGCCGCGCGTCTGGCCGGCGCCGTCCGCCAACGCGGCGCGGCTCAGAGGGTGTATTTGACTCCCAGCCAGACCATGTGCCGGGTGAAGCCGCGGCCGGCAAAGCCCGGGAACTGGCTGAGCGCGAAATCATAGGAGTAACCCAACTCGCCGCCCCAGTGCTTGTCGTAGCTATAGCTCAGGGAGGCGTTGGCGGTGTAAATCCAGTCGTCGCGGATGATCGGCGCGGCCCAGTCGCCTTCGTAGGCTTGGAAGCCGGCGCCGCAATTGAAATGGTCGTTCAGCCGGCGCCGCCAGTTGATGTTGTAAGTCACGTCGTTATAGACCGAGGCGCTGGCGTAGGATGGCTGGAGGAAGCGTTTGGCCAGCAGCGTCAGCGTGTCTTGTTTCGTCAACTGGAACGCGCCGCAGGCGTCAATGTACATCGCCACCAGGTTCCGGTTGAATTTCGGCGCGGTGACGTCGGTGAAGTGGTGCAACTCCGGTCCCAGCGCCGTGGTGAGTTTGGCCCAGTCGGTGGGCTGGCCTTCCACGCCGACCAGCAGGCGATGATAGAGGCTGTCATAGTGGAGCGGCACGCCGTTAAGCGTGGCGCCGATAAGATTGCCGGTGAACTGGGAGCCATAACGGTAGCCGGCGACGAGCCACGTCTTGTCCAGGACTTGGTAGCCCACGTCCAAGCCACCGTTGACATCCTTGCGGTCCACGTAGTTTTCATAGTAAGGGTCGTAGCCGGCGAAGCCGGGCGTGGCGACATTGGGGATTTGCTGAGTGAAGAAGTCGTGGATGTAACCGCTCGCCACCGGGCGCAGGAACCATTTGTCCAGGGTGTATGTCAGCTTCAACCCGCCGCGGTAAATGAAGGCCGAGCGACGGTCGCGGGTGGGAATGCCGCCGATGGCCGGCGCCATGCCCGGCCCGCCGAAGTCCAGGCCGTAATCGTTGCCGTCAATCCAGGTGAAATTGTCCGCCTGCTCCCACGTCAGCGCGCCGGTCTGGCCGCCGAGGTTGACGACGCCGCGGTGGGTGACGTGATCCTCCGAGGAGGCCCGGTCGAAAATCACCACCTCGGGCGCGTAACTCACGGCGGCGTGGAAGGCGTCGTCCGGCTGGTAGTCGAAGGCCAGACGCGGCGTGGCGGTGTTGACGAACGAGCCGTAGAGCGGTTGGGCTAGGACGGCCCCGGGATGCACCAGCGCGGGGTTGAAGTGCGGTGTGACGTCCTGGAGATACACGTTGCTGTCGTACGTCTCCTGGACGCTCGCCTCGGCTTTGAAGGCGAAGTTGGTGTTCGCCGCGGGAGCGGGCGCCAGCGAGGCGGAAAGCGCGGCCAGCGCGGCGGCGCCGCGGAGCGGGGTGAAGGTGGGGGGGCGTCGGACCGACTCGGCAACGATTGATTTCATGGAACTCTACGGTTCGGGTTGGGTGGTGTCTGTGCGGAGGCGCGCGTCACTTCACCGACGCCGCTTCGCCACGCCGCTCCACGGGCGCGGATCCCGCGGCGACGGGCGCCGGCGTGGTTTGCTTCGGCTTCAACAACAGCGTCAGCCCGGCGCCCACGAGGAGCAGGACACCGGCGGTGAGGAACGAACTGGTGTAGCTGCCGCCGCTCCGGGAGGTGAGCATTTGCTGCCAGCGGCTCAACACGAAGCCGCCCACGCCCCACGCGGTGAAGACCAGGCCGTAGTTCACGCCGAAACTCTTCAGCCCCCATAAGTCCTTCGTGAACGAGGGGAAAAGCGAAAGGTTCGCGCCGTAGTTCGCGCCGATCAGCGCGGCGACGAGCACGATCACCACCGCCGCCGTGTCTTTGGCGGCGGTCACCGGAATCGCGATGAACATGAGCGTCGCCTGGATGAGCAGGACCAGCATCAGGGTCCAGCGCCGCCCGATCTTGTCGGAGAGGATCCCCGCCAGGATGCGCCCGGCGGCGTTGCCGATCGCGAGCACGGCCACGGCCACAAAGGCCGCCCCCCCCAGGCTCTTCGTGGCCATGCCGCTGAGGCTGCTGATTACCATGAGACCGGCGCCGGCGCCGATAAAGTAGATGACCCAAAGCAGGTAGAAAGTCGGCGTGCGGAGCATCTCCGTAGGCGTGGCGCTCAAGGCAGGACGGGCTTCCCGCCTCCCAGAGACAGGCGAAATGCCTGGCCCGCTCGACGCCGCGACGTAGCCCGGCGGCGGATTGGCGAGCAACAACGAGAGTCCGCACACGACGATCAGGAACGCGACGCTGTAGAACTGCATCGCCGGCAACACGCCGCGCGTCGCCAGCAGATGCTTTGACAGCGGCGCGATATAGACCGACGCCAGCCCAAAGCCCGCGACCACCAGGCCGGCGATCAGGCCGGTCCGCGCCGGCGGGAACCATTTGAGCGCGGGCGGCGTGGCCGATGAGTAACCAAAACCAATGCCCATGCCCGCCAGCCCGCCAAAGCCGATGACCCACGACCAATAGCCGGTCGTGCGGGACGCGACAAAGAATCCCAGGCCCACGAGCAGCCCGCCGACGAAGGCCGTGAGGCGCGGGCCGAACTTGTCCTGGCACCGGCCGGCCAGGATCATCGAGAAGGCGAAGACCAGGCAGCAGACCGAGTAGGGGTCGTTGAGCGACGCGGCCTCCCAGCCGAAATCTTTCTGGATGGCGCCCTTGAAGATGCTCCAGGCGTAGAGCACGCCGAGGGCGAGGTTGATGCCGGTGCCGGCGAAGGTGACGAGCCAGCCACGATGGGTCGCCGGTGTCTGGGGACTGGTTTCAGTTGTCATGGGAGTTCAGGGTTCGAAGTCCAAAATTCAAAGCCAGAAGCCTGCAACGGAAGCCGCCAGTGACGCCGGGCGAGGTCGTTGGCGCAACGCGGAGGCGCAGAGGAGTCCCAGAGAACCTCTCTTCTCCGCGGCTCTCAGTGTTTTCTGCGTCTCTGCGTTTCATCTTCAACGCCCCGGTCCCGAAGTCCGGTTCCGGCTGTCCGAAGACACTCAGGCAGCCGCCGGGGCATCGCACCCCCGGCGGCGCTGTTTCCCTCGACGCACCGGGCGCCGAGGGATTGGTTTATTGTTTGCCCTTCACCAGCGCCTCGACCACGTGCGGGTCGGCCAGCGTCTGGGTGTCGCCGATCTGGTCCACGGCGTTCTCAGCGATCTTGCGCAGGATGCGGCGCATGATTTTGCCCGAACGCGTCTTCGGCAGGCCGGGCGCGAACTGGATTTTGTCCGGCACGGCAATCGGCCCGATTTCCTTGCGGACATGGCCGGCGAGTTCCTTCTTGAGTTCCTCGCTCTCATGCACGCCTTCCTTGAGCGTGACGAAGGCATAGAGGCCCTGGCCTTTGATGTCGTGCGGCATCGGCGCCACGGCGGCCTCGGCCACTTTCGGATGACTCACCAGCGCGCTCTCGACTTCGGCGGTGCCGATGCGGTGGCCGGAGACGTTCACTACGTCGTCGATGCGGCCCATCAGCCAGTAATCGCCCTCCTCGTCCAGCCGGCAGCCGTCGCCGGTGAAATAGATGTTCGGATACATCGTGAAATAGGTGTCGATGAACCGGTCGTGGTCGCCCCAGGTGGTGCGCATCATGCCGGGCCACGGCTTCTGGATGCAGAGTTTGCCGCCTTCGTTCGGCGCGACGGGCTGGCCGTCGTCGCGCAGCACACACGGCTCGACGCCGAAGAACGGGCGGTTGGCGCTGCCGGGTTTGAGCACGTGGGCGCCGGGCAACGGCGTGATGAGGATGCCGCCGGTCTCGGTCTGCCACCAAGTATCGACGATGGGGCAGCGGCCTTTGCCGATGACGCGGTGATACCAGATCCAGGCCTCGGGATTGATCGGTTCGCCCACCGAGCCGAGCGTGCGGAGCGTGCTCAGGTCGTGCTTGTTCGGCCATTCCTCGCCGAGCCGGATGAGCGAGCGGATCGCCGTCGGCGCGGTGTAGAAGACTGTCACCTTGAACTTGGCGGCGATCTGCCAGAAACGGCCGGCGTCGGGGAAGGTGGGCACGCCCTCGAACATGAGACTGGTCGCGCCGTTGCAGAGCGGGCCGTAGCAGATGTAGCTGTGGCCGGTGACCCAGCCGATGTCCGCCGTACACCAGTAGATGTCGTCCTCGTGAACGTCGAAGATGTATTTGTGGCTGAGCGCGCAGTGCAGCAGGTAGCCGGCGGTGGTGTGGACGACGCCCTTGGGTTTGCCGGTGGAGCCGGAGGTGTAGAGGATGAAGAGCGGATCCTCGGCGTGGTTGACGGCGGGCGGGCAATCGGTGCCTGCCTGGGCCATGAGGTCGTGGTACCAGACATCGCGGCCCGGCGTCAGGTGGCAGGGCGTCTCGTTGCGCTTGACGACGATCACCTTCTCCACGCTGGCGGTCTGCTTGAGCGCCTCGTCCGCCATCGTCTTGAGCGGGATGCTCTTGCCGGCGCGCAGCGAGACGTTCGAGGTGACCAGCAGCTTGCAGGCGGAGTCGTTGATCCGGCCGGCGAGCGCGTCGGCGCTGAAGCCGCCAAAGACGACCGAGTGGATCGCGCCGAGCCGGGCGCAGGCGAGCATCACGATGGGCAGCTCCGGGATCATCGGCAGGTAAACCGAGACGCGGTCGCCTTTGCCGATGCCGAGCGACTTGAGCACGTTGGCGAATTTGCAGACCTCGCGGTGCAACTGCTCGTAGGTCAGCGTCACCACGTCGTTCTCCGGCTCGCCCTGCCAGATGATGGCCGGCTTGGTGCGCGTGGCGGTCTTCAAGTGGCGGTCCAGGCAGTTGACGGCGACGTTGAGCTGGCCGTCCTCGAACCAGGTGTGCTCGATCTGGCGCGCCGCGGTGTCCCAGACATACTTGCGGCCGACGGTCGGTTTCTTGAACCACTCCAGCGTGCCGGCTTGTTCCAGCCAGAACGGGCCGGGCTCCTGGATGGAGCGCTGGTACATCGCCTGGTACCGCGCGGCGTCGATGTGGGCGCGTTGGACGACTTCGGGCGACGGCGGGAACGTCCGGTTTTCCTGCATGAGCGAACTGGTGGAAACGGTTTTGTTGGGCTCTGACATGTGGTTCCTTTCAGGTTTGGTTTCGGTCGTGATCGTTTGCGTTTCGGCAAAACCGGCTGGCCCTGTCAACCGCTCCGGACTGGATCGCAGCCCACAGCGGAATACGTCCCAAGACCATGATGCCGGAAGACGTGCTTGATAACGGTTTCCATTGTGGCTCGCAACTCCGGCTCGACGGCCCGGCGTCGCTCCGCCGTGACCACCAACTCGCGGTCGCGCAGCCCGCCCGCCCATTCCGCGCTGCCGAGCAGGACGCCGCCCAGCCCCAGGCTGAAATCATCTTCTTCGCCCTCGCCGCAAAACGTCCGCCACGCCAGCGCCCAGCCGCGCACCGTGTTCTCCACGTGGTAGCCGCCGCCGCCGGCGACGAGGATCGGCCGCCGCAGGCGCAGTACCCGTTTGACAATCTCCGCCGCGACGTTGTTGGTCAGGTGCAGGTGCGTGAGGGGGTCGCCGGCCAGCGTGTCCATGCCCAGTTCGAGTACGAGCACGTCCGGTTCGTAGGCGCCGAGCAGCGGCGTGACCACGCCGTCAAACGCCAGCAGAAAGGCCTCGTCGTAGGTGTCCGCCGGCAGCGGGACATTCACGTTGTAACCCCGGCCCGGGCCTGCGCCGATCTCATCCTCAAAACCGCCGCCGGGGAAAAGCGTCCGACCACTCTCGTGGAGCGAGATCGTCAGCACGTCATTGCGGTGGTAAAACGCCGCCTGCGTGCCGTCGCCGTGGTGGGCGTCCACGTCCAGGCAGGCGACGCGCTTGCCGGCCGCGGCCAGCCGCTGGCAGGCCAGCACGACGTCGTTGAGATAACAGAAGCCGCCGGCCCTGGCGGCGTGAGCATGATGGAAACCGCCCAGCAGGTTGAACGCGACGTCCGCCTCGCCCGCCAGCAACAGGTCGGCCGCCGTGAGCGCCGCGCCGCAGGCCCAGGCGCCATAGGCAAACATGTCCTTGAACACCGGCGTATCCGGTCCGCCGAGGCCCATGCGGAACCCCGCCACCGTCAGATCCCCCGCGGCAGCGCGCTGCAATTCCTCCAGGTAGGCCGCGGTGTGAAATTCCCGAAGCGCGGCCAGGGATGCCTCCCGGGGCGCCACTTCCTGGCGCCCTTCCACCCCGAGCAGCCCGAAGGAAATCAGCCGTTGCCGCGTGAGACCGGCCCGCTGCGTCTTGAACGGACAATCGGCCGGGTAGCTCAACGCCTCGACCTCCGGCGGATAAAGGAAGATCAGCTTGCGGTCGTTCATGGCTGGGGTGCGCGTTTCCGCGTCCGCGCTGGAAGCCAGTCGCGTCGGGCGGCACGCCTGAGGGATGTTTCCGCGTCGTGCGTGACAGCGTGTTCGCGTTCCAATGTCATCTCATCCTGTCCGATGTCCACGGCCTCCCGGGGGGAGGACCGCGCATCCGGCGTCCAGTTGCGATGCCAGCCCGCTATGCGGTGCGAACGGCCTGCCGCGAGCGGGATGGTGAGGTTTCCTCCGCGCCGAGGTCCAGATGTCAGCGAAGTGGGTTCTCCCGAAATGCCTGCCAAGCCAGTTCCGCAGGCGAGCCGCACCCCGCGACATCTCTGACGCGGAGATTAGCCGGAGTCGTGGAACACCGCCTTCCGATTCTTGGCAATTGTTTGCCCTTTTTTGGGCCAACGAGCCGGCGAGTCGTTCGCCGGCACCACCGTCGGCCCGAGGGTTCCGGTGGTTCGTGCTTGCGCTCGTTTCCGACCGGAAATGGGACGCGCTTTTTCGTGGACTTTTCCGACGCTTCCCGGCGAACTGGCGGCGTTATGTTTTCCCTTCAGCAAATCTTCGGCAAAGGGGATCGCTTCTACGGTCTCTTGGAAGCGGCCGCGCAGGAAGCCGACGAGAGCGTCCGGCTGGTCATCCGGTTCCTGCAGTCTCCGCGCAGCGCCGGCCATCTCGACGACCTGGTGCTCGCCCGCCGCAAAGAGAAGCGGATCGCCGAGCAGATCAGCGAAGAACTGGTGAAGACCTTCGTGACCGGCCTGGACCGCGAAGACATCGAGGCGCTGTCCCTGGCGCTCTATAAAATCCCCAAGACTGTCGAGAAATTCGCCGAGCGCCTGGTCCTGGCCGCGCCCCACCTGGAGGGCGTGGACTTTGCCCGCCAGGCCGAGATGATGGAGAAGGCCACCGATGTGGTCCGCACGATGGTCCACCAACTCCGCGACATCCGGCACCTGGAGCGAATCAAGGAACTCAACGACAAGCTCCACTATGTCGAAGGCGAGGCCGACAAGCTGATGATGGAGTTGCTGCGCGACCTCTACAGTGGGCGCTTCGAAGCCATCCGCGCCATGGTCATCCGCGACCTCTACGAGTTGATGGAGAAAGTGATCGACCGCTGCCGCGACGCCGGCAACGTGGTCATGCACATCGTCCTGAAGAATTCCTGAGCCATGCCCGTCCGCGTGAATGGCCGGCCGCCGGGGCGCGACAGCGCGCAGCGTCCTCGGATTTCGGCTTTGTTGCCCGCACGGCCCTCCGCCGCAACGTCCGCGCAGCCATGACGCTCATCCTCACCGTCATCCTGGTGGCGTTGGTGTTCGAATACATCAACGGCTTCCACGACACGGCCAACTCCATCGCCACCGTCGTTTCCACCAAAGTCCTGACGCCGCGCCAGGCCGTGGTGCTGGCCGCCACCACCAACCTGCTGGGCGCCCTCTGGGGCACCGCCGTGGCCCAGACCGTCGCCTCCGGCCTGGTGGACGCCAAGGTCGTCACCTCGCCGCTCCTCATTTGCGCGCTGCTCGGCGCGATCGTCTGGAACCTGATCACCTGGCGGCTGGGCCTGCCGTCCAGTTCGTCCCACGCACTCGTCGGCGGTCTGTGCGGCGCCTGTCTCGCGGCGACGAGCAACAATTGGGGCGTGATCATCTGGTCCATCCCCGGCAAAAGCCATTGGTGGGAGGGCAAGGGCGTGCTCTGGAAAGTGGTCGTGCCCATGGTGAGTTCGCCGATCTGCGGCTTTGTCGGCGGGTTCCTCTTGATGGGGTTTCTTTATTTCGTCCTGCGCAACTGGCGGACGGCCAAGGTGAACCGGGTCTTCGGCAAACTCCAGTTGCTCAGTGCCGCCTACATGGGGTTCAGCCACGGCACCAATGACGCGCAGAAAACGATGGGCATCCTCGCGCTCGCGCTGGCGACGGCCACGGCGGCGGGGCTGTTCACCAGTCTTCCCGGCTGGCTCAGCTTCCTGAAATTGCCCGAGCCGCCGCCCGGCCAACCGCTCGCAATCGCCGTGTGGATCAAGGTCGTCTGCGCGCTGACCATGTGTGCCGGCACGGCCGCCGGCGGCTGGCGCATCATCAAAACGCTCGGCCACAAAATGGTCCGGCTCCATCCCGTCCACGGCTTCGCGGCCGAAACCACCGGCGCCACGGTACTGCTCGCGGCGGCGGCGCTTGGGATGCCCGTTTCCACCACGCACGCCATCTCGGCGTCGATCATGGGCGTCGGCTGTGCCAAGCGGTTCAACGCGCTCCGGCTCACCGTCGTCGAGCGGATCATTTGGGCCTGGATTCTGACCATCCCGGCCAGCGGGGTGGCGGCCTATTTCTTGGTCAAGGCGGCGCAAGCGGTTGGGTGGATCCCCCGGTGAGGCGGCCGGGTTCCGGGAGTCGGTTCGTCCGCGTGGCCCTCAGTTGCCGTTCGTCACGACCGGCATGGCGGAGGCAGCCGGCGGGGTCGAAACCGGCGGCGGCGGCGGCTCGTCGAGTCCCTGCGGCAGGGGCGGCAGCGACTGGGCCTGCTGGACGAGCTTGCGCCAGGTGTCGCGCTCGGCGGGCGTCATGGCCTCCCAGCGTTCGGCATTCCGCAGGAACCGCTGCTGTTCCTGCGGGCTGAGTCCGGCGAACTTCTCAAACGAGCGCACGCACTGGAGGCGCTGGGGGCGCGGCAGGTCCTCGAACATCCGCAGCGTCCGGGCGATCTGCTGACGTTCCGTCTCCGAAAGGGACGCCAGCACCCGGCTCTTCTCCTCGGCCGTCAGATCGAGGAACTGGCCCAGTCCGCTGAGGGAATGATCCAGCCCCGGCGGGTAAAGGATCTTTCGCTCCATGTTCTGCCGCTCCGCCGGGGTCAGGCTTTGCAACAGCGTCTGCTTTTGCCTCGGGGTGCCGGCCGCGAACTGGAGGTAAAGCTGCGTGTTCTGGTCGTCTTCCAGGAGTTGCTTCTGCAGGCCGGGCGGATACAGGTTCCACTGCACGAGCCGTGCCTCCACCAGCTTGCGGAGGCTGGGGGGAATGCTTCCAAGCTGCGCGGTCTGCCGGACCCGGGGCAGCGCGAGCAAGGGAACCAGATACCAGCGCAACTCCGTCGCCCGCAGCCGCAGTTCGCGTTCGTCCGCGGGGAGCGCCTCGTATTCGCGCACTTTGACGAGGATTTGCTGCCGCAGTTCCGGCGGACGGTTCGTCAGCGCCCGGGGCCGCTCGTCCGGGTCCATCGCCAGCAGTTCGCGGAAGAAATCCACCGGGCACCGGGCGGGCGGGGCGCTGTTCGGGGCCGGCGGGGCGTCGGCGGCGAACGCGGGCAGCCGCACCACCAGGAGCGCGGCGGCGATCAGATTTCTCGCCGGGCGGAGCCTCATTCCAGGACCTTCAGCAGGGCCACGTCGGCGGGCGGGGCCTGCCCCAGGCGGCGGATCGCGTCGAAATCCTGGAGGATTTCCGGACTCGGCACGGTCTTCACGTTGGAAACGGCGGCAATCTTCTCGCCGAGCGCGTGCCGCTGGGCGGCTTCGTGCTGATGGTAGGTGAACAGTCCCGCCGCCAGCGCCACCGCCAGCCAGGCGAAACGGGGCGCCCAGACCAAGGGACGCCACCAGCGCCGCCCGGCCGCGCGCGCCGGGACGTCGCACTGCGTCTCCACCGCCTGGAGGACGCGCGCCGTGAAGTTCGACGCCACTGGCACCGCCCGCAACCCGCGCAGGGACCGGGTCAACTGCTCTTCCAGTTCCCAGTCCGGCCGGGCCTCCGGATGCGCGGCGAGCCAGGCGCGCAACTCGGCCGTCTCCGCGCCGCTGAGGTCGCGCCGCCAGCCGGTTTCCCGCAGCCGTTGGTAAAGCGAGGCGTTGTTCATCGGGTTTTCAGCAATATAAAAACCGTCCGCGCGCCAAAGTTGCTTTCATTTTGGCGCGTCCTTCCACGCGCCGGTTTGCAGATACGGCTTCAATTTCTGCTTCAGCGTTTCCCGCCCGCGATGGATGAGCGACTTGGTGGCCGCGACCGAACAGCCCAGCACCGTCGCGATTTCCTCGTAACTCAATTCCTCCTGCCGGCAGAGCAACAGGGCGGTGCGCTGGTTCTCCGGCAGGCTGGCCAACGCCTCCTCGATTTTCTCCTCCAGTTCGCCGTGGAGCAGCGCGTCCGGCGGCGAAAACACCTTCCGGTCCTCGTACTGGCGCGCGGGCTGGTCGGCGTGTTCGGTCGGCGGGCCGTCGAGCGGTTCGGCCGGGTGGCGCGCGCGACGGCGGATTTCATTCAGGCACAGGTTGCGCGCGATGGTGTACAGCCAGGTGGTGAACTTCGCCGATTCGCGGTAGCGGTCCGCCGACTTGAAGATCTGGACGAAGACGTTCTGGGCGAGGTCCTCCGCCTCGGTCTCGTCGCGCAACGTGCGCGCCAGCAGGTTCATCACCGGCTGCTGGTATTTGTCCACCAGTTCGGCGAAGGCGCGCATGTCGCCGCGCTTGACGCGGCGCATCAGCTCGGCATCGGCATCGACTGGCATCTGGCCCACTTTAGCAAACACCACCGGGCGGACAATGTTTTGGGTGGGCCGCGGCGGCAGCGGTCAAATCCGAAACCGGACGCGTTCACCCCGGCGGTTGCGGCGCCGGGAAATCCAGTTCCATCAGCAACGACGGGACCGAAGAGCCGCAGCGCACCGCTTCGGCGACCCGCTGGAACCCCAGCGACTGGTAGAGCGCAATGGCCGCGGTCATGGACGGCAACGTGTCGAGGCGCATCCGCCGATGGCCGGCGCGCTGCGCTTCCCGCATCAGCGCTTCCGCCAACCTCCGCCCGAGGCCCAATCCCCGGCACTGGGGCCGGACATAGAGGCGCTTCATTTCGGCCACGCCGTCGGGATTGCGCCGCAGCGCCCCGCAGCCGGCGGGTTCGCCCGCGTGCCGCGCCAGGAACAGCCGGCCGGTCGGCGGCGCGTATTCGCCCGGCAGCCGGGCCAACTCGTCCGCGAAGGTGTCGAAGCAATGGTGGAACTGCAGCGAGACGGCGTATTCGACGATGAGCGACTTCACCGCCTGCAATTCGCTGCCCGCGTAGGCTGGGACGATTTCGGCCATGCGTTTGCCTCAAGAGGCGCCGCCAAGGTGCCGGCGCCCGGCGACCCCGTCAACCAGCCGCCGTCACGCCGCGCGCCGGGGGATGCGGCCGCGTGGGCCGGCATTCGGACTTTCCTTCGCCCCGGGGATGATTTACCCAAGGCGGCGTGCCCGCGAACCACCAGTCCGGCCCAGCCGCCCCGCCTCCATGCCGCTGCTCGAAATCCGGAACCTGACGCTCGACTTCGTCACCGGCGAAACGAGCCTGCGCGCCGTGGACGGGGTGTCCCTGACCGTCGGGACCGGGGAAACACTCTGCCTGGCGGGCGAGAGCGGCTGCGGCAAGAGCGTCACCGCCCTGTCCATCGCCCGGCTGGTGCCGACGCCGCCCGCCCGCTACGCCGGCGGCGAAATCCTGCTCGACGGCCACGACGTGCTGCGGATGACCCCGGCCGCGTTGCGCCGGATTCGCGGCGGCGTGGTGAGCTACGTGTTCCAGGAACCGGGCGTGTCGCTGAACCCGGTCTTCCGCGTCGGCAGCCAGATCAAGGAGTCCCTCAAGCTGCATCGCCCGGACCAGGCGACGGACGCGGAGGTGGTCCGCCTGCTCCAACTGGTGAAAATCCCCGCGCCGGAAGCGCGCCTCCGGGATTACCCGTGGCAGATGTCCGGCGGGATGCAGCAGCGGGTGATGCTGGCGATGGCGCTGGCCAGCGAGCCGAAGCTGCTGGTGGCCGACGAGCCGACCACCGCGCTCGACGTGACCATCCAGGCACAAATTCTCGAACTGCTCCGCGACCTCCAGCAGCGCCTCGGCATGGCCATCCTGCTCATCACGCACAACCTGGGCATCGTCGGCGACATGGCCGACCGCGTGGCGGTGATGTATGCCGGACAGATCGTGGAGCGGGCGCCCGCGGCGCAGTTGCTGCGCCGGCCGTGGCATCCCTACACCCGGGCGCTGATCCACTCCGTGCCGAAACCCGGCGGCGGCGCCACCCGGTTGGCGACGATCCCCGGCACCGTGCCGCGCCACGGTGATTTCCCGCCCGGCTGCCGCTTCGCGCCGCGCTGCCCGATCGCGAAACCGGAGTGTTCCCGCGCGATTCCCGAACTGGTGGAAGTCGAGCCGCAGCGCTGGGTGCGGTGCCCGTACTGGAAGTAAAAAGCGCTTCCGCCCGCCGCGGATGCACTCCGCTCCCTGATTGCCGGCGACGGCATTTCGCTGACCAAGCAGAAGAACGCCAAACCCACCGGCGGACCGCAGTCCAAGGCGGTGGAGAAGGAGATCAATATCAACCGGCCCGGCGCCGAAGGAGTTTCTGGGGAGCGCAGGCGGCCCGCCTGCCGCGTTCGGCGGTCTCGCCGAACGCACCTCCAGTCAGACTCTCGATGGTTCGCGGCGGGCCGTCGCGAACGACACGCGGGCCGCGTGTGCTCCCCATTCCCGCGCCGCCGTCGCCCACGAGTTGGAGTGCTTGGCCAAGCTGGATCGGCGCGCCTTGCGGGCGTTGCCCAAGGAGGAATTCCTCCGCGGCTGGCACGCGCTGCTCTTCCTCTTCCCCGGCCTGCACCCCGACAACGCGCTGGACTACGGCAGGGACGAGGAATCCTGGCCCGAAGCGCAACTCGTCCTGCCCGAGATAGAAGAGGCCAAGCGCCGCCGCTACGCCCGCAGCGGCTGGCCAGTCGCGCTTGAAGTCACTGGGAATTCATCCCTCAACTGAACTGAAGCACGAGTTCCAAAATGCTGCCAGCCGCCCCAGGCAGTCTCGCCTACAGTCTCGGCATGCCGCAGCGGCTGAGGTAGTCGGCAACCGCATCGAACTCAGACGGAGACCGCGTGGGGTCGCTCGCGTCTCCAGTCGGCACCCAAATGACCATGCCTTCACGAGCGCGGGTCATCAAAACGCGGTAGGTGTTGAGAAGGTATTGCCTGTCGATGTCCTTTGTGACGCTGCCCCAGCGGCTGCCGGAGAAGCACCGAAAAACCCAGCCTCCACTGTGGAGGTTCCGAAGCAAGTCCCCACCCCAGCAGACTCCAACCCAGTCGAGTTCCAGGCCCTGGCATTCGAATTCAGAAGCCGCCACTTCGAGTTGGTTCGAGGAGCGCACGTCTGACGGTTCTGCGAGGAACCAGTGAACGTAGAGATCGCGATTGCCCTGGCGGAAACCGGACGATAGTTCGAGTCCCTCAGGGCGGAGGCGAATCGCACCAGAACTGGCAACCAGTCCGCACCGACGAAGGCCGCGTGCGTACTCCCGAAGCCACGCCCGCGCCGTCGCAAGCGAACGCGTCAGCGTTAACGGGAAATCCTGCAAGTCGCAGACGATGGCGGAAGCTTTCGAGGCATCGTTAGCCAGAAGGGCTTCCACCCAGTCAGCAAGGCGCCGTGCCCGAAAGGAGCGGACGTTTACTTCGAGATGAAGCGCCGGCTCTTGGATGAGCGGCGAAGGAACGCTGTTTCCGTCTGGAAATAGCCGATGCCCAGAAACACTGGTGTCACCCGCGAGAGCTTGAGGCGAAACCGCTATGCGCCAGTGCGGGAACCGCGCGCACAGACTGCGACCCCATTCAGCCAGTCCCGCTTCGCCGTTGTGGATTTCCTGTCCGCCACCCACCAGCGCGACCACGACGGCCCAGTCGCGATGCCGGTCCATGATGGACAACACGGTTTCCGGCTCTGACAGTTCGGAACCGGTCTTCTTCGCGTTATGGGCCGCGTCCCAGGCGCGCTGGGCTTCGTCGAACACGATGACGTTCTCAGCAGGCGCCTTGTCTGGCTTGTCGAGCGCGTCGCGAACGAAGGCGTGGACGTTCTGAATGAAAGTTCCAGTCGTTCTCTCCCCGCCGCCCGCGTTGGTCCGTCGCCGAAAGTCGCGCGCGATGGCAGCGGAGACGATTTTCACCAGCGGGCCGTTGCCTGAAAGAAAGACGCCGGGGGGACGGCCCTGTTGCCGCAGCACCGGGTTGTGGACCACGTTCAGTCCCGCCAGTGTCTTGCCTGCGCCCGGAACTCCGGTCACGAAGCACGCCACCTTGAGTCGCTCCCGCTGAGCGCGCTGGATGATTTCCACCAGCTTATCCGATGTGAGCGTGAGGTTGATCGCTCCGGCGTAGGAGTGGGCAATCTCGCGGACGTTGTGCCCGGCGAAGAGCGCCTCGGCGGCCTCAATGATGGTTGGCACTGGCCGATACGCCGATAGATCCCAGGCTGTCGCGTCAATCGACGGATGATCTAAACGGGTCTCGTTTTGAAACGCAGACGCGATGCGTTGGCCAAGGTCGGGAGCGCAGGCTAAAACGACCGGACGGACAGGGTCGTCTGTGTGAACTGATCGCTCGTCTTCCACGGATTCAGCCTTGAGCGCCACCGAGACTGGCACGATGCGCTGGCCTCGGCTCTGCTCGTGAAAGTCCCGCAGGTCAAGCGCGTAGTCCTCGGCTTGCTGCTGCGCTTGTCGGCTGTGCGTTTTCTCCTCCGTCTTGAACTCCAGGCACAAGATGACGTCGGAGGCCAAGAGAATGGCGTCGATTCGCTTCTGCCGGCGAGGGATGGGGTACTCAAGAAGGAGCGACCAGTTCGCACTGTCAGGAATCCGCTCGCCCAACACGGCAGCAGCGGCCTTCAGTGTGGTAACTTGCTTCT
>JAJXZI010000257.1 GCA_021780115.1 bacterium | reverse complement strand
TAATGTTGACCGCGAAGAATTCCAAGATGCGGACGCCGGCGCGCTTGCCGGAGGCTTGGACCAGGGCGGGCAGCGCTCGGGCGGCGGGCCGGCGGATGGGGGCGAGGGCGGTGGTCATGGGCGGATCCTCCGGCCTTCATTACATCTGATAAATGTGCTTATCAGATATTATGGACCGCGCTATCTTCAAGGGCGGCACCGACATCAAGAAGCCACGACTGCCAAAGGTTCAGACACAAACTCGGCCAGCGAGCCTGCAAAGGCTAACTGAGCCGGCGCTCATCGAACGCAGCAATCCGCTCTCCGCGGACGCTCCGGGATCGCCCGGGGCGGAGTTTGTGTCCAGTAGTAATATGGAGTATTCTGGGGTCTCCGCGGAAACGCCTGGCCAGGAGGCTTATCGTGCGGAATCCATCGCTTTCTACCTTGGTCGCGGCTATCGTTGTCTTGCTGATGGCCGGATGCGGATCGAACGTCGTCAACGGCGGCGGCACGTCCCCCTCGGGAGCCACCGCGCCCGTCTCTATCTCGATGACTGACGATCCGCCGGCCGGCGTTTCGGTCCTGTTTTTTCAGGTCAGCGTGACAGGCGCAATTTTAACGTCCACATCGGGCTCGACTGTCTCTCTGCTCAACAACACCCCCATTCAGATCGACGTCAGCCAACTGCAGGCGCTCACGGCGTTCTTGAACAATGCGAACGTGGCCGCGGGAAACTACACCAGCCTGAGTCTGACTTTCGCCAACCCGGAGCTGGTGGTTTACAACGTCTCCGATGCGGCACTGGGCACCTCCTGCGCCGTGGGCAGTATTTGCAGCCTCACGCCCACCATCGACAACTCCGCTACGGTGAGTTTCACCGGAAAACCGTTTCCGATCACGGTCGCGGCAAATACTCCGTTTGGCTTGCTCATCGATTTCCATCTCAACACCGTCATTCAGTCGGATCTTTCGGTGAACCTCGGCGTGACGAACGGCATCACTCTGGCGCAGTTGCCTTCGGCCCCCGCATCGGCGGTTCCTCCCTTCGGCTGGCTCACAGGGACTGTCGGGACGGTGAGCGCCGATCAGAATGAGTTCACGCTTGAAGCGCCCTGGGGCAAGACTTTCACGATCAACGTCAACAGCAACACTGTCTTTACCGATTTTCCGCCGTGTGCCAGCCCCGGAGTTCTTTCCTGCCTTCGCCCCGGTATGCTCGTGCAGGTCCAGGTGGCCAGCGTAGGAAGCAATGGAAACTTGCTGGCCGCGGAACTGATCTTGTTAGCGAATGGGTCCACGAATCCGCAGCTCGTTGAGGGTACAGTGATTGGGTTTGATGCCGGGCACATCAAGCTGCTTTTGCACAGCCAGTTCCCCAGTTCTACCGCTGTTCCGCTGGGTGGCGTGGCCACGGTCATGCTCGACAGTGGCGCGAATTTCTCCATCGACAGCAAGGGCTTCACCCTCCCGTCCGAGGCCGTCTTCTCGAGTTCTTTGAACCTGACCTACGGTCAGGATCTCCGGGTCGCCGTCGACTCGGAATCGCTCTCCTGCGCGACCAATTGGGTGATCGGCGGCGGTTGGGGTTCTCCTCCGGCATGCACCTTATCGACCAACAACGTGCAACTCGAGCCTGGCCAATTCACGGGCACTGTGTCGGCAATCAGCGCACCGGAGTTTACACTAACCTATGCCGAATACCCCCCATGTTTACCTATATCCGGCACTGTCGCCTGCCCGACATTCGTGGCGCTGATTCAAACGCCGGTGGAGACTACGTCGCAAACGACTTATCAAGGCTTCAACCCGGACAATTTCTCCGGGCTGGCGGTCAACGACGTTGTCTCCGTCAGAGGTTGGCTCATTGAGCAGAGTAATGGCTTGCTTTACACGGCGATGACGCCGCCGTACGTTGTGGCGCAAAGCGTCACGCTGCGCTGAAGCGGCAGGTTACGACAGCCGCATCGGCGATTTGCAGGCTCGTTGCAAATGGCGGCCTCATCGTGCGGCGCAATCACGCCGCACGGAGTTTGTCCCAGTAGAAGATGCAGGATCTGATGAACCGCTCTTGTTCCGCGTCCACCTGCAAAATTAAACGTCACCGGCATAGCCAACAGACCTGCGTCGCTCACCGCCGGTGCCGCCGGGTGGTCTTCCCAGCAACCGCCCAGCCCCTGAGTACCACCTTCGGCCTCTCATCGCATCCGCTATTTGCCGAGAGCCAGAGGCGGGGCCCCCACCACCCGATTATGCCCTTCGTGCTTTGCCTGATATAAAGCTTTGTCCGCCGTCTGGAGCAGGTCGTAAGGCGTGGTGATCGTTCCCTCCGGCTCCGCCTGCGCGGTGGCCAACCCGATGCTTGCGGTCACGGACACCCATTCACCGGAGTCCTTCTTCACGCGGAATCGCAGAGCTTCAACTGCGGAGCGTATTTTCTCTGCCGCTCTAAGCGCGCCCGCCTGGTCCGTGGCGAGAAGAATGATCGCCACTTCGTCTCCTCCCCAGCGGCATACGACATCCGTAGCGCGCACCTTATCGCTGATCGTTGAGGCCACCGCGGCCAGGCATTCGTCCCCCAATGGATGCCCGTACTGGTCATTCAGCGGCTTGAAGTGGTCGAGATCGAGCAGAAGCAGCGAGAGATCCGACTCCTTGCGGGAGGTCCGTTTCCATTCCCGCCGCAGCGCCTGATCGAAGGCTCTCCGGTTCCAAAGCCCGGTAAGGGCGTCCGTCATGGCCAAGGCGGACAGCCTTTCCTCCAGAACCGCGCGACCCGTGATGTCGCGCATGCAAAGAACGTGCTAGCGAGGCTCGCCCGAGACCGAATCGCGGACACAACGGGCATTGATGCTGATCCATACGAAAGTTTGATCTTTCCTGAGGAAGCGCAGACGAGTATGCGTGTAATTCATCCCGTCAGGCGGCTTGCCAACCTCCAGGTTCTCCAGAGCTGGCTTGTCGTCAGA
>JAJXZI010000188.1 GCA_021780115.1 bacterium | reverse complement strand
ACTTTTATTTCTACGTCCGCACCCGCGCGCCGATCACCGCGCCCACCGACGCCAACTGGATGCTGTTGTTCCTCGACACCGACCACGATCCGCGCACCGGTTGGCTGGGCTACGACTTCGTGGTCAACCGCACGAACGTCCGCGCGAAAACGACGACGCTCGAGCGCCACACCGGCGCGGGTTATTCCTGGGGGGCGCCGCGGACCGTGAACTATCGCTGCACCGGCAACGAGCTGGAACTGGCCGTCCCGCGCTCCGCCCTCGGCCTGACCAACGCGACGGCGACGATCGACTTCAAGTGGGCGGACAACATCCAGCAGACCGGGGACTGGAGCGACTTCACTCTCAATGGCGACGCCGCGCCCAACGACCGCTTCAATTACCGCGCCCAACTCGGGCCGCCGTGAACGCGCGCCCGCCGGCGCCCGCCCAACCCGCGCTCAGACCGCGCCCTGTTCGAGCCGGGCGATGCGCGCTTCGAGCGGCGGGTGCGTGGCAAACAGCGAGGCCATCCCGCCGGTCGCGCCGGAGATTTTCAGCGCCTGGAAGGACGGCGCCCGTTGCGCGTCCGCGGCGGCGATCTCCGGATCGTGCAGGCGCCCCAGCGTTTTCAGGGCGTTGATCATGTTCTCCCGGCCGGCGTAGCGCGCGCCGCCGGCATCCGCGCGGAATTCGCGTTGCCGCGAAAACCAGGCCACCACGATGAAGCCCAGCAGCATGAAGACGTTCTGGAAAACCATGACGAGAATCCATTCGATCCAACCGCCACCGCGGTCGTCGTCGCGCGACCGCATCGCTTGGCTGATGGCGAAGGCCAGCACCCGCGCCAAAAACATGGCGAAGGCGTTCACGACGCCCTGGACCAGCGCCATCGTCACCATGTCGCCATTGGCGACGTGGGCGATTTCGTGGCCCAGCACGCCGGAGACTTCGCGCCGGCCCATGTTCTGGAGCAGGCCGGTGGACACGGCCACCAGCGCGCGGGAGCGCGTCGGGCCGGTGGCGA
The DNA here is from genome assembly GCA_021780115.1 of bacterium. Classification (GTDB taxonomy): domain Bacteria; phylum Verrucomicrobiota; class Verrucomicrobiia; order Limisphaerales; family JAJXZI01; genus JAJXZI01. Next base: position 10,566 of record JAJXZI010000188.1, on the reverse strand, counting down.
AGGCGTTCACGTCGGGCGACTCGTAGATCCCGACCTCCGGCAAGGCCGGCAGACCGGCGGCCCGCGCCAGCCCATGCACTGTGTCCACCAGTTCCCGCAGCGTCGGATCGTTGGTGTCCGCCGGGATGGCTTGGACGCCCATGAGCCACTTGGCCATGACCCGGGACAGCGCGAGCGAGACAAACGATCCCGCCATGCCCCAGACGAGGCACAGCACCGCCAAGCCCGCCAGCCCGCCTTGCGGGAAATAACGTCCGACGCCCAGCACGCCAAGAATCACCGTGACGGTGGTCATCACCAGCAGGTTCACCACCAGAAACAGGACGATCCGTTTGCCGATCTGACTCATGTTCATATCTGTCGCTTTCGTTAAATTGGTAAATCGCAACTCCCGACACACGCGGCCGGGGCGTCCGCCCTCTCGCGCCGCCCACGGGGGGAGCGTTCAAGCCGTCGCTTTGAGCCGTGCCAGAAGCATAGCGGTTGGCGGCCGGCTTTCAATCCGCTGTTGGCCACTTCCTCAGGCGCCGGGAACCGGCTGGCCGGCATTGCCTCCGAGTCCCTCACCCTCCGCCAAGTCACAGGCCGCCGGCGGCGGCCGCGGGCCGCGACCGGCCAAGCGGGCCAAGGAGTTGGTCCGCGCCGGCCGCCATCAAATCCAACTCCGTCGCCGTCATGAAGAACCGGAAGCCTTGGTCCTGGAACCGCTGGACCTCCGCCGCCGAGCGCGCCGGCCGGCCGAGCACCTTGCCGTACTTTCGGCCTGCCGCCAGGATTTTCGCCACCGCTGCGTCAAGCCGGGGATGATCCTGCGCCCCGCGCAGACCGAGGGAAAACGAAAGATCGCTCGTGCCGATGAACAGCACGTCCAGCCCCGGGGTGGCGGCGATTTCCTCAATCTGGTCCACCGCGCGGGTGTCCTCGACCACCGCGATGACCAGGACATTGTCGTCCGCGAAATCGTGATAGCCCTGCGGGGCCGGCCAGCGCATCTGGGCCAGGTCCGCGCCGGAGCCGCGCAATCCGGCTGGCGGATAGCGGCACGCCGCCACGGCCTGCCGGGCCAGCTCCGGCGTGCGGGTAAACGGGAAAATGACGCCGAGCACCCCGGCGTCCAGGAGCCGCTTGGCGGTCCAGAGTTCGTTGACCGGCGGGCGGGCGAACGGCACCGCCGGCAGCCCGCGTGTGGCCAGAACGATATTACGCACCGTCTCCAGCGCCAGCGGCGCGTGCTCCATCTCCAGCCAGAGAAAGTCGAACCCCAGGCCGGCGGCGTGCGCCGCGACCTCGACGTTGTTGACGGCGATGACCACTCCGAACACGGACTGGCCCTGGCGCAACCGCGCCTTGACCAGGTTTTCCCAGGCTGCGGCCGGTGCTATCGAAGCTTTAGATGGCATAAAGACGGCGGGATTCTTGGTCACGACCACGCCGGGCGCAAGGACTTTGCTTCCCGCGGTTTCGCGCGGACGCGTTCGCAGTGGCGAGGCGCCGGGGCCACGCTGCGGACGGCCGTCAACGCAGGGTGGAGGACAGTGAAACGCACCATCGCCTTGCGCGCCACCTTCTATTGGGACGGCGACACAGTGGCGCCGCTGACCATCGGCACGCACGACATCTACAAAAGAGTGAGGCCGAGGGGCAGCCGGTCTTCCGTCCGGGGAAAGTCCACAACCGTGCCGCCGCTGCGGTTGAACCGGGCGCGTTCTCTCCCACGAAAAATCCGTGTTCATCCGCGCCCTTCCGTGGTTGAATCCGGCCCAATTTATGGATTACGAAGCTGTCATCGGTCTGGAAACGCACGTCCAGCTCAAGACGAAGTCGAAGATGTGGTGTGGCTGCGCCAACGAGTTCGGCGCGCCGCCCAACACCCACGTCTGCCCCGTCTGCCTCGGGCTGCCGGGCGTGTTGCCCGTCGCCAACGACGAGGCGCTGCGCCTGACGGCGCTCACCGGCTTGCTGCTGCACGGCACGCTGCCGCCCCGCGCCAAGTTCGACCGGAAAAATTATTTCTATCCGGACATGCCAAAGAATTACCAGATCACCCAGTACGACCAACCCTCGGCGATGGGCGGCTACGTGGATTTCGAGTTCGCGGATCGGATCGCCCGTGTCCGCGTCACCCGGGCGCATTTGGAGGAAGACGTCGGCAAGAATTTCCATTTCGACCGGAACAGCGGCGTGGACTTCAACCGCGCCGGCGTGCCGTTGTTGGAGATCGTCTCCGAGCCGGACCTCACCAACGCCGACATGGCCTACGAGTATCTGAACGCGCTCAAGGAAATCCTCATCTATGGCTGCGTGAGCGACTGCGACATGGAGAAGGGGATGGTGCGCTGCGACGTGAATGTGAGCGTGCGCCCGGTCGGCACCAAGGAATTGGGCGCCAAAATCGAGATCAAGAACATGAACTCGTTCTCCGGCGTGCGGCGGGCGCTGGCCTACGAAATCCCGCGGCAGATCGAAGTCGTGAAGAATGGCAGCAAGCTCATCCAATCCACCCGGCGCTGGGACGACGCGGCGGGCGTGACCGAAGAAATGCGCACCAAGGAACACGCGCACGACTACCGGTATTTCCCGGAACCGGACCTGATGCCGTTTGCGCCGACCGACGCTTGGCGGGCCGAGGTGCAGGCGCGGGTGGTGGAGTTGCCACTGGCGCGCAAACAGCGGTTCATGCGCGACTACGAATTGCCCGCGCCGGACGCGGAGACGTTCAAGAACGACGTGCCGCTGGGCGACTACTTCGAGCGCATCGCCCCGCAGGCCAGAAACCCGAAGGCCGTCGCCAACTGGGTCATCAACAACCTCCGCGCCCAGATCAACGAAACCGGCACGGCGCTGGCCGGCGTGAAGTTTCCGTCCGAGGCGATCCTCGAACTGGTGTCGCTCGTGGACGGCGGCCGGATCAGCGGTAAGATTGCTCAGGAGGTGTTTGCCGAGATGTTCGCCACTGGCGACCGACCCGTGGCCATCGTGGAAAGAAAAGGTCTGGCCCAGCTCAGCGATGCTGGCGCTGTCGAGAAATTCTGCGACGACGTCATCGCCGCCCATCCCGGCCCCGCCGCCGATTTCCGCGCCGGCAAGACCGCCGCGCTGAACTTCCTCAAGGGTCAGGTGATGAAACTCAGCAAAGGCAAGGCGAACCCGGCGCTGGCGGGGGAGACTTTGGAGCGGAAGCTGAAGGGGTGAACCGCAGTGATCGCGGCGTGCCATACGCCAGCAGGGAATATCGCGACTGGCTGACGTCTGCCGGTCTGGAACCGAGCATGAGCCGATCCGGCAATCCTTATGACAACGCCGCGATGGAAAGCTTCCACGCCACCTACAAACGCGAATGCGTGGGGTTGGCCGAGGCCCGCGGCGGCTATGCCACCCGCGCCGAAGCCGCCGATGATTTTTTTAACTAGGTTGAAAAATACTACAACCGGGTGCGGCGCCACAACGCCCTTGGCTTTCAATCACCTGTGGACTTTGAACTCCAACTAACCTAAAATACCCGTGCGCCCCGCCCCCCCAAGGTGTCCATCAAACCGGGTTAAGCCCACGCGGGGGGCGGCAGCCGCTTACTGCCTCACGATTTGTTTCAACACAAACGGTTCCAACAGCCCGTAGCCGATGGTGTCGTAGCTGGCGCCCGGCGGCGGGCCGTCCTTCGGGCCGTTCTGGAACATGTTCGGCCAGGCGGCGCCCCGGCCCGGCTTGCCGTGGTGCGGGCCGAGCGTGTTCTTCAGCGTGCCGAGGACGACCACTTCGACCGCGTTGTCGCCGCGTTTGATCCGCGGCGTCACGTCGCATTCCCACGGCGAGGCGGCGACGTAGCCGGCCAGCTTGCCGTTGACGCTGACTTTCGCCACGCTCCCGTACCACTTCGGGAGCGAAACCACGTAACGGCCCGTGCGCCGCTCCACCGCGAAGTGCTGCCGGTACGCGACCCCCTGGGCGTAGAACGGGGCGCCTTGTTCGTTCCAGGCGCCGAGCCGGAGCGGTTGGTCGGGCGCGATGACGAATCCCTTGTCAGCGGGGTGGAGCGCGAAGTCGCCGAGCACGTAGGCCGATTCCAGTTCGTGAAACACCGTGAACGGCGACGCCTGGAGGGAGACGACGTTTGCTCCGACGCGCGCGGCCGAACCGATGGGGATCCGGCCAAACGCCTTGTCCAACCACCAGGCGCCTTTCTCCGGCGCCACCGGCCGGCCGTTGCAGGTGATGGTGTAGAGGTCGGGCCGCTCGAGGACGAGGGCGAGGTTCTTCGGCACGGCGCCTTCGATGGTGAAGCGGTAGCTCGCCGCGAAGCCGCTGCCGGACGGGAAGGTCCGGCGGATGATCTCGTCCTTGAATTGCACGGCGCTGTCCCACGGGTCGCGGGCCATCCCGTTTTGCTGCCAGACGAACTGGTTGGCCGGGTAGAAATAGACGTTGGTGCGCGTCGCGCCGCCGGCGGTGACGTCCACGTAGTCGAGCGTGAGAACATTGGGGGCGATGCGGTGGATTTTGGACGAGCCGGTGGCGGCGATAGTAGTGGTCGTCTCCGCCAATGCTGGGATCGGCTGGAGCGGCTTCTTGGATAGGAACAGGAGGAGGCTGCCCGATGGCGGCAGGTCGAACTTGGCCATCACGCCAGCGCCAGCGTTCTGGAACGGATATGGCGCGACGGTTCCGGTCTGCAGGTTCCACTGCTCAACTCCATGCAAAGGCGACTCGATGGTCCCCCCTTCGGGAAGCTCAAGGCTCAGGTTTGCTAGGAAGACGAGCTCACCGTCGTCAAGCTGGCGACGCATGTGGAATAGGAAACCATGCCCTTTGGCGGACAGTTGGATGGTGAATTCCCCGGCCTTGGTCCACCGCCGGAGCACTTGCGGGGCGTCTTCCGCTTTCGCCGAAACCCATCCCGGTTCCCCCGTGGCCGGCGCGAGTCGCTCGGACTCTTTGCCATCCTCGCGAGACGGTGCCGCGCCGAAGCACACCACCGTGCCGCCGGCGTTCAGGAATTCCTCACCGAGCCGCGCCGTCTCGCCACGCACGTTCTCCATACCCGGCGGCAGCACGACGACCGCGTAACTCCGCTGGCCGACCTTCAACTCATTGCCGCTGACCGAGCCGTGCCGAGCAATAATGTCTTCGTCGCCCAAGTCGTATTCGATCTGCGCGGCTTCAAGCTGCCGGACGAAGTTGAAGAACGTGTCGCCGAGTTCCTTCAGCTTTGCCTCATGGCCTTGGTACATCCATGCGGTCGTCGTCGGTTCGAGCACGAGGATGCGGTTGATCTGCTCGCCTTGCGAGAGCGCGGCGCAAAGGCGAGAGAGGTAACTCGCCGAGACGTGATACGCCTCCCACCACGGCTCGTGATAGGAGAACGACTGCGGATGATCGCGTTTCCGCGCGCCGCGGATCGTGACGTAAGACAAGTGCTGGTCCATCGTGTTGACGCCGAGCACGGCCAGCCAGTCGGCAATGCGCTTCATGTCCTCGAAGCGCAGGTCCCAACCGCCGGCGCCATAGACTTCGCAGAGCGTGCGCTTCATCCCGAGTTGGTTGGCGACGCTGGAGAGCTCCTTCACCATGCGGGCGTTGCCGAACTGGGCGTGGGTGTTCTCGGCGTATTGGTTCATCAGGCAATCGATCGCCGGGCGCTGATGCCAGGCATACATCGCCATGTTGTCCGGCACGGCGCCGCAGTTCGGCCACTCGTGGTCCCAGTAGTGGCCGGTCCATTCGAGGTGATGCGCCTGACAGTAATCGTGGTAGGGCTTGCTCCAGCGCTCGATGAACAGCGCGTTGAGCGTCGCGAAGTAGTTGTGGCGGACTTTGCGCCAGTCACCAATCTCCTTGGTCAAGCTCGCCAGGTTATCAAGCAGGTCGTAGCCCCAGCGCTGCTGGAACTGCTCCGGCAGGTCGTCGCACCACGGCAGGCCGCCGGCGGGCTGGATGTTCGGCTCGTCCGTGAACACGCCAGGCACGCGCCGGCCGAATTCCCCGCCGATCTCGCGCCGGTAGGCCTCGTGCGTCACGGCGAGGAATTTCTCGGTGACGCCGGGCGTGAGCAGGTTGACGTAGGAACGGCCGGCCGTCCACGGCGAGTTGCCGGCGCGCACAACCGACGCGACCAGGTAGCGTCCTTCGGGCAAGGCCTCGCCGGCCTTGATCCGCGCGCTGACGTTTTCAGGCGGGTTCCCTTCGAGGCGGAACACGGCCAGCGTGTTGGTGTCCCACTTCGGCGCGCTTTGCGCTTCGCGCAGAACCAGCCCCTGGCCGCGCGCTTCGGGCATCAACTCCGGCACCCAGCCGCCGCCGAAGCCGGACGGATACGAATTCTCGTCGTAAATCCACACGTTCATGTCGAGGCGCCGGGCCTCGGCGAGCGCCACCTTCCAGAGCCGGAACCAATCCGGGCTGAGGTAAGGCGTCATCAGGCCGGGCCGTGGATGGACGAAGACCTGTTTGACTTGCTGGCCGGCGAGGTCGCGCATCGTGTCGCGGATTTCGCGCTCGGTGAGCAGGTCGTTCCACACCCAGAGCGGGCCGCTGGAATATTCGCGCGGCGGATGGGCGAAGAGCTTCTTGACGGCGGCGGAGTCGATGGCGTCCGCGGACCCGCCTCCGGCAAGAGCCAGGAAAAGAACCCAGCCGGCGGCGGACACTCCGCCACGGGGAAGGAGCGAACGACCAACCCGCCGGACCCAGCAACCTCGCTTCGCGTTCATGGCGGCGAGGCTAAGGAAGACCAAACCGGCTGTCAAATGGGAGCCACGCGGGCGCGTGTGGTTCCCCAGCACCGACCCGGCGGACCGAGCGGCGGGGAGAGACTTCGGCGTTGCCGATGGCCGCGGGTCTGCTAGCTTGGCCCGGTGGTGCATCTGACCAGGCAAGAACAACGGGTGCTGTGCCTCGTGCTCCTTCTGCTGGTGAGCGGCTGGGCGGTGAAGGCTTACCGCACGGCGCATCCGCCCGCCCCGGCCGGCCGGAGCGCCACACCCTGAAGCTATGCAGGAAGTCAATTTCGAAGACGCCGTCGAACAGATCGCCGCCAAAGACCGGCGGTATCACCCGGAAGCGTACCTCTTTCTCCGCGACGCGCTGGATTTCACGCAGCGGCTCGTGGCCAAGGAGTCCAAGGGCCAGGTGCGGCACGTGTCCGGGCAGGAGTTATTGCGGGGCATCCGCGAGTACGCCCTCCAGCAGTTCGGCCCCATGGCACTGACGGTCTTCGAGGAGTGGGGCGTGCGGTCGGGCGAGGATTTTGGCGAGATCGTCTTCAACATGGTGGAGACCGGCCTGCTGGCCCGAACCGAGAAAGACACGCGCGCCGATTTCGCCGGCGGGTACGAGTTCGAGGAGGCCTTTCGGAAGCCGTTTTTACCGTCCACCCAACCGGCCGTTCCCCGACCCGCAACCAAGCCGGCCGACGCCTGAGGGGGCGGAATCTGGAGCCGAGTTCCGAAGCGAATCGGCGGCCCATCCGCCGGCATCTCAACATCCGTGAGGACCATTTCGCGCCGCTTGTCGGAGCAGCAGTTCAGGTCTGCTTGGGCCTGAATCGGCCAGCCAGTGCGTCTTCCAGCGTGTCCGTCACGCCGATTTCAGCCGCCCAGCGGCGGAGGTAAGTCCGATCAAGCCTCGCGCCTTGCACGGCCAGGACGCCGGCTACGTCACCCCGCTGCCGCTCGGAGGGCGTGAGTTTGTCCCAGTAGAGCTTGTGCAGCATCACGTCCTCGGCGGTGGCCAGCCAGAGCGGTTCGCCGAACCACTGGTCCCGCACGCGCCGACCAAACATTTCGCGGTCGAACGGGGTGGACTTGAGCATCCAGAAATCGGCTTTCAGCGCGGACGGGACGTGGATGACGTTGAACTGATGCGGCGGCTGATACGCGGCTTGAACTGCCGGCGCGTCAATAAAGTAGTCGCCCGTGAACGCGGTTACCATGCGCGGAACTTGCGACGGCGGCAATTGGATCACGAAGTCAAGGTCGTGCGTCGTGCGGGGAATCCCCCAGGCGTTGCTGGCCATGGAACCGGTCAGCATGTAAGGGATGCCGGCCGCGTTGAGCCGACGCAGGCAATCCAGAAGTAGCTCCTGCTCGGTCATGCGGCTTGGGCGAGGGCCAGGCGTTCGCGCAACAGCCGCTCGACTTGAGCGGCGTCGGCTTCAGGGTGCTGGCGGCGGATGCCCAGGCGCGCCATTTCACAGGCGAGTTCGTGCAGACGGAGCGCCACGGCTACGCGCTGCTCGCAAGTCATTTCGCGGTAGCGGGCGAGCTGGGCTTCGAGTGCGGCTTGCGGGGTCACGGGATGAATCTACAACCGCTCCGGCGCCCGTTTCAAGCTGGGCGTCTCCCGCGCCCTTGTTGGCTGGAGACCGCTTCGGCCTTCGGCGGGCGGATTGCCCTCGGTTTTCGGATTTTGGTTTTCGGCCTTTTTAGGCAACATTCCCCGCACATGACCGAACCCAACATGGGCGACATTCCATCCCTGCCGCCAGGCACGCTCCTGACGCGCCTGCCCAACGGCCTGCACCTCATCATCCGCGAGGACCATTCCGCGCCGGTGGTCTCGGCGCAGGCGTGGTGCATGACGGGCAGCATTGACGAGGGCCGCTGGCTGGGCGCCGGCCTTTCGCACGTGCTGGAGCACATGCTCTTCAAGGGCACCACCACGCGCGGCGCCGGGCGGATTGACCAGGAGGTCCAGGAAGCCGGCGGTTACATGAACGCCTACACCTCCTTCGACCGCACCGTCTATTACATCAACGTCCCCAACACCGGCGCGGCGGTGGCCCTCGACATCCTGAGCGACGTGATGCAAAACGCCACGCTGCCGCCCGACGAACTGGCCAAGGAGATGGACGTGATCCGCCGGGAGATGGACATGGGCCAGGACGATCCCGGCCAACGCTCCAGCCGCCGCCTCTTCGAGGTCGCCTACACGCGCAGCCCGTATCGCTTCACGATCATCGGCTACCCGGACATCTTCAACCAACTCGCGCCCGACGACATCCGGGGCTACTACCGCGCCCGCTACGTGCCGAACAACTCGTTCTTCGTCGTCGTCGGCGACGTGAAGGCGGACGAAGTGGTGGCCCAGATTTCCCAGGCGTACGTCCGGGCGATTGAGAGGCCGCTGCCGCCCACGGTGCTGCCGGAGGAACCCAAACAAGTCGCCCCGCGCGTAGTCGTTGAGGAGGCGGCCATTGAGTTGGGCCACGTCCATTTCAGTTGGCACATCCCGGACGTGCGGCATCCGGACGTGCCGGTGCTGGACGTGCTGGCCACGCTGCTGGGCGCCGGTCGCAGTTCGCGGCTTTACCAGCAGGTGCGCGAAAAGCAGGCCCTGGTCCATTCCGTCGATGCCTGGACTTACAACCCCGGCAGCCCCGGCCTCATCGGCGTCAGCGCCCTGGTGGACGGCGGCCAATTCGAGCCGGCGCGCGACGCCCTCCTGGCCGAGGTGGAGCGGATGAAGGACGGCGCGGTCGCCCCGGCGGAGTTGTCCAAGGCGGTGAAGCAATTCATCGCCGGCACGCTGGCCACGCGCAAGACCATGCAGGGCCAGGCCAATGACCTGGGCGGCAGTTGGCTCTCCGCCAGCGATCTCAATTTCTCCGAACGCTACCTCGCCGCGGTGAAGCGCATTACGCCGGCCGACCTTCAGCGCGTGGCCCGCGCATACCTCACCGCCGAGAACCGCACGCTCTACGCGCTGCTGCCCGGCGGCACCGCGCCCAAGGCGAGCGTCCGGCTCGAGACCGCCACGGATCATCCGATCCAGCGGTTCGAGCTGCCCAGCGGTCTGCGCCTGCTGGTCAAAGAGGACCACCGCCTCCCGTTCGTCGAGTTCCGCTCGGCCTTGCGCGGCGGCGTGCTGGCCGAGACGACGGAGAACAACGGCCTGACGCAGTTGCTGGCCCGGATGCTCCTCAAAGGCACCGCCTCCCGCGGCGCCGAACAGATCGCCCGCGAGATCGAGTCGGTCGGCGGCAGCCTCGACAGTTTCGGCGGCAACAACAGCTTCGGCGTCACCGCCGAGGTTCTGAGCAGCGACTTCGACACCGGCCTGGAACTCCTGGCCGACGTGCTCCTGCGCCCCGCCTTCCCGGCGGAGGCGCTGGAACGGGAACGGGAAGTCCAGCTCGCCGCCATTCGTTCGCAGCGCGACGACCTGCTGCGCAGCGCGATCCTGCTCATGCGCCGCACCCTCTTTGGCGGCGGCGGCTACGGACGCGACAGCCTCGGCACCGAGGACAGCGTCGCCCGGCTCGCCGCGGACGATCTCCGCGCCTTTCACGGCCGCTTCGCCACGCCGGACAACTGCGTCCTCGCCATCTACGGCGACGTGAAGGCGGCCGAAGTTCGGGCAGCGGTGGAAAACGCCTTCGCCGGGTGGAAAAAGCCTGAAACCCCCGCCGACTCGCCGCGGGCTTCGGACTTCGCACTTCGCACTTTCCCCGCCCGCGCCGAAGAAACCCGCGACAAGAAGCAGGCCGTCGTCATCCTGGCCTTTCCCGGCTCGACGCTCTTCGCGCCGGACCGGTTCGCGCTGGAGTTGATCCAGGAGTCCTGCAGCGATCTC
>JAJXZI010000066.1 GCA_021780115.1 bacterium | reverse complement strand
CGAGCAAACGGTGACGGGCCTCCGCTGCCTGCCGCGCCAGGACCAAGCCAACGGCCGCATCAAGAACTACCGGCTCTACCTCAGCGCCGCGCCGTTTCCCGGATTGTGAAGGCGGCGGTTGACCGCGGCTGACTTCGAGGCGATTTTGCGTCGCGCCGCGCGGTGCGGCGCGAGAGCAGCCCATGTTTCGACCAACCGCCTCCGTCGCCAAAGCGGCCTCCACCGCGGGTTACTTGGCGATGATCCTGGGTCTTCTCGGATTGCTCCCGCACCGGAGCTTGTTCGCACCCGCGGCGGCGGGCGGCCGTCGTCCTCGCCGCGGGGCCGCTGACCGTCTGGGCCGGGACGCCGGAACGGGTCGCCGCCGCGGATTCCAATCTGCCCGCGGCGCTGGCGGAACTCACCCAACCCGCGAAGCGACTGCCGTTCAAGGCCGTCATCGAGCACACGACCGGCCACCGCATCCTCGACTTTGACACGAACAATCCGGCCCACCGGGAACTGCGGGCAAACATCCTCCGCGCCGCGGCGCTTGCCGGCGAACGGGCGCGGAAGGAAGGCCTCTTCGCCGCGCGGGCCAACGAGGCGGGCAACCGCCTGGAGGCGTTGGTCAAAGCCGCCTTGCGCGCGGTGGGCTTGCTGGCCCGGACGCCGGTGACCGCCGGCGGCGGAGCACAAGCCACCGGCTACCCGGACCTGGAGGTCTCCGGCCCGGCGCCGTGCTATCTCGAACTAAAGACCTTCAGCGCCCAAACCGCGAACACCACGCAACGCTCGTTCTATTTTTCGCCCTCGGCGGCGCCGAAGGTGACCCGCGACGCGTTGCACCTGCTGCTGGCCTACGAACTCGAAACGACCGGGCGCGACGGCCGGCCCGCCTTCGCGCCCCTCCGGTGGAAGCTGATCTCGCTGGAGAACCTGGAGGTCCATCTGAAATTCGAGTTCAACCAGAGCAACCGCGGCCTCTACGGTCCCGAGGCCACGAAGGCGCTCCTCGCCGAAGGGACGGTAGAATGACGCCGAGCCGGTGGTGGGCAAGGCCGGAGACCGGCCGCTCGCCGGCCGGCTGGTTGACTTCCGGACGACCGTTCCTACCTTGCGCTACAAAATGTCGAAAGCGAGAGTCCAACCGGCCATCCGCCTCCGCGGGGTCCGGCACAACAACCTGAAGAACTTCGACCTCGACCTGCCGCTCGGCCAACTCATCGTCATCACCGGGTTGAGCGGGTCGGGGAAGAGTTCGCTGGCGTTTGACACGCTGTTCGCCGAGGGCCAGCGGCGTTACATCGAGACGTTTTCGCCCTACGCCCGGCAGTTCTTCGACCGGATGGACAAGCCGCAGGTGGACAGCATCGAGGGCATCCCGCCGGCCATCGCCATCGAGCAGCGCAACACGGTCCGGACCACGCGCTCCACCGTCGGCACGATGACCGAGATCTGCGACTATCTGAAGACCCTGTGGCCGCACCTTGCGCACCGGCACTGCCGTGGCTGCGGCAAGCTAGTGCGGAAGGAGTCGCCGGCGACGATCTGGCAGGCCATCCTGGCCGAGGCCGGATTGTACGGTGCGGGTTCGGACGCGAAGGCCGCGCCGGAGGTCTTGATCACGTTCGACTTGCCGCTGGCCGCGAAACTCTCCTGGGCGGACTCGCTCGCGCTGGTTTCCAAGCAGGGCTACCAGCGACTCCTGGTGGACGGCCAGATCATCCGCCTCGACGACGCCCTCCAGCTCGGCGCGCTCGGCACCACCAAATCCGCTCTCACCGTCATCCAGGACCGCCTTCGCCTCGCCGCCAACTCCCGCGCCCGGTTCGTCGAGGCCTGCGAGCAAGCGTATCACTTCGGCAAAGGCAGACTGGCGGTTCGGGAGTTTGGTGCCGCCACTCCGGATTCCGCGCTCCGCACTCCGCGCCTCTTCAGCAACCGCCTCCACTGCGCCGCGTGCGACCTGGAGTACCGCGATCCCTCGCCCGCCCTGTTCAGCTTCAACCATCCCCTGGGCGCCTGTCCCACCTGCAAGGGCTTTGGCCGCGTCATCAGCATCGACTTCGACCTGGCCGTTCCCGACCGGTCGCTGACGCTGGCCGCGGGCGCGGTGAAGCCCTGGCGCAGCGGCTTCAGCGCCGAGTGTCAGGACGATCTGCGGAAATTCTGCCAGCGGCGGCGCGTGCCGATGGACACGCCCTTCGCGGAACTGCCCCAGTGGCAGCAGGACTGGGTCCTCCAGGGCGACGAAGATTACGGCAGCGACAACGCCCGCCAGTGGCCCCACGCCTGGTACGGCGTGAAGGGCTATTTCAAATGGCTCGAGAGCAAGGCCTACAAGATGCACGTCCGCGTCCTGCTTTCCCGCTATCGCGCTTACACGCCGTGCCCGGATTGTCAGGGCCAGCGGCTGCAACCGGACGCGCTGCTGTATCTGCTGACGGTCCCTCGGCGCAAAGCGGAACCAGACGCCGCGTTTCCCCTCCGCGCCACGGAACCGCGACCCCAGGCTCGCGGCCAGACCAACCCAGCGGCGGATCACGCTGCGCCGGACCCATTGGCCGCTCCGCCGGCGCGAAGCCGGAATGAAGGCAGCGGAGATCTCCGGCTTTCGCTCGCCGATTTCTACGCCTTGCCCATCCGTGATTCGTCCCGCCTCCTGGATCAACTCGCCCACCGCCGTCCGGCCCGTGCCAACGACCCGCTCACCGTCGCGCTCGATGAAGTCCGCGCCCGCCTCGGCTACCTGAACGAAGTCGGCCTCGGCTACCTGACGCTCGACCGGCCCACGCGCTCGCTCTCCGGGGGCGAAACCGAGCGGGTCAACCTCACGACTTGCCTGGGCACGCGCCTGGTCAACACCCTGTTTGTCCTCGACGAACCCAGCGTCGGCCTGCATCCGCGCGACACGGACCGCCTGGTGCGCATCCTCCAGCGGCTCCGCGACGCGGGCAACACGGTGGTGGTCGTCGAGCACGAGGCCAGCGTGATGCGGGCCGCCGACCAAATCATCGATCTGGGTCCCGGGCACGGCGCGACCGGCGGCGCCGTGGTTTTTCAGGGCCCGTTCCCCCAACTGCTCCGAGACCTGTACTCGCTGACCGGACAGTATCTGAGCGCGCGCCGGCGCATCGAATTGCCGCAGCGCCGACCGGTTGCAACTCCGAAGCCTGAAATCCGAAATCCGAAATCCGATAACGCCCACCGCCAATGGCCGCTCCGGGTTTCGGATGCGAAATGGTTGATCCTGGAGCACGCCAGCCGGCACAACCTGAAGGATCTCACCCTCGCGGCGCCCCTCAACCGTTTCGTCTGCCTCACCGGCGTCAGCGGCTCCGGCAAAACGACGCTCGCCCGCGAAGTCCTGGTTCCGGCCCTCGAAGCCCGGGTGCAAGGCGGATCCTCCCCCCGGAAAGCCAGTGACCACAACGAGGCTGACGACACCGGCGATGCGGAAACCCCCTCCGCCCTCCGCCCTCCGCTCTCCACCCTTTCCGGCTGGGAGCACCTCCACCAGGTGGTCCTGGTGGACCAGTCGCCGCTCGGCAAGACGCCGCGGTCGAACCCGGCCGTGTATATCGGCGCATTCGACGACCTGCGCGAGTTGTTTGCGCAGAGCGAAGCCGCTCGCCAGCGCGGCCTGAACGCGAGCGCCTTCAGTTTCAATTCCGCCCAGGGCCAGTGCGAGCGGTGCCGGGGCGCGGGCTTCGAGAAGATCGAGATGCAGTTTCTGAGCGATGTCTTCATCCGCTGTCCGGATTGCGGCGGTCGCCGGTATCGGCCGCACATCCTGGAGGTGAAAGTCGAGAGCCGCGGGGCGAGGGCCGACGGTCGGCCCTCAACCATCTTCTGGAGCATCGCCGACCTGCTCGACGCGACGGTGGACGAGGTGATGGATTTTCTCGCCGGCTTTGGAGACTCCAAGCCGGCGCGCCGCGCGTCCGCCAGCCTCCAGCTCCTGCAGGCTGTCGGCCTCGGCTACCTGCGCCTCGGCCAGCCGATCAACACGCTTTCCGGTGGGGAAAGTCAGCGGCTCAAGCTCGTGAGCCACCTGGCCCAAAGCAGCGTCGGCGCTCCGCCAGCCGGACGGCAAGACGCCGGACCTGCCCTGTTCATCTTCGATGAGCCCACTACCGGCCTGCATTTCGACGACGTCCGCGTGCTGCTCCAGGTTTTCCAGCGGTTGGTCGAGGCGGGCCATTCGCTCCTCGTCATCGAACACAACCTGGACGTCATCAAGTGCGCCGACTGGGTCATCGATCTCGGCCCGGAGGCGGGAGACGAAGGCGGCCGGATCGTGGCGGAAGGCACGCCGGAGCGCATCGCGGCGTGCGCGGACAGCCACACGGGCCGGGCGTTGCGCGCGGTCCTGAAATCGGCGCGCTTGCGCCGGCCTGGCCGGGCCGAGGACGAAGGACGGGCGCGCGAGCGATCTCCGCAGGGGCAAGACTGACCCATCAGGCGGCGGGATTTGCCGTTTCCCTGGAAGCGCGAATCCGTTAGGCTCCGCCCATGGAATCCCGCCTTGCCACAGCGTTGAGCCTGTTTCTGCTGTTCAGCTTCACGACCGCCGTCTCGGCCCGCGCTAGCGAGCCGGCCCTCCGCCAGTTCGGGGAAGCCTCGGATCCCTCGCGCGCCACCCTGCGCGTCCAGGCCGGCGAACGCTCCGCCTATCCCATCCCGCGGAACCTCACCGGCAAGTTCGCCGAGCACCTGGGTTGGAACATCTACAACGGGATGGACGCCCAGATTCTGCGCAATCCTACTTTTGCCGACTACCCGTTTGCCACCGGCCAGATGACGCCGGACGGCGTGGCGGAGTTCCATTGGGAGCGGGACAAGATCAACGCGGAGTTGCGCCGTCAGGCGACACGCTTCGGCTGGCCGGACGCCGAACTCGACGGCCTGGTGCAAGCCCGCGCCGATGGGTTGGCGTGCTTCTGGACGCGCTCCACCATTCCTCATTTTGTCCAGGTAAGCCCCGACACCGGCCCGCATGGGGGCCGGGCGCAGCGATTCCGAGTCAACGCGTCGGGAGAAGGCATCGCTCAATGGATCTATCTGCCGCTGCACCGCGTCCGCACCTTCGAGTTCGAGATTCTGGTCCGCTCGCCCAACGCGACCTCGCTGATCGTGTTTTTGGATTTGCCGGGAGGACATGAGAAAGGTGGTGTTGACCGGGCCGAGGTCACGGGCGTTTCAACCCAGTGGCGCGTGTTCACAGGCCGGCTCGTGGTAGGCGCCGGACTTCCGGTGGAGGCGGCCTACAAATTCTCGATCCTTGGACACAAGCCCGACGCGGAGTTCGTCATCGCGCACGTCTTCCTCCGCCCGGCCGACCACGTCAACGGCGCGGACCCGGACGTGGTGCGGTTGCTCAAGGAATCGCATCTGCCGCTCCTGCGCTGGCCCGGCGGCAACTTCGTCAGCGGCTACCATTGGGAGGACGGCGTCGGCCCGGTCGAGCGGCGGCCCACGAAGCCGAATTACGCCTGGGGCGGCGTCGAGCCGAACACCTTCGGCACGGATGAATTCATCGCCTTCTGCCACGCCGTCGGATGCGAGCCGATGATCTGCGTCAACGCCGGCAGCGGCACGCCGGAGGAGGCGGCGCGCTGGATCGAGTACTGCAACGGCAGTCCCCGCACGCCGATGGGAGCGCGCCGGGCCGCCAACGGCCATCCCAAACGCTACCACGTCCGCTACTGGGAGGTCGGCAACGAGTTGTGGGGCCGCTGGCAATTCGCTTGGACCACCGCCGCCGGTTACGTGGACCGCTACGCGGCGTTTGCCAGCGCGATGCGGGCGGCCGATCCGGGCATCGAACTGCTGGCGTGCGGCGCGCCGGTCTTCTGGGGCAAACCCTGGAACGACACCCTCATCGCCGGCGCGGCGCCGCTGCTGGGGGCGGTGACCGATCACCCGCTCATCGGCGGCGACGTGGCGGCGACGGTGGATCCGCTCGCTGTTTATCGCGATTTCATGGCCGTGCCGGAGGTGCTCGAAACCAAGTGGGCCGCGCTGCGGGACGACATGACCAAGGCCGGCGTCAAGGAACCGCGCCTGGCCGTGACGGAGCTGCAGATGTTCGCCCATCTGCGCCGCGCCGGCGACGACGCTTCCGCCCGGCTGACGCGGGACAATCTCGTCAGCCCGGGCACGCTGGCGGAAGCGCTTTACGACGTGTTGATCTACCACGCGGCCGTCCGCCTGGCGCCGTTTGTCGAGATGGTGACGCACTCCGCCATCGTGAACCACGGCGGCGGACTGCGGAAGGAGCGGGAGCGCGTCTATGCCAATCCCTGTTACTACGCGCAGTCGGCCTTCGCGGAATTGGCCGGCGCCACGCCCGTGGTGACGGAAATTGCGGCGGCGCGGGAACACGCGCCGCGCGTGTTGCCCGATTTGAAGAACGCCACGCCGGAAGCCCCCTTCAGCGCGGCGGACACGCTGGCGACCGTGCGGGTGGTGGACGCGCTGGCGGCCCTGGCAAACGACAACACCCTGCTGCTCTCCATCGTCCACCGCGGCACTGCGGGGCCGATCCATCTGACCGTCCAGTTGGCGGACTTCCAGCCCGGCGCCACGGCCGCGGTGCGGACGCTCTGCGCCGCCGTGCCGTGGGCGGCCAACTCGCTCGAAAAGCCCGACGCCGTACAGCCGGTGGATTCCACCGTCGCCGTCCGGGACGGCAAGTTGGAACTGGATCTCCTTCCGTACTCGGTCCTGCGGGTGCGGGTGCCGAAGGCGCCTTAGCCTGGACGTTTGCCCCGCCGGGCAGTGTTGTCCCCGTCGGCACACGGACGGTCCTCCGCCGCAGCGAGCTTCCTCGCTGATCGTTCCTGTCCGCAGCCGCCGCTGGACGGCAACCTAGCGCCGTCTGGGGTGAGCCGGCGGTCGCCGCTTTCTCCCCTTGACAGTCTAGGTAAGCCGCCGTATTCTTTCCCCTAGAACATCTAGGCAAGACGATGCCGACGACCAAAGCCGAACTACTCCAGGGCACGCTGGACCTGCTCATCCTCAAGACGCTGGCGGCCGGGCCACTGCACGGTTACGATGTTGCCCGGCGCATCCAGCAACGCTCCGACGACGTGCTGGTGGTGGAGGAAGGCTCGCTCTATCCCTGTCTTTACCGCATGGAGGAAAAGGGCTGGATCGCGGCCGCGTGGGGCAAGTCGGAGAACAACCGGCGGGCCAAGTTTTACTCGCTCACCCGCGCGGGCCGCAAACAACTGGAGGAGGAAACTGCGATTTGGGAACGGGTTTGCCGGGCGATCACGCTGGTGTTGGAGACGGCGTGAACCGTGAGGCACGAAACGTGAACCTCCGGCGCACCATCCGGTCACGGCTCCGCTCGCTGGCCCAATCGCGGGCGGTGAGGCGCGAGATTGACGAGGAACTGCGCCTGCACCTGGAGCTGCGCACGGCGGAGAACCTCGCCGCCGGCATGTCGCCGGAGGAAGCGGCGCGCGCGGCGCGGAAACGGTTCGGTAACCTGCAAAGCGTCCGCGAGGAATGTCGTGAAAAGCGGGGCGCAAATCTTGGTGAGGCGACGCTCCAAGACATCCGGTTCGGCTTGCGAATGCTGATCAAGCGGCCGGGATTCACGACGGCGATTGTCCTCACGTTCGGCCTGGGCATCGGCCTGAACACAGCGGTTTTCAGCGCCGTCAATGCAGTGTTGCTGCAGCCGTTGCCCTATCCGGCACCCGAGCAACTCGTGCAGGTGTTGAAGAATGCACAACCGCCTTGGGAAATCAACCCGGAGATGACGGCCATGCTCGGCGTCCGGGAAACACTGGCCTGGGCGGAGGAGAACCGCGTCTTCTCCCAAATCGGCGCCTACGAATGGCAGGGGGCAAACCTGACTGGGGGCAACGAGGCGGAGCGCGTTGATTGCGCAAAAGTCTCCTCCTCGTTCCTGTCGGTTTTGGGGGTGCCGCCGATGCTGGGGCGCGGTTTCCTGCCGGAGGAGGATCGCCCCGGCGGGCCGGCGGTGGCCATCCTCAGCCACGGGATTTGGCAGCGACGTTTCGGCAGTGACACCAACGTCCTGGGCCGGACCATCACGCTGGATGCCAAGCCCTACACGGTGGTGGGCGTGCTGGCTCCAACCTTCCACTTCACCGCGCAGTACGACTTGCTGATCCCGCTGGCCCTCAGCCAGGGCAAGTTCGCCATGCCTCGGGTCATCGGCCGGCTCAAATCGGGCGTCAGTCTCGTTCAGGCCCGTGTGGCGTTGGACACCATTTACCAGCGCGCCCGCGACCCGAAGGAGAAGGGGCAGGTGGTGCTGGTCGGAATGCACGAGCATGTCGTGGCCGGAAGCCGACTCAGCCTGCTAATCTATCTGGGCGCGGTCAGTTTCATTCTTCTGATCGCCTGCGCGAACGTCGCCAACCTGCTGCTGGCGCGGGCGGCGCAACGGCGGAAGGAAATCGCCGTCCGGCTGGCCATCGGCGCCGGGCGGTTGCGGATTGTCCGGCAACTGGTGACGGAAAGCGCGTTGCTGGCCGGGCTGGGCGCCGCGCTCGGACTCCTGCTCGCGTTTTGGGGCAAAGACCTGCTGCACATCTTCATTCCGGATCTCCCAACTCTTCCGATGGATGCGCGGGTGCTGGCGTTCACGCTCCTGCTGGCCTTGTTCACCGGTCTGCTCTTCGGTCTGGCGCCCGCTTGGGAAAGCTCACGGATCTCGCTGAACGAGGCGCTCAATGAAGACGGGCGGGTGACGGGCACGACCGGGAGGCGACAGCACCGATTGGTCCGGCTCCTCGTGCTGGCGCAGGTGGGGCTTGCCTTGGTGCTGCTGGTCGGTGCCGGATTGCTGGCCCAAACTTTTCTTCGGCTCCGCGGCGTGGACCCCGGATTCCGGCCGGATCACATCCTCAGCATGACGATCGTGCTGAGCGAACCCAAGTACCCGGAAGCGCGCTCGCGGGCCGCCTATTTTCAGCACGTGATCGAACGCCTCCGCGCCCTGTCCGGCGTGGCGGCCGTCGGAGCGAATGCCATGCTGCCTCTGACACAGTTCAGGATGACCTATTCCGGCCTGGAAATCGAAGGACAAACCGCGCCCGCGCCCGGCGAATATCGGTTCCTCCGCTGCGGCATCGTCAACGGGGACTATTTCCGCGCGATGGGGATTCCTTTGAAGAAGGGACGGTCGTTCACCGACGATGACCAGGCCGGCGAACCCGAAGTCGCGCTGGTGAATGAGAGCTTTGCGCGCCGTTATTTTCCCCACGCGGACCCGATCGGAAAACGACTGGGATCGGGCAAGGATGCCATGACCATCGTCGGCGTGGTCGGCGACGAGCGTCTTGCCGTTGAGAGTCCAGCGGAAGTGCAAATTTATCGCTGCTACCTCCAGGCGGGCGCAGGGGTGATGAGTCTGGCCGTACGCACCCATGGCGATCCGGCCAAGCTGGCCGGCGCGGTCCGCAGCGCCGTTCTGAGTGTGGACCGGGACCAGCCGCTTTACAGCCTGATGACGCTGGACCAGCGGCTGGCTGATTCGCTCCGGCCACAACGACTGAACATGCTGCTGGTGGGCACGCTTGGCGCGCTGGCACTGGGGCTGTCCGTCGTGGGAATCTACGGCGTCCTGTCGTTCTCAGTCGCCCGACGAACGCACGAGATCGGCGTGCGCATGGCGCTCGGCGCGGAACGCGGCGACATTCTCCGGTTGGTCATTGGCGAAGGGCTGAAACTCACCCTGGCGGGCGTTTGTATCGGGGTGTTCGCTGCCCTTGGGTTGACCCGGCTCCTCGCGAGCCTGCTTTGGGGCGTCAGCGCGTTTGATCCCGCAACGTTCGCGGGCGTGTCCGCTTTGCTGATTGCCGTGGCCCTGATTGCCTGTTGGCTGCCCGCCTGCCGAGCGGCGAAGGTCGATCCCATGACGGTGCTACGATATGAGTGAACCGTTTGGGAACGTAAATGGGCCTCGTGAAGATGTGAACACCGCAGGGGCACTCCGTTGGCTCGTCGCCCCGGCGGGTGGAGTGATTTTGTTGGAAACTGGCGGTCGAACTCCCGATGGCTGCCAATCCAAACCCATAGCCAGTCATCGGCGTCGCGCCGGGCCACGGCGCGGTATTTCCAAGTTACACGCACGGACCACGCTCGCGGATCGGCTCGAAGGCGTTCGAGGTGCATACCAGGGTGCTTGGGGTCGGCCCGAAATCTGCAAAAGGCCTCGCGGGCGGCCTGCCGAATCTCCGGCGGCAATTCTCCGTGGAGCCGCCCAAACCGGCGGGTGCCGCGTGAAGTCACGAACGGCGCCCCAATTCCGCATCCGAGGTTTCTGGACACGCGGACGGGTCCGTTCGGAACTCCGCTTCGGCTTCATCCAAAAGCCGGCTGAGGGCTGGCCGTGGATGGGGGTCGCGGATCAGTCGCTCCCAGGGCGCGGCGCCGTCCAATTCTGGAAACAGCGCGGGCAATTCGGCGGCCAGTTCTTGCCGTTGCGCGGACGGAAGCCTTCGGATCGCGTCCGTGATCTCTTTGACCGTGCTCATGGCGCAAATAGCGTAAGCGCGCTTCCAGACAAAGTAAAATGCCAGAGTTCCCACCCAAGCTGATGGCCGGGACAATGTCGAACTTGAGCTAAAAACTGTTCAACAAACCATGCCAACGACCCTTCCCTTGATCCAACTGGAGAACATCGAAAAGGTGTTCCTCACCGACGAGGTCGAGACGCACGCGTTGTCCGGCGTCAGCCTGGAAATCCGGCACGGCGATTACGTGTCCATCTCCGGGCCGTCAGGCTGCGGAAAATCCACGCTGCTCTCGATTCTCGGCCTGCTCGATTCACCGACCAGCGGCAAATACGAGTTGCGCGGCGAGCCGGTGGAGCATCTCGACTACGCCGCGCGCTCGCGCGTCCGCAATCGCGAGATCGGATTCATTTTCCAAAGTTTCAATCTCATCGGCGACCTCACGGTGTGGGAGAACGTCGAGCTGCCGCTGACCTACCGCGGCCTGACGAAGGAGGAGCGCCGCGAGCGCGTGGACGAGGCGCTGGCGAAGGTCGGCATGACGGCGCGGGCGAAACACTATCCGGCCCAGCTTTCCGGCGGCCAGCAACAGCGCGTGGCCGTGGCGCGGGCGCTGGGCGGACGGCCTTCGATCCTGCTGGCCGACGAGCCGACCGGCAACCTCGACTCGAAGAACGGCGACGCGGTGATGGCGCTCCTCCGGGAGTTGCACGCCGAGGGCGCGACGATCTGCCTGGTGACGCACGACCCGCGTTACTCCCGGGATGCGCAAAAGACGGTTCACCTCTTCGACGGGCAGATTGTGGATGGGGAAATGCCCGCCATAACTTGACCAGCCAGGAGAAGGTCATGGACGTGACCATTTCCCCCGCCTTGCGCCGGCGGCGCCGGATGCGGCGCTGGCTCGGCCTCGCTGCCAGCGTTGCCGCGCTGGGCCTGATCACGCTTGGGCTGTCGCGGCTCCAGCCGGCCGCGCCCGCCGTCGAGAAGGCCACGCTCTATTTCGGCACGGTCGAGCGCGGCGAGATGCTCCGGCAGGTGCGCGGCAACGGCACCCTCGTGCCGGAGGACATCCGTTGGATTCCGACCGTCAATG
>JAJXZI010000182.1 GCA_021780115.1 bacterium | reverse complement strand
CGGCTTCAAGGCTTCCGGCTTCCGTTCATTCTTCATGTCATCTCGCTTTCTGCCGGTTGAGGAACCTTTTACCCACTCATCCTAAGGACAGTGTCAAGATGCACCCCACAGTGAGCGGGATGCATCTTGGCAGTTCCCCCATACACGGGGTGTTCGGTTCCTCATGCATGCGAAGCACTACAACCCCACACGAGCGAAAGCACCATGAAGACACCTGAAGGAAGCGTCCGGCCGCTGGCCCAGGTTCCCTCAGCGCTCTTCCGCTTCGCACCGGGGCGGTGGGGCGCGGGCCGATGCCGAGCGCCGCAACGACGACGGCCCGCTCCCGGCCTTGCTCGGCCGTGGGAAGTTCCCCGACCGCCCTGGGGCAGGGCTTCGCGCCATCGGCGTGCCGGCCCGTGCCCCGCACGCCGGCCGCACCGAAGGGGGCTTCGCCGCCGCGCCGAGCGCGGTCAGCGGCGACTCCTCTGCGCGGGCGCGGCGCTCAACTCCGAGGGCAACCTTGCGCGCTCCCGGCAGGGGCGCCTGTGCGGCCCGTGCCGCGCCGACCGGTTCTGGGGCGGCCAGCGAACGAAGCCGCGCGCCCCAAACAGGTGGGGGTGACAGGTCCGAAGAAAATCCCGGCGCGAAATCCGGCGCACGGACTTGGGACGCTCCCGTGGTGTTTGCCCACACCCCTTCGCGCCCCCTCATGCCGCTGCCAGACAAGTCGGTAAGGATTGGGGCTAAATGACACGCGGCTTCTTTATGCTTGACTTGTCAAGTCTTTTTCAGTTCTGCTTGACGCCGTTATGTGGCCCCTAAGCTTCGTCGAACTGAACTGCCGTACGCACGCTTGGCTGCTGTCCCCGCTTTGCCTCGAGGCGCCAGAGAAGTTCCATCTCGACGTTGCAGGGGGGGGGCCGCCTCGTCACCGTGGCGTCTCGGCTCAGGCAACGGACCCCAGCGTTCCAGCCCCTCCGCGCTGTCACCTCCCCCTCGGGATATGGCCCAGGAACCAGCGCGCCCAACTCTGTCACCGGTGTCGCGGGACCGGCGTCACCACCAACCAAGAAATCGGTCCTCATCAAAACAAGGAAACCTATGAAACCAGTCCCTAAACCCGCCTGCCAAACGCGGCGGAGCCAGTTGATTCGCCTCGGTCCCGTCCTCGTGACGCTCCTTGCCGGCCTCACCGGTTTGCACGCGCAAACCGGGCCGTTCAGCCCCACGAATTGGCCCCCAACCATCAACCCCAACGCGATGGCGGACTACTTCGTTGTCGATCCGAACGCCGTCTTTTCGACGCCCGCCGGGTGGAGTCCGACCCTGTCGTTTGCCGGGGGCGGGGACCAGACCTATCAAACCGTCACGCTGGGCGGTTTGACGGGTGATCAATCGACCTCGACTTACTTGAACATTGCGGACTCCAACTTTGCCGTCTGGGCGAATACCCCGGTCCTTGACATTCTGTTGCAGGTGTATGGGAACGACAAGCTCTACAACGCGGACGGCAGCGGGCGCGGGGTAAGTTTCCTGACCGGGACGTTGCCCAATCCCTATGCAGCCGGGGCCGGCCCAGTTCCACCCGGGGCCAACAACAGCCAATGGAACTGGATGTTGTTTACCATCACCAACGGTCTCAACTCGGTCACCGGCCAGCGCTATGTCGGGTTCGTGCCGAGCCCGGCCCCCGCGGGCTCGCAGGACGGCGGCGTCAACAGCGGAACCCTGCGCATTCAGAATTTGTCGGGGATTATTGTGCGGGCGGTGGCGGTGGGCGAGCACGGCGCCTTTGGCACGCCGAACCAGATCAACGTCTTCCCGCCGCCCCCGGCCTGCGACCCGGAACCGGCGGTGAACCTGGCCTTCGTGGATGTTAACGCCAAGCTCACCAACAACCTGATCGTGCTGAACAACGGGGACCAGACGGTCACCTACCAGAGCAATGTGGGGCCTGCCGCCGACCAGCGCACCGCGGTCCAGGCCACCGCCACTTACATGAACTTCGGCATTTTGAATGGCTATCTGGGCGCGCCCTGCAACCCGCCGCGTCCCATGAAGGTGTGCGTGGAGTTTTACGACGATCCGGCATTAGCTGGGGCCAGCTTCGGCCCGGAAGCCTATGCCGCGGATAGCACGGGAGACCTGGCCACTTATGCGGGTCCGCTCTACACGCTGCAAGGCTCCGGCCAATGGGTCAAGGTGGCTTTTTGGGTCCCGAATGTGGACCTGGCCGGAGTCAACACGGCGCCTTTGACCGGCGGCCCCCGGCTGATCTTCAATGGCGGTTTCCCCTTCATTGACCGGGTGGAGCTGGGCGTCCAGCGGACCGGCACGAATGCCTTGGCCGGCTTGGATCCCGATGCCACCTATTACTTGGATCCCACCATCTGCACGACCAATTACGGGAACTATGCCGAGATCGACTTGCAGCAGGGCATCACGAACAATCTGAACGTGGGAACCTCCGGCGGCGACCAAAACATGGTGGTGGAAATGGCCGGGCCGTCGGGCGACCAGCGATTGTCGGTCCGACCCGACGCGGGCAATAATAACATCCAGTTCGCGATTTTGAACCAGGTCTTCGGCCCGAATTACCAGGACAACGCGCGGGTGGCGCAGGTGCTCACTTACTACGATGACCCGGCGCTGGCCGGCGCGGTGTTATATCCACAGGTCTATCAGAGTTGGGTGGGCGGGATTTCGACCCTGAAATTTCCCAACGCCAACACGGTCGGGGTCACCCTGCAGGGCAGCGGACAATGGCGCGATGCCTACTTTGAACTCCCCGACGCGAATTTTACCGGCGTGAACCAAGGCCCTCAGTCGCTCGTGCGGTATGAGACGATGCCCGCCAAAAGCGGGGACCCGACGACGGGCTACATTCACGTCACGCGGGTGCGCTACGCCGTCATCCGCCCCTGCGGTCCGTATGCCGGCGTGAATTTGCTGCAGTCCAGCAAGCCCATTGCCGAATACGGAGACACGGTCAGCGGCTTTCAGGACAGTTTCACCGGGGCCACGCGGAATACGAACTGGGTGGCGATCGGTCCCGGCGGTGACAACTATGTGCAACAAGCCGGACTCCTGCGGGTGTTCGCCAGTCACGGCGATCCGAATCACCTGATCTATCAGGCGCCCGGCGCCAGCAATACCGTGGAAGAAGTGCTGGCCCGCATCCGGATCCTTTCGGCGCAAGGCGGGACTTCGTTCCATCCCGGCATCGGCGTGGGGATTGACCCCGCCAGCGGCCAGGGAATGAATCTCGCTTTCCGGGATTACGCGACGGAGGCGCCAGCCCGTCACTTCAAATTCAACGACGATGACCGCGGCTTGGGGCCAACCAATGGGGAAATGCCGTGGACGAACGGCGTCTGGTATTGGCTGCGCCTGCGGCAAGAGCCGAAGATGGACGGCACCAATACGGTGTTCGGCAAGGTTTGGCCGGCGGACTGGTCCACCCCGGAACCCGCCACCTGGCAGCTCCTGTGGGCCGACGCGGCCGTGCCCACTCCGTATCGCAGCGGCTACGCCGGCGTTTCGGCTTCGAGCTTCGACGCTATGTCACAGTTTGAGGTGAGTTACATCCTGATCAAGGCCGCCGGGTTGCCGGCCATCCAGGTGCAAGCCGCCGCGACCCCGCCGGCGCCGCAGCCGCCGTTCTATATCGGGGGCGGCATCACGCTGGCCGGCACCAATGTGAATGTCTCTTGGTTTGGCTTGGGCACCCTCCAGTCGGCGCCCGTGATCACCGGGCCGTGGACCGACGTGCTCAACGCGACGAACAGCTACACCGCGCCCGCCACCAGTCAGGCGCAGTTCTTCCGGGTCCGATACCCGTAAGGCGCGGCCGGGCTTGGAGGGTCCGGCGTTCGGATCCTCCAAGCGACGCTCTTTGTGGGCAGGGGGAGTGTTCCTCGCGTACCCGAGGAAGCTGCCCCACTCCTGCCCGCCGGAGTGGCCGTTGCTCCGACCTATTTCACCATGAACCGAAACCGTTGCTTGGAATTGACCGGGTTGCTTTGGCTCGCTCTGGCTGGATTCGGCCCGGCGCCGGCCCTGAACGCGCAAGTGCCCCAAGTCATCAGCTACCAGGGCCGGCTCACGGCCGCGGGAGCCAATTTCAACGGCCCGGCCCAGTTCAAGTTCGCATTGGTCAACAGCAACGGCGCAAGCATGTTTTGGAGCAACGACGGCACCGGTCCCGGTGGGACGGAGCCGGTCCACGCCGTCATCGAGACGGTCAACCAGGGCCTGTTCTCCGTTCTCCTCGGCGACGCCGCGACTAGTAACATGCTGCCGATCGCGGCGACGGTGTTCACCAACGCCGACGTTCGGTTGCGGATTTGGTTCAGCGACGGCACGAACGATTTCACTTTATTGGCACCCGACCAGCGCTTGAGCGCCGTCGGCTACGCCTTCATGGCGGCAAACCTTCCCGACGGCGCACTGACCAGCAGCAAACTGGCGTCGGGCGCGGTGTCGACCCGGAATATCGCTCCCGGCGCGGTCACGAGCGTCCAACTGGCGGACAATTCGGTCACGATCTCCGCGCTGTTCAACGGGGCCGTCACCGCGCCCAAGCTAGCCGCCGGTGCGGTCACGACGGCGGCCTTGGCCGACGGGTCTGTCACCCAAGCCAAATTGAATTTTCAACTGGGCTATCTCAACGCGCAGAACCCGCCCTATGGCGCCCAAGGCGACGGCGCCGCGGACGACACCGGGGCCATCCAGGCGGCCCTCAACGACGCCGCAGCCAAGGGCGGAGGCATCGTGTTTCTGCCGCGCGGAAACTATCGGATCGCCACGCACCTGCGGGTGCCGGCGCAAACGACCCTGGCGGGAGTCTGGCGCGCACCGACCGCCTCCTCGCAATACCAGGGCACCACGTTGCTCGCAGTGGAAGGGGCCGGCAGCACCTCGAGTATTCCGTTCATCACCCTTCAGGGGAACAACTCGACTCTGGAAGGAGTGACCATCTATTACCCCAATCAGGTGATCAGTAATGCCCCCACGCCGTATCCCTGGGCCATTCGCGGCGGTGGCGGGGACAACGTGACGGTCCAAAACGTCCTTTTGGTCAATCCCTATCTGGGTCTGGATTTGGCGACCTATCCCTCGGGCCGCCATCTGGTGCGCGGCGTGTATGGCCAGCCGCTGCTGGTGGGCATCGCCGTCGATCAGTGTTACGATATCGGGCGGATCATGGACATCCATTTCTGGCCCTTCTGGACGGGGGACACGCGGGTGCAGGCCTTTCAATCCAGCCGCGCCGTTTCGTTCGACTTCATGCGGACGGATTGGGAGGTCGTGCAGGACATCTTTTCCTGGGGATATAACATCGGGGCCCGCTTCCGGGCTTCCACGCATGGCGCCATGAACGGCCAGATGAGCAATATCAACTTTGACAACGTGGACATCGGCCTGCAACTGACCGACACCCAGCCCTACGCCGTCCACATCGCCAACTTGAACCTCGCCAACGCGGGGGGCGGCACCCACCATATCGGCATCCAGGCCCTGCCGGGCGCCAGCGACTTGAATGTGAACGGCGCGAGCTTTTGGGGCGACCTCCGCCAGCCCGTTTCCTGGGGGAGCCAGGGGCTGCTGACGTTGTCCAACGCGCGGTTCCTGGCTTGGGACGCGTCCCGGCCGGCCGTGGACATCCTGGCCGGCCGGGCGCTGATCCAGGGGAATTACTTCGCCGACAGCATCGGCACCGCCATTCACGTCGGGCCGGCCACGGATCGGGTGATGGTTCTGGGCAACATGCTGACGGGAAATATCGTTTCTCTCTCGGGGCCAAGAACTCTTAGCGCCAACAATCAGCCTTGAGGTTCTCCGCCGCGGCCTTGCTGGATCCGTAGCCGGCAAGCGTGGAGTCTCCGAACGCGCCGGGCGCAGACGTTTCCACACAATCCCGTCCTCCGCGGCATGAACGACGGACTCTGCGGCTGTCTTCTTGATTTTCTGCGCGTTCACCCCACATACGGAAGCCGAAGATGGAGGAAGATCCTTCGGCAAAAACGCCACGGCGTCCCGCTGGGTGCCGCGGGAAGCGGCTGCCGAAGCCCGTTGGACAAATCGTCGGCGTTGCCGGCGGTTCCTCCTTGGAGCAGTAGAGGAGACTCCGCCACCGCGGTGCGGACGACTGGGCACGCGACATCCAATCGCTCCGATCTCTGCGCACGCAGTGTGCAACCGTTGCTCACCACGGCGCTCGCCAAAGGCGTGATTTCGCGATTTCTGGGCGGGTACGCCGCTTGGCGCGCTGGCACGCCTCGTGCGTTCCCGTCGGGCAATTGCAGACCGGCGCGCGCGGTTGCGCACCGGGACGGCAGGTAAGAAAGCGAAAGTGGACCTATGCCAGTGCTTGCCAAATTCCAAGGCATCGTGATGCGAATGCTGAACCACCACACGTTCGGCACGCATCTCCACGCCATTTACGGGGAGGCGGAGTTGGTGATCGGCTTGAATCCTGTGCGCATCATTCAAGGCGAGGCGCCGTCCTGGGTCAGCGCCCGCGCGTTGGAATGGGTGCGAGAGCATGAAAGCGATGCTCGCTTTCGCACGACGCCTTCGCCCCGTGGCCATACGCCCGCGGCTTGCCGCCGTGGACCGCCGCCCGTCTCTGTCCTCACGCCGAGGAAACCGACCTGGACCAGGACGGGGACTTGCCAACCGGCTCCGGCGTGGTATTAAAAGGGCGGATTGGACTGTTGATATGATTGCATTTGCAAGCGTTTCTGTGGGATGCGCGGCGTTGCTCGCCGCGTTCGGCCTCTCTGCGTTGGTGTCACACGCGCTGGGCGACCGCCAGGATCGTCGCCGCCGTCGCAACTACCGTCGCGTCATCTCGCGCGCCAAGCGGCCCATGGTGATGTTGAACGTGCGCACCGGCAAGGCGTAAGCCCCGCGGATTGGGTTCGGTCGCTCGCGTCCGCCGAGCAGCGTGCTGATCCGTGTCCGGAGCAATCCAGGAGCGGGCGACGGGTCCGGGGTCTTGAAGTTCGCCGGTTGGCGCACGCACACATTTCGGGGCGTGCGTTGCAATTGCCTGGCAGAACCTCGCTCGCGTTCAGATGCGCCGCCAGGCTGGGCCATCTCTCTGGCGACCGGCGGGCCGCAGACGTGGTTTTCCGATGAGTGGACGGATTGACCGTTTCGAGTTCGAACGCGTGTGGTGGACGCGGGGAGTGGCGCGGCTCGCCGGCGTGGACGAGGCCGGTTGCGGGCCGCTGGCCGGGCCGGTGGTGGCGGCCGCGGTGATGTTGCCGGCGGCGTGGATGGAAGAAGGTCTGCCGAGGGAATTGAAAGGACTTAATGATTCCAAGCAACTCACCGGGAATCAGCGCGAAGCCTTTTTCGCGGTGTTGACCGACCGGGCGGATGTGCGGCACGCCGTGGCCATCGTGGAATCGGCAATCATTGATCGCCTCAACATCCGCCGCGCGACGCACCGCGCCATGAACGAAGCCCTGGCGAGGTTGGATCCATCCCCGGACCACGTGCTGGTGGACGGCCATCGCGTGAAGGAATTGCGTTTTCCCCACACCGCCCTCGTCAAGGGCGACGCGCGCAGCTATTCGATCGCCGCCGCCAGCGTGCTGGCCAAGGTCACGCGCGACCGGTTGATGCTCGAATATGATTGCCAGTGGCCAGCCTACGGCTTCGCGCGGCACAAGGGCTACGGCACGGCGGCGCATCTGGCGGCGCTGGCGCAGCACGGTCCCTGCCCCATCCACCGCCGCAGCTTCGCGCCGCTCAAGCCGGTGGAGGGGGAACTGTTTTGAATCCAGAAGCTGGACGCCCAGAACTGAAGGAACGCGCCATGTTTAGAACGGAGAGGCGGGCCAAGATCGTCGGGAGAGGCGCCGGCCTGCGCTGGGTCTTCGGGCTTCCGCTTTGCCGCTTCGTTTCGGTTTCAGGTGCCGGCTTCGGGGTGCTTCCTGAGCGCGCATGAGCCTTTGGGAACGCCTGAAATCGCGGCTCGCGAGGCCGGCGAAACCGGAGCACTTGCGTCGCGGGGTGCTCGGGGAACGCGCGGCCAAGCGCCACCTCCGCCGGTTGGGCCTGAAGTTTCTTACCGCCAACTTCCGCTCGTCCCGCGGCGAGATCGACCTGATCTTCCGCGACCACGATTGCCTGGTGTTCGTGGAGGTGAAGACGCGCTCCTCGGAGGACTGGGTGCGGCCCGCGGCGGCGGTCAACGCGCACAAGCGCCGCCTGCTTTCCCAGACGGCCTTGGATTACCTGCGGCTGCTGAACAACCCGCCGGTCAAGATGCGCTTCGACATCGTCGAGGTGCTTCTTCGGGATGGCGCGGTGCGTGAGGTGCGGCACCTGCCCAACACCTTCCCGTTGTCCGCGCCGTACCGCTACGGGTGAGGCACCAGGCGACGGGAACACTTACCTAGCCGTCGCGGAGGGCGGTATCTGGAGCGAAGGAAACAAATCCTGGCGGCCCGGAGATCAGTCCAGCCGCTTGACGCGAATGTTCTTGTACTTCACGACGCTCTTCGGATCGTGGGCCTGCAAGGCGAAAGTGCCCTCGTCCAATTTGCGGGTGAAGTCCTGTCCAGCCTGGACGCCGGGTGGTTCGTTGTATTCGAAGACCCGTTTGCCGTCCACCAGCACCGTGACGCTGTGGCCGCGCACGATGATTTCCTGCGTCCACCACTGGTCGTCTTTCGCCGGCGACTGCGCGATGTTAACGACGCCGTAGAGGCTGCCGGTCTTGATCCAATCGCTGTGGGTGTTGTTGACTTGGCACTCGAAACCGTATTGGGGCCAACCCACTTCCTGATACTTGGAATGGAAGTAGATGCCGCCGTTCGCGCCGTGTTCCGTGTAAACGTCCACCTTGAGGTCGAAATTCTTGAACGGCTTGGGATCGCCGACATAGAAGAGATGGCAGCGGTTGCCGTGGGTGACAAACGCGCCGTCCTCCACCGTCCAGGTGCTCGAGCTCTCGGTGGCGGGTTTCCAGCCGGCGAAGGTCTGGCCGTCCATCAAAGGCACGAAGCCATCCTCGGAATCTGCGGCCCCGAGGAGGCGGGCGCTGACCGCGGTGAGGGCCAGTCCAGTCAACAGAGTGCGTTTCATGGCGGAAGGGAGTGGGAGGCTGTGTCGCGGGGAAAACTGCTACTGGCTCGCCGGGATCGGGCGAATCTTGATGTTGCGGAAAGAAACCTGGCCGTGGTCGCCTTGCAGGGCGATGTGGCCGCGGTTGAACTTGGCGAAGCCCGGCATCTTCGCGAACTTGCTCTGGGCCACGCGACGGTTGAAATCATCGCTCCCCAGGACGTACTCGAAATACTTCACGCCGTTGATGTCGTGCTCGCACTTGGCGGGCGTGACGAGCAGGCGGACGTGGTTCCATTCGCCCACCGGCTTGGTGGCGTCGAGCGTCTTGCCGGTGCTCGGGTCGGTCGGCGGCTGGTAAAGGGCATAAAGCCAGCCGCAGCGGATCGGATCGCTGGCTTCCTTGTTGTCCTCGAGCTGGAATTCCGGCCCGGTCGCCCAGACCGCGCCGCCTTCATCGGCGACGTGGAACATGATGCCGCTATTCCCGGCCACCGAGATGTTGTAGTCGAGTTGCAGTTCGAACCAGTCGTACTGGCCCGTGGTGACGATGTCGCCGGCGTTGTGCGGATCGGCGCAAACGAGCGCGCCGTCCTTCACCTGCCAGCCGGGGCGGACGCCCTCGCGTTTGAAGTTGTGCCAGCCGTTGAAGTCCTTGCCGTCAAACAGCAGTTGCCAGCCCGCGGCTTTTTCGGCGTCGGTGAGCGTGTTAATGCTCGACTCATCGGCGGCGGTAACACGGAGGGCCAAGGTGGCGGCGAGCGCTAGTGGAATCAAGAAAACGCGTTTCATGGCGGCAGATTACGCCTTCGCCACGGCCCCGCCAAGCGGGAATATCGCCGCCGCCAGCCGAATCCGTCCGGCGGTCGGCCTCAGACGAGAGCACCGATCCTCCGCAACCGAAGTGTCGGCTCGCCGCAGCCCCGCGACCGCGCCAGGTTCACCTCGAACTCCGCCACCCAGTCGTTGTGCCCTTCCGGATCCACGAGCATCTGCTGCACGCGCCAGGTCTTTTTGTCTTCGGAGGGCGTGACGTAGGTGTGGCGCAGGTTACGGGCTTCGGGCGTGAGCAGGAGTTGGTCGTGGGCAGCGAGGTAATCGTCCATTGCCTGTTGGAGTTGGTCTGTTGACCACGGCTGCGTACCGTTCTCCCGCTCCGCCTCCGAGGGAGAGAGGGATGGGGTGAGGGGGACTGCGCCTAACACCGCCAAGGCCGCCTCGTAGTCCCCAATCACCGCCCCACGTAAGAACGTGAAAATCCGATTCCGTATCGCCGCTGTGAACGCCTTCGTGTCGCGTGTGATGTCCGCCGCCGCTTCCTCCGCACCGGGCGGACGCAGGTCCACGCCGGCGTCCTTCGCCCGCTCGGCGGCCAGGCGGCGTTCGTAGTCCGGGTCGCGCATCTTCTCCCACTCGTCGAGCAGACTGGAGTCCACCGCGCGGATCATGGTGCCGAGGTAAAGCTCCATTTCGCGCACCGCGTCGGTCTTGGCCGCGTCAGGCACGGTCTGCTTGAGCACCTTGTAAACGCTGTTCAGGTGGCGGAGGAGCAAGCCTTCGGCGCGCTGGAGTTCGTAGTCGCGGATGTAGTCGGCGAACGAGCGGAAGGTCTCAAACATCTCCCGCGCAACGCTCTTGGGCCGGATGTTCTCCTGGCCGACCCACGGATGCTTGTCGGCAAAGGCGTTGAAGGTCGAGTAGATGAATTCGCGGTTCGGCTTCGGATATTCGAGTTTCTCCAGTTCCTCCATCCGCTGGTCGTAATCCATGCCCTCGGCCTTCATCGCCGCCACGGCACGGCCCTTCACCTTGTCGAGTTGCCTGCGCAGGATGAGGTCCGGGTCTTCCAAGATGGACTCGACGAGCGTGAGCAGCACCAGCGCGTAATCCTCCTGTTCCGGGTTCACCAGCGGCAGCGTCTCGATCAGGTAGAGCGACAGCGTCTGGTCCATCGAGAAATCGTCCTGCAACGCGACGTTGACGCGGAGTTTCCTCGTCCCATTCGTAGCAGCCGACGCAAGGAGGCTCTGATCCCGTTCTGACTTCTGACTTCCGACTTCTGACTTCTCAGAATGAGCCTCCTCACGTCCTCGGCTACGAGGCTTGATGATCTCTACAATCCTCCTCTCCACCAGCGACCGGAACAACTGCCACGCCCGCTTCGTGTGCTCCTTCTTCTGCCGCGGTGTCTCGTGGCAATCGCGGATCAACCGCTGCATCGCCGCGCATCCGTCGCCGTCGCGGCTCAGCACATTCAGTAGCATCGCGTGCGTCACCTGGAATCGCGATACCAGTCGCTCTGGCGGCGACGCCATCAGCCGCTGGAACGTCTTCACGTCCCAGTTCACAAAATTGTGGTCCGGTTGCTTGCGCTTCACGAACTTCTTCCCGTCGCGCGCCGACTTTTCCTCCAGCTTGAGATTCTCGACCACATGCTCCGGCGCCTGGGCCACCACCCAGCCCTTGTCGTCGAAACCCTTCCGTCCGGCCCGCCCGCTGATCTGATGGAAATCCCGCGCGCTCAGGATGCCGGTCTTCTGCCCGTCGAACTTGCACAGCCGCGTGAACAGCACGGTGCGGATCGGCACGTTGACGCCCACGCCCAGCGTGTCCGTGCCGCAGATGACCTTGAGCAAACCCCTCTGCGCGAGCTGCTCGATCAGCACGCGATACTTCGGCAGCAG
>JAJXZI010000063.1 GCA_021780115.1 bacterium | reverse complement strand
GTCCTGCCGCCAGTCGCTGCCCATGTCAATGTTGACGGCGACCTCGCGGACGTAGAGGACCAGCAGTTGGGCGCCGCGCACGCGGCTTTCTTCCAGGGCGAATTGCAGGGCGGGCGTCCAGCCGCGCGCCGCCACCAGAATGAATTGACCGAGGAAGACCGACGCGGGCGCCGCCGGGGCCGGCGCGGACCCGGGCGGGGCCGCCGCCGCCGGCTCGGCGGGCGGGTGGCGCAAGGTCAGCTCCCGCAACGCCAACCCGACGCCAAGGATGATGAGGACGAAGATCAGCGCCGGACGCTTGCTGGCGGCGATGGTCAGCCAGACGCCGGCCAGCCCCAGGAAGGTGAGCTTCATCACCAGGCGCTCGTAGGCGCGGAGCGCGACCTGGTGCGAGAACGCGCAGGAACCGAGGTTGATGGCGATGGCGCCGACGACGCCGATGGCGTAGAGGTGGGACAGGCCTTCCACCGAATCGTCCACGTTCAGCACGATGACGGGCAGGACGGTGGCGGTGATGAGCGCGACCCAGGGCACGCCGAAACGATTCAGTTGCAGGAACGGATCGGGCAGCTCCCGGTCGTGCGCCATGATGTAGAGCAGCGCCACGATGCCGGTGATCGCCGTGTTCACCGCCGAGAGCAGCAGCAGGCCGACGACCCAGCCGACCGCCGCGGCGAAGTGGGGGCCGTAAAACTTCAGCCCCATGAACCGGAGCAGGTCGTCCTGATGGTCCCGCGCGTCCGGCGGCAGGCACATGGCCAGGACACACAACAGGCCGGTGGCCAGCACCACGTCCACCATGACGACCAGCACGGCGCGCCGGGCGGTGAGGAAGACGGACGGTTTGTCGAGCGTGGCGCCCGGATCGAGCTTGAGCACGCCGGTGCTGCTGGCGGCGACTTCCACCCCGGACAGCGCGAGGATCATGCCCACGAAGGCGGTCCAATTGTGCAGCGGCCCGCCCGCGGGCGGCTGGGGGTGGAAGTGGCTGATGTGCGGCACGCCACCCGCGAGCAGCAGTGCGACCACGCCCAGCATTGGCACCGCCAGCCAGACGGCGACGCCGCCGGTGTGTTTGGGGCCGAAGAAATTGATCGCCCCGATGGCGAAGATCGCCGTGATGGCCCACTTCTTGGCCTCGACCGTGTTCTCGATGCCGAGATACTTGAAACCATCCAGGCAGCTCAACGCGGCGGTGACGATGAAATCCGCCAGGAGCAGCAGGCCGCCGATGGTCGCCAACCGGCGCGAGTGCAGGCCGGCCGCGGTATAGACGCCACCGCCGTTGGGGAAATGCTTGCAGACCCAGATGTAGTTGACGCCGACCAAGCCAGTCAGCAGACAGACCGCCAGCAGGTGCGGCAACGCGGTGAAGCCGATGGCCGCGACGCCCAGGCCGATGAAGTATGCCTTGCTCGTGCCCCAGTCGCCGTAAAGCAGCGCCGCCGCCCGCACCCAACCGACGTTGCGGGGCCGACCGATGGTGCTGATTTCCATGACGGCGGCTAGCGGCGACAACCGAAATGCGAGAACCGAAATCCCCCGGCGGCGCGAAAGCTGAAATCAGCAACGGCGGACCGAGGCCCCGCTCCGCAGGTTCCGGGGTTGGGATGGCCTTCCGGTTTCGGCCTGCGGATTTCGGATTTCCAGCGACGTGTCATTCCGGCCAGCAGGGCGTTCCGCGGGGCCGTTTCATGCCGGCAACAACCGAATCTGCTCGCGGTCCTTGGCCAGCGCCTCGCCGAGCGTCTCGGTCTGGCGGCGGCGGCGCTCGATGATGAGTTTGTCCGTCTTGGGGTCGTAGGGCACCGGGTACCGCCCGTCGTAGCAGGCCAGACAGAACGACTCCTTCGGCAGCCCGGTGGCCCGGACCATGCCCTCCAGCGAGAGATAGTGAAGCGAATCAGCGTTCAGGAACTTGCGGATCTGCTCCAGGGAGAGGCTGGCCGCCATCAGTTTGCTGCGGTCGGGGAAATCGATGCCATAGACGCACGGGTTCATGTGGGGGGGGCAACTGACCATCACATGCACCTCCTTGGCCCCGGCTTCCTTGAGGTTGTTCACGCGCGCCTTGCAGGTCGTGCCGCGCACGATCGAGTCGTCCACCACCACCACCCGCCGGCCCTTTACCAGCTCGGTGATGAGGTTGAGCTTCATCCGCACGTCGAAATCGCGAATCAGTTGCGAGGGCTGGAGGAAACTGCGGCCGACGTAATGGTTGCGGACGAAGGCCATCTCGAAGGGGATGCCGCTGGCCAGCGAGTAGCCCAGCGCCGCGCAGTTCCCGCTGTCCGGCACCGGCACCACCAGGTCCGCGTTCACCGGGTGCTCGCGGGCCAGTTGCCGGCCCATTTCGACGCGGACGTTATAGACATTGCGCCCGGCGAGGTTGCTGTCCGGCCGCGCGAAATAGACGTACTCGAAGATGCAGAAGGCGCGCCGGGTGTGCTCCGGAAAGGCCTGGGTGCTGTGCAGGCCGGTGGCGTCGATGGTGACGACTTCGCCGGGCTGCACGTCGCGGACGAATCGGGCGCCGATCAGGTCGAACACGCACGTCTCGCTGGCCAGCACCCAGGCGCCGTTCTTCCGTCCGATGGCCAAGGGGCGGAAACCGTGCGGGTCGCGGACGCCGATCAGCTCCTTCTCGGTCATGATGACCAGCGAATAGGCCCCCTCGATGCGACGGACCGTCTGCACGATGCTGTTGGCCTCGCCACCGAGCGTCGGCTGGGCCAGCATCATGATGATGATCTCGCTATCGACGGTGGTCTGAAACACCAGCCCCTTGCTCTCCAGTTCGTCGCGAAGTTGGGCGGCGTTGGTGAGGTTGCCGTTGTGGGCGACGGCGATCTGGCCGCGTTTGCAATCCACCGTCAGCGGTTGGGCGTTGCGGAGGTGCGAGGCGCCGGAGGTGGAGTAGCGCGTGTGGCCGACCGCCATGTTGCCGACGAGCTCGCTGAGAACGCCGGCGTTGAAGACCTGCGGCACCAGCCCCATGCCGTGGTGCTTGAAGAACCGTCCCTCGTGGCAGCTCACGATGCCGGCGCTCTCCTGGCCGCGATGCTGCAACGCGTAGAGGCCGTAATAGGTCAGCTCCGCGGCGTTGGGGTCGCCGAAAATGCCGAAAACACCGCAGTAATGCTTTGGGTAGTCCTGCATGTCATTTCATCGCCCGCGCGATCGCCTTCCACCACCGGTCGCGCAACTCGGCCACCGGCCAACTTAGCTCGCCAGCGGCGGTCTTGATAATCAGCCCCCCGCCTCCCACGGTGCCGATGCGGGTGGCGGGCACGCCCATGAGTTTGGCGCGCTCGACGACCTTCACCGCGTCCAGCGGCTTGGTGGAAATGACGATGCGGCTCTGCGTCTCGCCGAAGAGGAGGGCGTCGAGGCGTGGAGTGGGACTGGCATCCTGCCTGTCCGGCTTGGCTTCGGCCTCGGCTGCGGAGCGCGCCCCCGCAGACAGGCTGGAAGCCGGTCCCACCAAATCCACCGTCGCCCCGATCAGCCGCGGCGTTTCGCGGGCCGGCTGCTGGCTGATGCACGACTCGGCCAGGCACACCGCCAGCCCGCCTTCGCTGCAGTCATGCGCGCTCTTCACGAGGCCGGACTGGATCAGTCCCAGCAGCGTCGTGTGCAGCGTCCGGGCCGTTTCGAGGTCGCACCGCGGCGGCGTGCCGGTCTTCCGGTCGTGGATGACCTGCAGATACGCGCTGCCGCCCAGACCGAGGAGCGGGTCGGTGGAGTCCACCGGTTCGCCGAGCAGGATGATGGCGTCGCCTTCGTCCTCGAACCATTGCGTCGTGATGTGCTCGGGCTTTTCGATCAGCCCGACCATCGCGACCGTCGGCGTGGGGTCAATCGGGCCGGCGGGGCTTTGGTTGTAGAGCGAGCAGTTGCCGCCGGTGATCGGCGCGTTGAACGCACGGCAGGCGTCGCTGAGGCCGCGCACGCTTTCCCGGAGTTGCCAGAACAGTTCGGGGTTGTGCGGATTGCCGTAGTTGAGGTTGTCGGTCGCGCCCAGCGGCACCGCGCCGGAGCAGGCCAGATTTCGCGCCGCTTCAGTGACCACGATCTTCCCGCCTTCGTAGGGATCGAGATAAACGTAGCCGCCGTTGCCGTCCACGGAGAGGGCGAGGAATTTCTCCGGTGGAACAGGCGTCGCGCCAAGCGTCGGTGCGACCGAACCATTCGGCAGGTTGGCATTATCCGTCGCACCCCGTGTCTGCGTCGAGGACACCGCAGACGACAGGCCGGAGGCCTGTTCCACCCCGGCCATCGGCACGCAATCGGCCTTGATGCGCAGCACGGCGGCGTCACTGCCGGGGCAGACCACGGAGTTGTCGCGAACCATGTGGTCGTATTGGCGATAGACCCAGTTCTTGGAGGCGATGGTTGGCCAAGCGAGGAGGCGCTTCAAGGCATCGGCGGCATCGGTCGGATTGGACAAATCGGGCAGAGTCTCCAGCCGGAACGCCCGCACTTCCCGCAGGTAATCCGGCTCCCGTGCCTCGCGTTGATACACCGGCGATTCGTCGGCGATCTTCTTCGCCGGAATGTCCGCCACCACTTGGCCGTGATGCTTCACCACCATGCGGCCGGTGTCCGTGACGAAGCCGACTTCCGCCCACGGCAGGTCCCACTTGTCGAAGATGCGCTTCACCTCCTCCTCGCGGCCCTTGTGGACGATGATGAGCATCCGTTCCTGCGATTCGGAAAGCATCAGGTCGTAGCTGGACATGTTCGGGACGCGCTGAGGAACCTTGTCGAGTTCGATCTCGATCCCGGTGCCGGCGCGGGCGGCGGTCTCACAAGTCGAGCAGGTCAAACCGGCGGCGCCCATGTCTTGGATGCCCGCGACGGCGCCAGTGGCCAAGAGTTCAAGGCACGCCTCGCAGACCAGCTTCTCCATGAACGGATCGCCGACCTGGACGGCGCCGCGCTGCTGCTCGGCGGATTCCTCGGTCAAATCCTGCGACGCGAACGCCGCGCCCGCCAAACCGTCGCGACCGGTGGCTGGGCCAACGTAGAACACGGGATTGCCGATGCCCTTGGCCGCGCCACGGGCGATCTGGTCGTGGCGCAGCACGCCGAGGCAGAAGGCGTTCACCAGCGGATTGCCCTCGTAGCACTTGTCGAAATAGACCTCGCCCGCGATGGTCGGAATGCCGAAGCAATTGCCGTAGTGCGCGATGCCGGCGACGACGCCCGCGAAAAGCCGGCGGTTGTTCTTCAAAGCGGTTTCATCCGCGTCGTTCCGGGGAGCGCGGGCCTCTGGCTTGCCCGATTCTGCGCCTCGCTGAATCGAAGCGTTCTTATTTTCTTCCGGCGAGACGCCGGAAGTTGCGACCGGGACGGTCGCGCTCCCGTTCTCGCTTGTGATCGGTCCGAAGCGCAGCGAATTCACCGAGCAAATCGGCCGGGCGCCCATCGTGAAAATGTCGCGCACGATGCCGCCGACACCGGTGGCGGCGCCCTGGAACGGCTCGACGGCGCTGGGATGGTTGTGCGATTCGATCTTGAACGCGATGGCCAGCCCGTCGCCGATGTCAATGATGCCAGCGTTCTCCTCGCCCGCGCCGACAAGGATTTTCGGCGATTTGGTGGGGAAGGTCTTGAGCAGCGGACGCGTGTTCTTGTAGCTGCAATGCTCGCTCCACATCACCGAGAAGATGCCCAGTTCGGTGTAGCTCGGCGTCCGGCCAAGGATTTCCTGAATCTTGGCGTATTCGTCCGGCGTGAGGTTGTGTTTGGCAACCAGTTCGGGGGTGATGGCAGGCTCGGTCATGGACAAAAGAGATAAGCGAGGGGCGCGGCAAACTTGTTCCGGAGCGCCGCGATCATACTTTCAAAGATCAGCCGCCCGCCGTCGCTGCCGAGCAGTGGTTTGCTGGCGCGTTCGGGAAGCCACGTCAGGTTGGTTTGCGTTTGCTTCATTTCACGCCAGTTCTGCCACATTTTCGTCCTCGTATTTCTCGACGAGCACGCCGAGGACCTCCATCAGCGAGGCGAGCGGATGGTTTTCATTTTCGCCCACTTCGTCCACAAGGCGGTCGAGCAGCTTCACGAGCTGGCGATATTCGCGGTCAGTGCGGGGCACATGAATCGCCGGCTCGATTTGCGGCCAGACGGCGAAGGCTTTTTCCATTTGCGCGGTGGACATGACTATCTTTCCTTCCATTTGCCGGCGTCATACTCGGCGTGCGTCAGAAC
The DNA here is from genome assembly GCA_021780115.1 of bacterium. GTDB lineage: Bacteria > Verrucomicrobiota > Verrucomicrobiia > Limisphaerales > JAJXZI01 > JAJXZI01. Next base: position 41,625 of record JAJXZI010000063.1, on the reverse strand, counting down.
GGCGCGAATATACACTTTCCGGCGATGGTAGTGAAGCGCGGCAACCAGGCGGGCCTTGTTGCCGCCGATGTTGAAAACCGTCAGACCGCCGACTTGATCGGCGTGCGGAAAGGCACGCCGCAGTTCGGCAAAATTCGCGGGATTGTTCCGCTTCAACGCGCGATACCAATGCGCCAAGCCGCTGGTCGCCGTCGGATGCCTGTCGGCGAATTCGTTCAGCCGCCTGCGGGTGATGATGTGCATGGCGTTTCACGCGGCCGGCGCGAGGTGTTTTGTTTCCAGCGCCGCGATCATGCTCTCAAAGACCAGCCGGCCGTCGTCGCTGCCGAGCAGCGGTTCGCTGGCGCGCTCGGGATGCGGCATCAGGCCGGCGACGTTGCGCCGCTCGTTGCAGACGCCCGCGATGTTCAGCAGCGAGCCATTTGGATTCGACTCCTCAGTCAACTCGCTTTGGGCAGAGCAGTATTGCCAGAGGATTTGGCGCTTCGCCTGCAATTCCGCCAGCGTCGCTTCGTCGGCGAAATAGCTGCCTTCGCCGTGAGCAATGGGTATGCGGAGCAACTTGTCGGCGGGCGTCCGGTTGGTGAACGGCGAGTCGGTGGTGGCGGTCTTCAGGAAGATGTGTTCGCAGCGGAACTGGAGCGAGCGGTTGCGGACGAGCGCGCCGGGCAGCAGGCCCGCTTCGCAGAGTATCTGGAACCCGTTGCAGATGCCCAGCACCAGCCCGCCGTTGGCGGCGAACTGCTGCACCGCCTGCATCACCGGGCTGAACCGTGCGATGGCGCCGGTGCGCAGGTAATCGCCATAGCTGAAACCGCCAGGCACGATCACCGCGTCGGTGCCACCGAGCGAGGATTCCTTGTGCCAGAGAAGGCGGGCGGACTGGCCGAGCACGTTCCGCAGGACGTGGACGGCATCCTGGTCGCAATTGGAACCGGGGAATTGGAGGACGGCGAAGTTCACGCGAGGATCGAAGATGGAAGCGGGCGGGGCGGGAGAAGCCTTCGCGGGCCCGCGCCCACGGCGCTTTTCCATGCTCCGCATTTGTTGCGCATCACTCGATCTCCAGCCGGTAGTCCTCGATGATGGGATTGCTGAGGAACTTGTGGCAGGCCTCGTCGAGTTGACGGCGCGCGGCCTCCGGGTCGGCGCTGTCCAGCTCCACCTCGAGGTACTTGCCGACGTGGACCGCGCCGATGCCGCTGTAACCCAGGTGTTCCAGGGCGCTCCGCACGGTCTTGCCCTGCGGATCCACGACCGCTTTCTTCGGGGTGATGATGATTCTGGCTTTCATGGCATCGCGGCGAAAGGCCGTCGGAACACGGCGGGAGGATGCGGCAAGCCGTCGCGCCGGGCGAGAGAATTATCGCCGGTCCGGCGGCGCCCGATTCGCGCCCGAGAGGGAGAGTGTCCCCCCGCGCGGGGGTTTTCGCATTTGAGCGGCGCCGATGGGTTTGTTAGCGTTGCCGGAGCCGGCCATGACGAAGCGTTCACTGCTCGATTTCAAGAAAGCCCAGGATGGCGCCCGCGCCCTGCTCGACGACGCGGTCCCGTCTGACGGCGAGCGCACGCCGTTCCGGCGCGTCGCCCATTTCTGGGTGATGGTGGTGCGCAGCTTCGTCCGCAACCGCTGCCCGGTCCGTGCCTCGGCGCTGTCCTACACCACCTTGCTGGCCCTCATCCCGATGCTCGCGGTGGTGGTCAGCGTCACCAGCAGCCTGCTCAAGACCCAAGGTGAAGAAGGCATCAACAAGTACATCACCAAACTGGTGGACAGCGTGGTGCCGCCGGCCGACCTGAACACGAACCTGACCGCCGACAGCGTCCGGGCCGCCCGCCAGGGACCGGCCGGTCTCGCAAGCGAGCCGGCAGCGGCGCTGGACACCTCCCCCGCGTCAGCGGACGCGGGAGCGGCCGGGGAAGGCACGAACGCCGTTGCGGGCGGCGCTTCCACCAACGCCGCGGCTATCGCCTCGTTGGCCAGGGATGAGCGTGTCATTGCGGCGCGGGACGCGGTCGCGCGTCAGATCAACCAGTTCATCCAGAACACCCGCAGCGGCGCCCTGGGCGCGGGCGGCGTGGTGCTGCTGTTGTTTCTGGCCATCTCGCTGATGAGCAAGATCGAGGGGACGTTCAACGACATCTGGGGCGTGGCGCGCGGCCGGAGCTGGGTGACGCGCGTCGTGCTGTATTGGACCACCATCAGCCTGGGGCCGCTGCTGGTCCTGGCCGGGCTGGGGCTGCTGACCAGTTCCCAATTCGCGGGTCTCCGGCGGGTCATCGGCGAATTCGGCTTCGCCGGCAGTCTCCTGTTCAAGGTCCTGCCGCTGGCGATGCTGTGGCTGGTGTTCACGTTTTTCTACCAGCTCATGCCCAACACCAAGGTCAAGTGGGGCGCGGCGGCCGTCGGCGGGCTGGTGGGGTGCGCGCTCTGGATGCTCAACAACGTCTTCGGCTTCCTCTACGTCTCGCGCGTCGTCACCAACAGCAAGATCTACGGCAGCCTCGCCCTGGTGCCCGTCTTCATGGTGGGACTCTACTGTTCGTGGCTGATTCTGCTTTTCGGCGCGCAGGTGGCCTACGCCTGGCAGAACCGCGCCGCCTACTTGCAGGAGCGGCTGGCCGAAGGCGTCAATCAGCGCGGGCGCGAGTTCATCGCGCTGCGCCTGATGACCTGCATCGGCCAGCGGTTCCAGCGCGCCGAGAGGCCGCCCACCATCTCGCAGATGTCCGCCGAACTGGGCGTCCCGTCGCGCCTGATCCAGCAAGTGCTTCAGACCTTGCTGGCGTCCAAACTGATCGTGGAGGTCGCCGGCGCCGAGCTGGGTTTTGCGCCGGCGCGCCCGCTCGAAACCATCAATTGCCACCACGTCCTCCTGGCCCTGCGCGCCACCCAAGGCCAGGAACTGGCCACCCGCGACGAACCTGTGCGCGCGGAAGTGCTGGGCGAGTTCCACCGCATCCAGGAGGCGGAGCGGCAAGCCGCCTCGGGCGTGACGCTGCTCGCGCTGGTCCACCGCGCCCAGGCCCGGCTGGAACTGGCGGCGCCGGCCGCCGCGGAGGACACCCCGACCGTGGCCGCGTCGCCCGCGCCGCTGACCGCCGCCGCGGCTTCGACGCCGAAATCCGAACCGCCCTCCGCGTCGGAACGCGCCGAGGAGGAGCCCGTGCCCTTCCCCGACTGAGATCAGATCCGAAATGCGAAGGACATCCGAATGTCAAAATCCAAAATCCGAAAGGAGAAACCCTGCCGCGGCACGCGCAGTATCATTCCGATGGCGTCGCTCAGGGAACCCGACCGCGGACTGCACTTTTTGGGGTTTTGGATTCTGCCGCCGATGTCCCCCCGTCCCATCGCCTCCTCACACTGTCCCTCCACCACCCCGCGTTTGCCATGATCATCGGCGTCCCGAAGGAAATCAAAGAGCAGGAATACCGCGTCGCGTTGTTACCGTCCGCGGCCTATCAACTCATCAAGCGCGGCCACCAGGTGCTGGTCGAGCGCGGTGCCGGCGCGGGTGCCGGCTACCCGGATGGCGACTACGAACACGCCGGAGCGACGCTGTTGGCCGAGCACCGGGAGGTGTTCGAGCGCGCCACATTGGTGGTGAAAGTCAAGGAGCCGCTGCCGGCGGAGTTGCCCCTCCTGCGTCCCGGCCAGATGCTTTTCACCTACCTGCACCTCGCGGCGAGCAGACCGCTCACCGACGCGCTGTTGAAGACCGGCGTCACCGCCATCGCCTACGAAACCGTCGAGGTCAACCATCGCCTGCCGCTGCTCGAGCCGATGAGCGAAATCGCCGGGCGCATGTCGGTCCTCGTCGGCGGTTACTTTCTGGCCAAGCATTTTGGCGGCAGCGGCACGTTGCTTGGCGGCGTGCCAGGCGTGTTGCCGGGCAAGGTCGTCGTGCTCGGTGGCGGCGTGTCGGGCATCAACGCCGCGCGCCAGGCCACCGGCTTGGGCGCCGACGTGACCATCCTGGAAGTCGATGTTGAACGGATGCGCTTTCTGGACATCACCCTGCACACCGCGCACACGCTATACTCGAACGAGGCGCACTTGCTCGACCTGCTGCCCGGCGTGGACCTGCTCATCGGTGCGGTGCTGGTGCCGGGCGCGCGCGCGCCGCGCCTCATCACCCGCCAAATGCTCCGCCGCATGCGCCCCGGCAGCGTCCTGGTAGATATCGCCATTGACCAGGGTGGTTGCGCGGAAACCTCGCGCCCGACGACTCACCACGACCCGATTTTCGTGGAGGAAGGCGTCACCCACTATTGCGTGGCCAACATGCCCGGCGCCTACGCCCGCACGGCCACGCAGGCGCTGGCCAACGCGACCTACCGCTACGTGGAACTGCTGGCCGACCACGGCCTGGCGGAGGCCTGCCAGCAGCAGCCCGCGCTGACGGGGGGCATCAACGTCTTGCACGGCCAGCTCACGTGCCAGGCGGTCGCCGAGGCCCACGGCCTGGCGTGGACCGAGCCGCGGCCCGCCTGACGACACGAGGCCGCCGTCGGCCCGCCCTTCGTTTCGTTGAGATGGTTGACCGTTGAGGCAGCCAAGGACGCATTGACATGACCGACGGAGCGAGGCAAACAGTTGCGCGTCCAGTCTGCAATGGGAACCGGCAAGACACCCGCCGTGGCACAGGGGCATCAGGGTCAGCGGAGTATTGCCGCCGCTGACCCACGAACGATCCGGACTGGCCAATCAGCGAACGACCATGTTTTATCTGAAATATGTCCTGAAGAACGCCGCCTTGGCGCTGCAACTCCTCCGCCGCGGCGAGTGGCGGCGCGTCTGGGCGGCCCTCTATGCGCGGGCCTACCTGGGCGCCTACTACCTGGTCTTCCTCGTCCGTGCTCCGTTCCTGCGCGCCCGAACACCCGTGGGGCCGCCCGCCACCCTGAAGGTGAACACGGACCATCCCGTCGCCTTCAGTTCCCCGGACCATTTGGTGCCGCATGGGACGAAGTACAACAACAACACGAACCGCAAGTTCGTTCTGCTCATGCATGAATACTTCCGGCGGGCGTTTCCCCAAAGCCGCCTGGGCTTCATGGACCTGGGATGCTCCGGGGGGCAATTGGTGGCGGATTTCGCCGCCCTGCGTTGGACCGCCGTGGGTCTGGAAGGCTCCGACTACTCTTTGAGACATCGGCGGGCCAACTGGCGGCACCTGGCCGGAAAAAATCTGTTCACGTGCGACATCACCCAGCCCTTCCGGGTGCAACGGGATCAAAGCGACCTTCGGTTCCACTTGATCACGGCGTGGGAGGTCATGGAACACATCCACCCCAACGATCTGGACAGACTGTTCGCGAACATCCGGGAGCACTTGGTCGAGGGCGGCTTCTTCATCGCCTCCACCAGTTCCAGCCCCAGCGTCATCGATGGGGTCGAACTCCACCAGACCCGCATGAGCCACGCCGAATGGCAGGCCTTCATTGCCCGGCGCTATGGGGACCTGGAACCGGCGGATCTGGGACTAAAAATCCACCAATACGTGCGGTTCGACTTCGGCGAGCCCTCGTTTTTGGTTTACCGCAAGCGTGCGTTCTCCCCCGAGGTCGTGGCCGGCCAGAAGTCTGCTCCCGCTCGGCTGTGATTCTGTTCGCGGGACTGGGTGGCTCTCGAAGGCAGGGACCAATGGCGCTGAGGCGGCGCACGTCAACCGCCTCCCGCTGATAGCGATCCGGTGGGAGGCTCTCCGAGAATCCGCCGCACGGTGTCGAGCAAGTTGTCGGCAACGAAGTCCGGTTGCGCGGGGCACTTGCCATCGGCGCCGCCGTAGCCGGTGCGCACCAAGGCGGCCTTCACTCCGGCGTTGCGGGCGGCGGCCAGGTCGGTGGTCGTGTCGCCGACGAGCCAGCAGGCGGCGAGGTCGAGGTTCAAATCGCGCGCCGCTTGGCGGAGCAGGCCCGGCTTCGGCTTGCGGCAGTCGCAGTCGATCTTCAACTCCGGCCGCTCGCCGGGGAAACCCTGCTCGGGATGGTGCGGGCAGTAGTAAATCCGGTCCAGGAAGGCGTGCTCGCGGCCCAGCAGGGTTTCGAGCTTGTTGTGCATCGTCTGCAACTCGGCTTCGGTACACCAGCCCTTGGCGATCACCGGCTGGTTGGTGACGACGACGGCCCGCCAGCCGTGATGGTTGAGCAATCGAACCGCCTCCGGCACACCGGGCAGGATCTCCAGACCATCGGCCGAGCGCAGGCAGTCTTTGTCCGCGATGAGCGTGCCGTCGCGGTCCAGGAAGACGGCGCGTTGCGGCGTGGCGAGGGAGCCGCGCTGCACGACGCCAGCGGCGAACTCGGCGCAAACCCGGTCGTAGCGCTCCGGCGTGCCGATGTCCTTGATGTATTCCGGGCTGTGGTAAGCGAGCAGCCGGGCGCCGCGCCGGAGCATTGCCGGGAAAAGATCCTTCCCGAAGTCCATTGGCTCAGTCGCGGCGGTCCAAGGCCGGAGCGCAGATTTGCGGACCGCATACAGGCCGGCGTTCACGAGGTTTTGAAACCAGCGATCCGCCGGGTGCGGCCGGTTGTGAAAGGCGGTGATCCCGCCGAGCGCATCCGTCTCGACCAAGTCCGAATCCAGCGGATGATTGTTGGGGTGCAGCAGCAGCGTCGCGTCCGCCTCGCCGCGCCAGTGCGCCTGCCAGACGCGCTCCAAATCCACGTTGACCAGCGTGTCGCCGTACAGGACGAGGAAGTGCTCCGCGAGCTGGTCGAAGCCGGCGAGCACCGCGCCTGCCGTGCCCAGCGGCGCGGGTTCCACCACCACGCGAATCCGGACGCCCCACGCGCGGCCGTCGCCGAAATGGGCCGCGATGAGGTCCGCGCGGTAACAGGCGAAGATCAGGAGGTCGGTGAAGCCGTGGCGTTGGGCCAGCGCGACCAAGTGTTCCAGCAACGGCTTGCCGCCGATGGGGATCATCGGCTTGGGCAGGTCGCCCAGCCGGGCGCTCAAGCGCGTGCCTTGGCCGCCCGCGAGGATGACGAGTTGCTTCATGAAGCCCCAAAGGTTTCACGCGATCTCGGTGGGGTCAACCCGCATGATGACATCCCGCGCTGAGTTCGCGGCCAACGGTTACGTTGACAATCGTATCTCCCCAGTTAACCTTGGCCTCGCAAAGAGTAGGCGACCGCATGATGGGTCCGTGCCGAGCGCGGGAATCGGGAGCGCAGATGCGGTCGACTGTCCCCTTGCGCAGCATGAACGCCAGATGGTCAGGCTTGCTTCCGCGTCGGAGGCGGGGTTTTACCCTCATCGAGCTACTGGTTGTGGTGGCGATCCTCGCCATTCTCGCCTCTCTCCTGCTGCCGGCGTTTAGCAATGCCAAGGAGTCGGGCCGGCGCGTGAAGTGCGTCAGCAATGTGCGCCAGCTCCAGATCGCCTGGCTGGTGTACGCCCAGGACGATGCCGAGTTCCTGCCGTTGAATCGGGACTTTGGCCCACCGAACCACGCTTGGACTGACGACAACGTGCAAACAGAGACGACGCCAGCGGACATCGTGAGCGGAACGCTGTATCCCTACGTCCGTTCAACCGAGGTTTACCGATGTCCGAGCGATCGGTCGGTCGTGCCCGGCTCGGGTATGCTGAGGCCCCGCAGCTACTCCCTGAATGATTGGCTCAACGGCTGGGTTCCCTTTCCCCCCGCCGGCCCGGTGAGCCGGCTGAACCAACTCGTCGCGCCCCCGCCGACCGGCGTCCTCGCCTTCCTGGATGAAAACGAGGAGAGCATTGACAACGGAGCCTTGGGAATTTTCCCGCCGGGCGACTGGAGGTGGTGGAACCTTCCGGCGAGCCGGCACCGGAAAGGATGCGTCCTGTCCTTCGCCGACGGTCACTTGGAGTATTGGCGTTGGAAGGAGAACAGCGTGCTGCGGTTCATCAGTTACTCCCAGCCGGCACCGGTGGGGGACCGCGACCTCCAGCGAGTGCAGGACGCGATTCCGAAAACCTCCAACTAAGACTGCTGAAGCCGCGACCCGTCCCCTTCGTCCCACGCAATCTCTGGCGCGACACGGCGGCCCCCCGGTAGATGAGGGTTTTGCCACTTGACGCGGAGCGGCCTGACCCAACCCCGCGGGCGCCGGCTGGTTTATTTGCGCGTCAGCGCGACACAGGTTGCAGATTCTCCCGGATGGCCCGTTCGACCGCTTCGTCGGAACTCAGTTGCGGGGACCAGCCGAGGTTCTTCAGTTTCTCGGTGCAGTAGCGGAAGCGCGGCACGTCGCCGATCCAACCGCGCGGCCCCCCGGTGTAGCGAATCCGCGCGCCGGGCGCCGCGGCCCGCACCACGGCTTCGGCGATGGCACGCACCGTCGTTGCCCCGGCTTCGGGCGCGATGTTGTAGAAATTCAGCCGGTCCTGGCTGTGGTCAAAGAGGAACAGCATCGCGTCCAGCAGTTCGCTGACGTGGAGGTAGGGTTTTTCCTGCGTGCCGTCGCCGAGCACTTCCAGTTCGGCCGGGTTGGCGCGCAGCTTTTGCAGGAAATCGTAGATCGCGCCGTGGGTGGCGCGGCTGCCGACGACGTTCGGGAAACGACAAATCCAGGCGCGTTGGAGGAACCGCTCCAGCGCCGCCGAGATGATGGCCTCGGACGCCAGCTTCATGGCGCCGTAGTTGGACACCGGAAATAGCGGGCCGGTGTCCTCCTTGAGGGCGACGTCATGCGCCCCGTAGATCGCCGAGGTGGAGGCGAAGACCAGGTGCGGAATTCCCAGCGTCTGCATCAGCCGGAGTACCTGGTAGGTGGTCAGGAAGGTGAGCCGCAGGTCCACGTCCGGATCGCGGCCGCCGGCCTGGATGTCTGAGTTGGCGGCCAGGTGCCACACGGTCTGGATCGGCGCCGCCGTGGTCTGCTCCCGGAGGAAGCGCAGGCTGGCCTCGTAATCGTTGACATCCAGCGCGCCGAAACTAAAGTGCGGGTTCTGCATGGCCTGCATCAAATTCGAGCGCCTGCCCAGCACCAGGTTGTCCACGCCGACGACCCGGTGGCCGCGCGCCAACAACCGATCGACTAGATGACTGCCGATGAACCCGGCGGCGCCGGTGACCCAGCAAGATGCCCGTTTCATGCAAATGCCATGATGGAATCGAGCGGCACCCATCGTTGATTGTCAACTCCCAACTGGTTCCGCCGCAGGGGCCAGCTTGACAAAGTGATTCTCTGACGGACAGCTTGATTCCATTGAACGCGCATCTCACCACCGCCGTTGCCCAGCCCGTGAAGGTCAACCTCGGATGCGGCCGCAAATATTACGAGGGCTACGTCAATTGTGACGTCAATCCTCGGGTCAAGGCCGACCAGTTTTTTGACTTGGAGAAGTTCCCGTATCCGCTCGCATCCGGCGTCGCGGACGAGATCTTCATGGACCAGGTCCTGGAGCACCTGGAGGACATTCCGCGGGTGATGGACGAACTGCATCGCATCCTGAAGTCCGGCGGGGTGCTGAAGGTCCGGGTGCCGTACGCCAAGAGCGACTGGGCCTTCCAAGACCCGACGCACAAGCATTTCTTCACGGAGCACACGCTGAGCTACTTTTGCGACGGCTTCCCGGGCATCGACTTCTATTCCGCGGGCAAGTACCGCCTGCTCAAGGCCGAGTTGACCGCCGACCGCACCACGCTCCGGCACCGGCTGCGCAACGCCATTCCGTTTCGGAGCGTGTTGCGCTACTTCCTCTTCAACCTCTACGATGGAGTGTATTTTGAATTGCAGAAGATCTAGCGCGGCGGCCGCGCGGGGGCCGCGGCCCGGCGCCCCAGACGGCCATCGCCCCCGGGGCGCGGCTTCGGATCTTTGGGCGCTGGCGGTGAGGCGCGGAGTGCCTGGGGTTGCAGGATGGTGAATTACGTTGCATGGGAATCGACATCGAATCCGCGAGGTTCCTGCTGGCCAGCCGGCGCAGCGGCGTCTCGTTTCAGCGCTGCGCGACGCTGGGACGCCAGAATTACTACCTCGGCGAACGGGAAGCCGCGGGGTTGTTGCGCGAATACGGCGTGGAGCCGGGCGCGCGATCCGAATTTCTCTCCCGCGCCCGGACCCGTTTCGCCGAGCCGTTCTGGGAGCTGCTGGGAGCGCGCGAACTGACCACGATTGACGCCTCGGACTTTGAGGGCGCCTCGCGCGTCCACGACATGAACCAGCCCATCCCGCCGGACCTGAAGGAGCGGTTCGACGCCGTTTGCGACCTGGGAACGCTGGAGCATGTTTTTGACTTTCCCACCGCGATCCGGAATTGTCTGGCGATGGTGACGACCGGCGGACATTTCCTGGCCTGCACGCCCTGCAACAACTATTTCGGCCACGGCTTTTATCAGTTCAGCCCGGAGTTGTTCTTCCGCATTTTCTCGGCAAAAAACGGGTTTCAGGTCGAGCGCATGGTGGCGGTCGAATATGGCCCCCGACGGCGCTGGTTCGAGGTCGCCGACCCGCTCGCCCTCCGGACGCGCGTCACCTTGGTGAACATGTTCCCCGTCCTGCTCTTTGTCCGGGCCCGGAAAACCGCCAGCGTGCCCGTCCTGGTCGAGCCGCCCCAGCAAAGCGATTACGCCGCGCAATGGCACGACCGTCCCGGCGGCCGGGGCGCGGCGGCGGCCGGTTCGACGCCAGCCGCTGCGAACGACGCCCGGCGGGTCGGCCGCACGCTTTTGGAACTGGCGCCCAGGCTGGTGCGCGCGGTGGAGACGCTGTTGCGGACGCCCTTCAGCCAATCCTGCTCCTTCCGCAACCGGCTTTCCTTCACCCGCGTTAAGAACAAGCGTTGAGCGAGCGGTTCACCCTACAACCTCCATGAACCAAAGAGCCTTTGACATCGAGGAACGCCGCCGAAACCGCGGACCCGGCGTTCGATTCAGTCGATATGAAACCTGACGTGAAACCCGCCGCTCCGCCGGGACCCGTCCCGGGCCACGCGGTGATCTTCCTGCTGTCGCTGGCGGGGGCGTTGCTGCTGCTCTTTCACTCGAGCTTTGCGCCCCAACAAATCCTGTTCTCCAATGACGGCCCGCTAGGCGCGAACCATGCCAAGGCCCTTGACGCGTCCTCCTCGCTGTCCGGTGTGTGGTTGGACCTGAATACCGTGGGGATCAATGGCGGCAGTTACTCCCCGAACATCACCTGGGCCTTGCTTTGGCTGCTCGGGCCCCTCTACTTCGCCAAGTTTTACGTCCCGCTGGCGTTGCTGTTCCTGGGCGGCAGCGCTTGGTTCCTGTTCCGCCGTTTGCATCTGGGGCCGCTGGCGTGCGTGCTGGGCGGGTTGGCCGCGGCGCTGAACTCGCTGTTTTTCTCCATCGCCTGCTGGGGCGTGGGACCGCAGGCGGTTTGCTTCGGACTGAGCTATCTGGCCGTCGCGGCCGTGTCCGGCCAGAGGGCGCGCTGGCCGGCGCTCCGCTGGGTCCTCGCGGGTTTTGCGGTCGGCATGGGCGTGGTCGAAGGCTCGGATGTCGGGGCGATCTTCAGCCTGTTTGTCGCCGCTTTTGTCTTCTACGTCGGCCTCATGGGCGAAGGCGGACCCGTCCGCCGCGCCGCCCGCGGCGTCGGCCAAGTCGCGCTGGTGGCCGTCTGCGCGGCGTTCCTCGCCGCCAACTCGCTTTCGGTGCTGATCGGCACGCAGATTCAGGGCGTCGCCGGCATGGAGCAGGACACCCGCACGAAACAGGAACGCTGGGACTGGGCCACGCAGTGGAGTTTGCCCAAACGCGAGACGCTGGGCCTCATCGTGCCCGGACTCTTCGGCTACCGGATGGACACGCCCGGCGGCGGCGAGTACTGGGGCGCGGCCGGACGCGACCCGGCGTGGGACCTCTACTTTGCCCGTGGCGAGCAAGGCCCGCCGCCGGGCGGTTTCCTGCGTTACTCGGGGGGGGGCATCTACGCCGGTGTGCTGGTCGTGCTGATCGCCGTGTGGGCGGGCGCCCAGGCGCTCCGCCGCCAAGGATCGGTCTTCTCGCTGCCCAGTCGGAAGCTCATCTGGTTTTGGCTCGGCGTGATGCTCATCGCGTTGCTGCTGGCCTTCGGACGCTACGCGCCGTTTTACCAGTTCCTTTACGCGCTGCCGTATTTCTCCACCATCCGCAATCCGGCCAAGTTCATGGACGTGTTCAACTGGGCGTTGATCGTAGTCTTCGCTTACGGCGTCCACGGTCTGGGCCGGCGCTACCTGGAGACGCCCGCGCCCGCCGCCCCGTCGCTTTCGGCGCATCTCCGGACGTGGTGGGCGAAGGTGAGGGGGTTCGATCGCCGGTGGACCATCGGAAGCCTCCTGGCGGTCGCGTTGAGCCTGCTCGGCTGGCTGCTCTACTCGTCGTCTCGGAACAGTCTGGAGGCGTATTTGCAGACGGTGCAGTTCGATGCGGGCGCGGCCAAGGCGATTGCCGCCTTCAGCGTCCAGCAAGTGGGGTGGTTCGTCCTCTTCCTCGCGCTGGCGGTGGGCTTGGTCGCGCTGGTGGTGAGCGGCTGGCTGGGCGGGGCGCGGGCCAAATGGGCCGGACTGCTGCTGGGCCTGCTGTTGGTGGTGGATCTGGCGCGCGCGGACCGGCCGTGGATCATTTACTGGGACTGGCCGCAGAAATACGCCAGCACCCCGAACGCCCGCAACCCGATCATCGACCTGCTGCGCGCCAAGCCTTACGAACACCGCGTGGCGGCCCTGCCCGCGTGGCTGCCGAAGGCATTCAGGCTCCCGAAGCAACTGGCGGCCGCCGAGCAATTCTTTAACGGCCAACTCTACACCATCGAGTGGATGCAGCACCTCTTCCAATATTACGACATCCAATCCCTGGACATCGTGCAGATGTCACGGATGCCCGCGGACCTCAAAGTCTTCGAAGGGGCGTTGCAGCCGCGGGGGGACGCCTTGTACCTGACGGGGCGCCGCTGGCAACTGACGAACACCCGTTACTTGCTGGGCGCGGCGGCCTTTCTGGACCTGTTGAACCAGCAATTCGACCCGGCGCAGCAGCGGTTCAAAATCGTCACGCGGTTCGACATCGCCCCCAAGCCGGGCGTTTCCGCGCCGACGCGGCTGGAGGAACTCACCGCGGCGCCCGCGACCAACGGCAACTACGCGCTGTACGAGTTCACCGGCGCCTTGCCGCGCGCCCACTTGTTTGCCCGGTGGCAGGTCAACACGAACGACGCGGCCACGCTCCAGGAACTCACCAGCCTCTCGTTCGATCCGGAGAAATCCGTGCTCGTTGCCAGCATGTTGCCGGCGCCGTCGGCGGCCACCAACGCCGCTGTCGCCGCCGGCACGGTGGAATTCGCCAGCTACGCCCCGAAGGACATCGTGCTCAAGGCGCAGGCGCCGGAGGCGGCGGTGTTGTTGCTGAACGACAAGTACGATCCGCAGTGGCAGGTGTGGGTGGACGGTCGGCCGGACCGCCTGCTGCGCTGCAACTACCTCATGCGCGGCGTTTACCTCCAGCCCGGCGCGCACACAGTGGAGTTCAAGTTCCAACCTCCCGCCGGCGCGCTCTACGTCAGCTTGGCCGCCATCGCCTTGGGAGTGATTCTCTGCGCGGTCCTGGTGGTGGCCAAGCCGAAGACCCCCGCAGCGACGGAGGGTGCCCAGCGCCCGCCGCCGAGGTGAGGCGCCGCAACGCGGCCGCTTAGGATCGGGCCGCTGTGGTGCCGCGCGCCGGCGCGGGATCGGCGCGCTCGATCTCCGGCCGGCCTTCCAACTCGGCCCGGACCAGATCTTCCACGGTTTCCTCGAACGTCCACTGGCGCCGCCAACCCAACTCGCCCTCGGCCTTGTGCGCGTTGCCGCACAGGCCGGTGGCGACCTGCGGCGCCTCGCGGTTGCGCTTCGTGCCGGTGACGAACGGGCGGTAATCGAGTCCCGCCGCATGAAAGGCGCACGCCACGAAATCCTCGACCCGGTGGCGCACGCCGGAAGCGAACACGTAATCGCCCGGCGCCTGGGCCTGGAGCGCGAGCCAGAAGCCGCGCACAAAGTCGCGGGCGTCACTCCAATCGCGTTCGGCGGTGAGATCGCCCAGGGGCAGCTCCCGGCTGCGGCCCTGCCGGATGGCGGCCACGGCTTGCGCCACGCGGGCGCTGAGGTAGTTCGGCGGGCGCAACGGTGACTCGTGATTGTAGAGAATCCCCACCGACACGAACTGCGCGTACTTCTCCCGATGCAGCCGGGCGAACTGGTCCGCCGCCAGCTTGGCGATGCCGTACGGCGTCAACGGCCGCATCGGCGTGGTCTCGTCCTGCGGGATTTGCGCCGGGACGCCGAACACTTCGCACGACGACGCCAGGAACAGCCGCGCCCCGGCGCACAATTCCCGCGCCGCTTCGAGGAGGCGCAGCGTGCCCAGCGTGATGGAAAGAACGCTCTCCTCCGGCACGAGGAAACTGTGGCGCGAGTCGGTCAGCCCGGCGAGGTGGTAGATTTCGTCGGGTTGGGCCGCCTTCAAGAAGCGCACCAGCGAAAACGGATCCTCCAGCGAGCCGTTGTACCAGCGCACGGACTGCATTGCCTCCGCGCTGAAGCGCCGCCGCAGCCCTGGCTCCTCGCGGTCGAACGGAAACTGGAGCAGCCCGTGGACTTCGTAGCCGCTCCGCAACAGCCACCGCGCCAGATACGTTCCATCCTGCCCCGCGATGCCCGTGATGGCCGCCCGTTTCATGGCGGCTCACTTGCCGACCAGATGCACCTCGGGCATCGGCAGCAAAAACTTCCCGCCCCGGGCCAGGAACTCCGCCTCCCGCTTTTGGAACTCCGCGATAAAATGCCACGGCAGGACCAGGTAGTAATCCGGTTTCTGCTTCCGCGACGCCTCTTCCGAGATGATCGGGAGGTTCGTGCCGATGGTGAACGATCCCCATTTGTCCTGGTTCCGGTCCGCCACCGCCGGCACCAGGTCGGGCGTGACGCCGCAGTACTGCAGGATGGTGTTGCCTTTGGTCGAGGCGCCGTAACCGTGGACCCGTTTCTTCTGCGCCTTGGCCTTCTTCAGGAAGGCCAGCAAGTCCTTGCGGATTTTCTCGATGTTCTTCCGAAAGACCGCGTACGGCGCGTCGGTGTCCAGCGCCAGCTCGAATTCCCGCAGCCGCAACTGCTGGACCCGCGCCCGCGCCTCGGCCGGCGGGCTGAGCTTGCCCGCGTGCCCCACGGCGATCCGGAAGCTCCCGCCGTTGATGTCGTTCAGGGTCACGTCCACCACTTCCAACTGGTGCTCGGCCAGCAGCCGTTCCAGCGGCGCCAGCGAGTAATACTCCAGGTGTTCGTGGCAGAGGGTGTCGAAGCTGTTCATCTCCAGCATCGTCGGCAGGTAGCTCAACTCCAGGATCCAAATCCCCCGCTCGTGGAGGAGGCCCTTGATGTCGCCGACGAACAGGTGCGGGTTCTCCAGGTCGTAGAACATCGCAATCGAGGTGATCACCTTGGGCTTTTCCTCCGGATAAACCGCCCGCAAGTTGGCGGCGGAGAAAAAGTCATTGACCACCGGTACGCCGTTGGCCTTGGCGTACTCGACGATGTTGGTGGCCGGATCGAACCCCAACAGGCGCAGCCCTTGGGTCCGATACGACTTGAGCAGCGTGCCGTCGTTGCACCCGATGTCGATCACCAAGTCGCCGGCCTGCACTCCAGCCAGATCCTCGGCCATCTGCGCAATGCCGGCCAGGTTGTCCCGCATGGTCTGGTTGATCCCCGAGCGGTACCAGTAGGAACGATAGAGAATCTTGGGTGGTACCGAATGACGCAACTGCACCAGCCCGCAGGCGCCCTGGTCCAGACCGGGGTCGCACCGGACCAGATCCAGCGGGATGCGCCGCTGCACCGGGGGCCGGCCATCCGGGCCCGCGAACGCCCCGGAGATGTATTGGTCGCCCAGCGCGACGACCGGCGTCAGCGCCCGGCTGCCGCAGATCCGGCACGTGTTCCGCGTGACCAGAATCGGTGAAAAAGACAGCGATGACATGGGCGCAAGTCAAACAAAGCCCGGCGCCCGAAACAATAGCGAAAACCACGGGGTTCGTTGCGCGCAACCGGTCCGGTCCGGATCGCTTCGTGGCGGGCACCTCCGCCCGCTCCAGCGCCACAAAAAACGCTAAAAGATTCACAAGGGAGGTGTAGAGCAATTGCCGGTGGGCGGGAAGGATGTCTGTCATCTGAGGCCGGAAACGGCTCAACAGTCGCACGACATTAAGATGAACCCAGTTGCGCGTCATCAGGCTCGTGAGCGAAACCGCCGCTCGCGGAACGGCGGCGGATCGCCGGCGGCGATGGGCTGCCGGAGGACGCCAAAACTCCTCGGCGGAATTATCGGGAGGTCACAATGAAGCTCTTCGCGGCAGGCCTGAGCTACAAGACGGCGCCGGTCGATTTGCGCGAGCGCCTGGCGGTGGCGCCGGGGAAGCTCGGTTGCGCGGGATGCCGGCTGAAAGTCGGCGGTGGCTTGGCGGAAGTGGTCGTGCTCTCGACGTGCAACCGGGTGGAGGTTTACGGCGTGGCGATGGACCGCAGCCCCAGTCCTGACGCGATCTTCCAGCAACTGGCCCCCGAAGGTACCGATTGCCAGTCCGGAATGTACGTCCACCAAGGCGCCCCGGCCATCCGCCATCTGCTTTCCGTCACCAGCGGAATGGACTCGATGGTGTTGGGCGAAACGGAGATCACCGGGCAGGTGAAACTGGCCTACGAAACCGCGCACGGCGCCAAGTTGACGGGGCCGGTCCTGAACCGGCTGTTCCAAAAGGCGTTTCAGACGGCCAAAGCCATCCGCACCCGCACCCAGATCGGTCGCGGCGCCACGTCCGTCGGCCGCGTGGCGGTGGAACTGGCGGAAAAGATTTTCGGCGGCGATCTCACGCAGAAGACGGTGATGATCCTTGGCGCCGGCAAGATGGGGGAGGCCTGCGTGCGGCACCTGGCCAAGAAGGGGGTGCGCACCGTCCTCGTGGCCAACCGTTCGCTGGAGCGCGCGCAGAACTTGGCGAATGAGTTCGGTGGACGCGCGCTGGGTCTCGAAGATTGCGCCCGCGCGCTGGCGGAAGCGGACATTGTGGTCAGTTCCACCGGCAGCCCGCAGACGGTGTTGCACCGGCCCGAGATCGAGGCCGCGATGCGCGTTCGACGCAACCGCCCCCTCGTGCTCATTGACATCGCGGTGCCGCGCGACATCGCCCCCGAGGTGCAAAGGCTCGAAAACGTCTATCTCTACAACATCGACCACTTAGAGGCGATCGTGCGCGAGAACCTGCACCTGCGCGAACAGGAGTTGAGCCGCTGTCAGGCCATCATTGCCGAGCACGCGCGGGAGGTGCAGGCACGTCTCGACCGGGTACCGGTCCGGGACGGGAAAGCCGCGGTCCCGGGCGACTCCGGCTTCACGCTGTTCCAGCCGGCCGCGTGTTGTGGTTAGTGTCCTCCTATGCGCCCGGCGAATCTCATCCATGAATCGGAAGGACTTAATAGGTCCATCACTCATAGCGATGGCCGCATGCCCCGCGCGTCTTATGTGCTGAGGCAATTGATGGCTGGCATTGGCCAACGGAGGGATAGCTCCCAGACCACGTTCTTTTAGTATCCAACCTAGTACGCGTGACGGTGAACGTTCAAAACTCAACAGTGCAACTATGAAGATGAAAACCTCGATCCGAAGAGCGCCGACTTGCCTCCTGGCAGTCGTGCTGTTGGCCACGGGGGCCGCGACAACCGCGAAGGCGCAAACCGCCCTCCAGGGCCAGTTGGTGTTGCGCCCAGTGACTCCCGGGAATGTTACAAATTACAAGCTGCCCACCGGCACGGAAACCTCGGGAGGGTTGTCCACCGTAGGCATTGGCACGCCGGTGTATCTGGAGGCAGACGTGAACATTGCCCTGACCAACGCCGTCAGCGTGACTTGGCTCCTGACCAATACCCCGCCTGGGTCCGCCGCCACGCTGCAACCCAGTCCGCTGGGAACCAACGTCCCGGTGTACGAACCGGCGGACCGGCTGGTTTCCCAGGTGGCTGCTCGCATGCTCCTCCGGCCGGACCTCGCGGGAAAATATACAGTGATCGCGACGATCTCGACCGCGACCGACTCGACCAACGTGAGCCGGACCATCACGGCCGGCACCTATATGGGCGTTAACACCTGCGCCCTCTGCCATAGCGGCGGCGAAATCGCACAGAACAAAGTGGTGCCTTGGTCCCAAACCGCCCACGCGCACATCTTCTCCCAAGGCATTGATGGCATCCTGGGCCATTACAGCCAGTCCTGTCTTCAGTGTCACACCGCCGGCTATGACACCAACACCAACGCGGTCGATGGCGGGTTTGACGACGTCGCCAAGCAGCTTGGTTGGACTTTCCCCACGGTCTTGACCAACGGCAACTGGGCGAGCATGCAGACCAACTATCCCCAGCTTGCCAGTCTCGCCAACATCCAGTGCGAAAACTGCCACGGGCCTGGCAGCGAACACGCGAAGTTGCTTGGCGCCACGAACGTCGCAGCTTGGCCCAGTATCTCGCGCACCGTCAGTTCGGGCGACTGCAACCAATGCCACGACGCCCCGACCCACCACATCAAGGGGACGGAGTGGTATAACTCCCTGCACGCAACGACCACCCGCGATCCCGCCGGGAACGCCAGTTGCGTGATCTGCCACACCGGCAACGGCTTCCTCAGCCGGGGAGAAGCCACGACGAACACGATTTACAGCGCGATCGGATGCCAGACCTGCCACGAACCGCATGGCCAGACTGTGCCGACTAACAACGTGCATCTGATCCGGACCCTGGCCTCGGTGACCTTTATGGATGGCACCACCGTCACCAACGCCGGCATGGGGACCCTGTGCATGAACTGCCACCACGCCCGGCAAAACGCGGCGGTCTATGCGGCGACTTCCAAGGGCAGCGCCTATTTCGGCCCGCATCATGGACCGCAAGGCGACATGATCGAGGGCGTCAACGGCTTCACCTACGGCCAGACCCTTCCCAGTTCCGCCCACCGCACGGCCGTCGGCGACACCTGCGTCACCTGCCACATGCAGACGGTAGCCGTCGGCGACCCGAGCTTCTTGCAGGCGGGCGGCCACACCTTCAAGGTCGGTTGGAGCAACGCCACCAACTCGGTTGACTTGGTCGCCGCTTGCCAGAACTGCCACGGCCCGCAGGTCACGAGCTTCGACTTCCCGCTGCAGGACTACAATGGCGACGGCGTGATCGAAGGCGTGCAGACCGAGGTCCAGCATCTCATGGACAAGTTGTCCACGCTGTTGCCGCCGGGCGGACAGGTCCAGTCGTCCCTCAGCATCGACAGCACTTGGACGCGGCCCCAATTGGAGGCGGCTTACAACTGGCTGTTCGTGCAGAACGATGGCAGCCACGGCATTCACAACACCGCCTACGCCGTGGGCCTGCTCAAGGCCTCCATTGCCAACCTGACGGGCGTGTCCGCGGCCGGCGGTTTGCCCGATGCCTGGGTGCTCCAATACTTCGGCTCGCTGACCAGCCCGAACGCCGCTCCCAACGCCACCCCGGCGGGCGACGGCGTGCCCAACTGGCTCAAGTACGCCCTGGGCTTGGATCCGATGGTGCCCGGCGTGGCCGTCCCCGGCGGCGTCGTGTGGGCCGACGGCAAAGATGTCGTCAATCCGGCCGGCACCAACGCCATCACCATCTACACGGCTGCCGAGATCGCGTTCAACACGGACGCGGGCAAGACCTACCAACTCCAGGCCATTTCGTCGCTCGGCGGCGGCTGGCAGAACATCGGCAGCCCGATCACCGGCACGGGCAACTCCATGAGCTACGTGACGCCGACGCGGTCCAACGCGCAGCAGTTCTACCGCGTGGTCCTCGGTCCGTAGCCGTTGAGGCTTCATAAGAAGCCCGTCAGATCGTTCCTCGCAAACCCCTCCGCCGCGCGCGGAGGGGTTTTGCTTTCGCGGCCGGCCGCCCGCGCCCCGGGCCAACAACACGATCAACTGTTTCATGCTCGACAACTGGAGAAGTAGAGACTACGCTGGCAGCGTTGAAAACGGGTTCGGTCCCTGGACCCGGCGGATCGCACGCCGCGGCACCAGAGAACGAAGCCCCACCGAAAGGATCCCAAATGAAAACGACACTCCTGGCAATACTGGCCCTCGCGGCGTCGCTCGCGCCGGCCAGACTGCCCGCGCAAGGGACGGTGTTCCTGAACAACTACGATTCAAGAATGGGGATTTACATTTATCCGGATGAGGATCGCCCAGCGCTCCCGGGTACTTATGTCGAAGTCCTCGGCGGGCCAAGCCAAGCGGCGCTGTGGCCCCTCGTCAACTCGGCTGGCGGAAGCCCAATCTTCACCATCACCACTGGGGGAGTGGAGGCGCTCGGTCCAGGCAGCGGAAGCTATTTCGATGCTGGATATGCCGCGGTCCCCGGTGTGCCGTCCGGCGGAACAGGGTTCTTCCAAGTCCGCGCCTGGTATGGTGCGAGCGACTTCTCCGCAGCCCCGCTTCAGGGTTCCACTGCGGTTTGGTCCCAGCGCGTTGGCACGGCCGACGCGGGACCGCCGCCGACGCCTGGCATGGCCGTCTCCCTGAATATCCCCGAAACACGGTTGAGTATGTGGGTTCCTGAGCCGTCCGCGATTGCTTTGGCGGCTCTCGGACTCGCTGGCTTGCTGGTTTCCCGGCGCCGTGAGGAGCGAGCGGGCCGCGAAACGGCTGGAAGCGAAGCGACCCAACGCGAAAGGAAACCCAAATGAAAACGACACTCCTGGCCATCCTGGCGATTGCCGCCGCGCTCGCTCCGGCGCGGCTGCCGGCGCAAGGAACGGTCTTCCTGAACAACTACGATTCAAGGGCCGGCATCTACCTCTACTCCGATGAAATCACTCCGGCGCCGCTCGGGACCCACGTCGAGGTTTTGGGCGGGCCGAATCCGTACAACCTCTATCCGCTTCTCACCTCGGCCGGTGCCGGCCCGGTCTTCACCATCACCGCGGCGGGGCTGGAGGCGTTCGGGCCGGGGAGCGGGAGCTACTTCGACGCGGGTTATGGCGCGGTCCCCGGCGTGCCGTCCAGTGGAATGGCGTTCTTCGAGGTTCTCGCTTGGTGGGGGGCGGACTCGTTCGTCGGGGCCGATTTACGGGGATTCTCCCCGGTCTGGTCCCAGGGCGTTGGCACCGCCGACACGGGACCACCCCCCACACCGGGTTTGGCCGTTCCTTTGAAAATTCCAGTATGGCGGATCGATCTCTGGGTGCCCGAACCGTCAACAACCGCCCTGGCAGGGTTGGGACTCGCTGGTTTGCTGGTCCTCCGTCGCCGCGAGGAGCGAGCGAGCCGCGAAGCGGCTGGAAACGAGGCGACCCAACGCGAAAGGAAACCCAAGTGAAAACGACACTCCTGGCCATCCTGGCGATTGCCGCCGCGCTCGCTCCGGCGCGGCTGCCGGCGCAAGGAACGGTCTTCCTGAACAACTACGATTCAAGGGCCGGCATCTACCGCTACTCCGATGAAATCACTCCGGCGCCGCTCGGGACCCACGTCGAGGTTTTGGGCGGGCCGAATCCGTACAACCTCTATCCGCTTCTCACCTCGGCCGGTGCCGGCCCGGTCTTCACCATCACAGCGGCGGGGCTGGAGGCGTTCGGGCCGGGGAGCGGGAGCTACTTCGACGCGGGTTATGGGGCTGTTCCCGGGGTGCTTTCCGGGGGAACGGGATTCTTCCAAATACGCGCCTGGTATGGCGCCAGCGGCTTCGAGGGTGCCGCGACGCCTGTTTGGTCCCAGCTCGTTGGCAAGGCCGACAATCCGTTTCCACCGACACCGGGTTCTCCCGCGCCGCTCAATATTCCAGGACGGCTTGACCTTGTGTTACCAGAGCCGTCCACCGCCGCTCTGGCGGCGCTGGGGATCGTCGGCGTGCTGCTCCTCCGTCGCCGCGAGGAGTGAGCGGGCCGCGAAACGGCTGGAAGCGAAGCGACCCAACGCGAAAGGAAACCCAAATGAAAACGACACTCCTGGCCATCCTGGCGATTGGCGCCGCGCTCGCTCCGGCGCGGCTGCCGGCGCAAGGGACGGTGTACCTGAACGGAACGGTGCTTCTGAACAACTACGATTCAGGGATGGGAATCTACCTCCCCGAGTATTATGGCCCCGCGCCAGCGGGCACCTTCGTCGAGGTTTTCGGTGGACCGACGCCTACGACCCTGACGCCGCTCGTCAACTCGGCTGGGGCCGGCCCCATCTACACCATCGTGCCCGGGGGCGTTGAGGCGTTGGGGCCGAGGAGCGGAAGTTACTTCGACGCCGGCTACGGCTTCGTGCCTGGCGTGCCGTCGGGCGGGGCAGCTTTTTTCCAAATACTCGTCTGGTATGGCGCCAGCAACTTCTGGGCTGCCCCTTATGTGGGTAGGACGCCTGTTTGGTCCCAGCTTGTCGGCAGGGCCGACAATCCGTTTCCACCGACACCGGGCTCTCCCATGCCGCTCAATATTCCAGGACGGATTGCCTTCATGCTACCAGAGCCGTCCACCACCGCTCTGGCGGGACTCGGACTCGCTGGCTTGCTGGCCTTCCGTTGCCGCAACGAGCGATCAGGCCGCGAAGCGACTGGACACGAGGCGACCCAACGCGAAAGGAAACCCAAGTGAAAACGACACTCCTGGCCATCCTGGCGATTGGCGCCGCGCTCGCTCCGGCGCGGCTGCCCGCGCAAGGAACGGTGTGGCTCAACAACTACGATTCCGGGATGGGAATGTACCGTGGGAATTTCTTGGATCCCGCTCCCGCCGGCACGTTTTTCGAGGTGCTGGCCGGCTACTCGGCGAACACGATGGTTCCCTTGGTCACCTCAACCGGGGTTGGCCCGATCTTCACCATTTTGCCGTCCGGCGTGAATGCGCGGGGGCCGGGTTCGGGCAGCTACTTTGATGTGGGCTATGGCGTGGTTCCCGGAGTTCCTGCCCACGGCAGCGCTTTCTTCCAAATCTTGGAATGGACGGGGGCCGCGACCTGGGCGTCGGCTTCAGGTTCGCGGGGCGAGAGCCTGCTGTGGTCGCAAGCAGTCGGTACTGCGGATGTTCCTGACCCGCTGGGACCGCCTACCGTCCCGGCTTTGCTGAGCATACCCGGTCCCATTATCTTCGAGCGCCCCGAACCATCCACGACTGCTTTGATGGCGCTGGGCTTGGCCGGCTGGCTGGCCTTCCGTCGCCGGCACAGGGGAAACCCCGGGTAACGACGGAACGCGAAAGGGCTGGCGGCTTCCGGCGCCTGAGTTTACAACCGTGTCACCCGGAGTCCGGGTGCATCATGGCCAAACTCGTTTTCGACATCGAAACCTCCGCCCTGCCGCTGGAGCAATTCGACGAGGCGCAGCAGGAATACCTCTTCCGCGAAACGGAGAAGATCGCCGACGAGGCCGCCCGGGACGCGCGGCGCCGGGAGATTCTCCAGCAGTTCAACCTCTGGCCGTTCACCGCGCAGGTCGTCTGCATCGCCATGCTCAACGCGGACACCGCCCGCGGCCAGGCGCTCTTCACCGCCGACGACTACGAACCGGGCGAGACCGGGGCCGGGCCGGTGGAATTCGTGGCGTGCGTGGACGAGGCGGAGTTGCTCACCGCCTTCTGGGACGTGGCCAAACACTACGACGAGGTCGTCACCTTCAACGGCCGCGGGTTCGACGTGCCGTTCCTTTACCTCCGCTCCGCGCTCCTGAACGTGCCGATCTCGAAGAAGAACTGGCTCGGCTACCGTTTTGCCACCGAGCCGCACTGCGACCTGGCGGAGCAACTGACGTTCTACAACGTCAGCGGCCGCGAGGGCGCCGCGCGCCGGTTCAACCTCGATTTCTACTGCAAGGCCTTCGGCATCGACTCGCCCAAAAGCCACGGCGTCACCGGCCTGGACGTGAACCGCCTGCTCGCCGGGGGCCGCTTCCGCGACATCGCCGAGTACTGCCTCCGCGACGTGCAGGCGACCGTGCAACTCCACCGCGTCTGGAAAGAGCGGCTGGCGGGGATCAAGTGAACGCCGAAGGAAGAAGGCCGAAGGCGGAAACCGGCGGCATCACGCTGGTTTGTTTTGCCTTGGAAGAAGAAGCCGCGCCGTTCCGCCGAATCGCCGCTGGCCGGGCGGATCTCCGCATTCTCCTCACCGGCATCGGGCGCCGGAACGCGGAAGCGACGATCCGGGAAGCCCTGGCGCGGCTCGCGCCGGCGCGGGTGCTGACGTGCGGCTTCGCCGGCGGACTGGACCCGCGCCTGGGCGTCGGCACGGTCGTTTTCTCGGTCGCCGAGGCGGATGGGTTCGCGGCCCGATTGCTGGTGGCCGGCGCCCGGGCGGCGCGCTTCCACTGCGCGGCGCGCATCGCGACCACGGCCGTCGAGAAGCACGAACTCCGGAGCGCCACCGCCGCCGCCGCCGTCGAGATGGAATCGGAAGCCATTCACGCGGTCTGCCGCGAGCGCCGGATTCCGTGCGCCACCGTGCGCGTCATCTCCGACACCGCGGACGAGGATCTCCCCCTGGACTTCAACCAACTGGCCAAGCCCAACCTGAACCTGGACTACGCGAAGCTGGCCTGGGCGATTGCGAAGTCACCGGCGAAGATCGGGGCGCTGCTGCGATTGCGGAAACAGACCCGGCGGGCGGCGGAACGGCTGGCGGCCGTGCTGGCGCAGGTTACCGCGAGTTGAGCGAGGATTCCGCCGGCGCTGGTGCCGGCTTGGGCTTCGTCTGCTCGCTCCAGGCCACCAGCGCGGCGCCGACGACGATGATGGCGACGCCGCCCCAACGCAAGGCGCTGACTTCCTCGTGCCGGACGAAACGCGCCGCCAGTGCCGTGATGACGAAGCCCAGCGAGGTCAGCGGCCAGATGAGGCTCACGTCTCGTTGCGAGAGCAGGTAGAGCAGCACGCCGAAAAAGACGGCCTCGAACGCCACGCCCAGCAGGACATTCCGGCTGGCGGCGCCGCGCGCAATGATCCGCCCGATTTCACCCGCGGAAATCCGCTTCACCTCGCCGATCTCGTGCAGGCCCTGGCTCAGGAGCACCACGCCGACGGCTTCCAGGATCAGGCCGAGGAGGAGGATCGTGATGAGCTTCAGCATAGAAAGGGCGAAAGCAGAACCCCAGGAAAAAGGCCGAAGGCCGAAGGCCGAAGGAAGAAAGCCAGCAACCTAGCGACGTCCACGGCCGGGAAGCGGCCGGTTTCGGCATTCGTTTTTCTGCCTTCTTCCTGCGTCACAGGTCTTGGTAGCGGATGAGTTGGATGCCTTGTTCGGCGACGGCGGCCTGCACGCGCGGGCTGACCAAGGCCTCGAATTCATGCCGAAACTCGTCCAGCGACGGATGGGAGTAAAGCTCCGAATCGCCGGCGGGCAGGCGTGGCAGGAGCTTCAGCAGGAACGCCTCATCCACCCGCGAGTCTTGGAGGAGGCCGAAGACGCGCCGCGTGTGGACGATGCCGCGTTGCCGGAGTGGCCGGCGGGCGCGGGCCGCCAGCAGGTGGTAGATGACGGTGTGCGTCAGGCGATAGCCCCAACGGCCGCGGGCCAGGCGGGCGTTGCGCCAGAAGCTGTCGCGCGTCAGCCGGATGCGCCGCAGGCCGATCAAGTCGGCGTTTTTGATGAGGATGCGGAAAATGGTCGGATGCAGGTGAATGTGGAGGTGGCCGTTCACGTGATCCAGCGGCAGGCCGGTGCCGCCGAACCGGCGGAACTGGGCGCAGATTTCCTCGCGCAACTGGGACCGCAGGCCGCGGGCGGCGAAGTAGCGCAACCCGGCCCGCGCCGGGTTGCGGCTGAACTCCCGCTCCGCGTTCACCAGATCGGGGATGAGCGCTGGCGGCAGCGTCGCGTGGCCGCAGAGCAGTGTCAGGTGCAGTCCCACGCCCAGGCGCGGGTGCTGGCGGGCCAGGGCCACCGCCTCGTCGAAGGCCGGTTCGTTGACCATCAGGCTGGCGCTGGTGAGGATGCCCTCGCGGTGGGCGCGGATGATGGCTTCGTTGATCGCGGGGCTGCGCCCGAAGTCGTCGGCGTTGACGATGAGCCGGCGCGGGGCGTCAGTTCGTGCCATAGCCGGGCGTCGGGGCGCCGCAGGCGACGCCGAACCATGTCTGCAGGATGAGCAGCAATTTGTGCGGCCGACTCAGGCGTGCCGGCGTGGGATCAAAGACCTGGAACCGCCGCTGCTCCAGCTTGCCGAGCAGCCGCCAATACACCGCGCCCATCAGCTCGGCCGCGGCCATCGAGTGGCGGTCCACCACCGGCAGCGTGGCGCGGGCGCGACGGTAGAAGTCCCGCGCCCGCTCCGCCACGCCGGTGGCGAGGCGCGCGAACCGGTCCGAATATTCGCCGCGCAGGATTTCCCGCTCCGTCACCTGGCAGCGGGCCAGCTCCGACAACGGCAGGTAAATCCGGCCGCGTTCGGCGTCGGTCCGCACGTCGCGGAGGATGTTGGTCAGTTGGAGCGCCTTGCCTAGACACACGGCGTAGTCGCGGCAGGCCGGATCGCGGTAGCCGAAAATTTCGATGCTGAGCAAGCCGACGACGGACGCGACGCGGTGGCAGTAGAGTTCCAGGTGCTCCCAGTCGGCGTAACGCTTGATGTCGAGGTCCATTTCGACGCCCCGGAGCAGCTCGTCGAACAGCTCGAAAGGCAGACGGTACTGCTGGAGAAAGGGCTGCAACTCGCGGTTGACGGGGAGCTGTGCCGCCTCGTTGCGGCAGGCGCGCTGGAGGTCTGCCCGCCAGGCGGCCAGTTGCTCCCGACGCTGGGCGACCGGCGGCGCTTCGTTGTCAGCCAAGTCATCCACTTCGCGGCAGAAGGCGTAGAGGGCGGACATGGCGTCGCGGCGCGGTTTGGGCAGCAGCACGAACGCCAGCGCCAGGTTCGAGGCGCTTTTACGGGTGATCAGCCGGCTCTGCTGCATCAGGCCTGGGGCGGCGGCGTGCCGGGCGGCGACAAGTCGGATCGTTTCGGGGGCAGGCCGCCCGTCTGCGCCAGCGTCGGATTGCGCGGGCGATGGCGGCGGCGGATGCGGCGGCGCGGCTGGCCGTCCATGCGCGGTTCCTCCTCGAATTCCTCTTCCACCTCCGCCCCGGCGGCGTCGGTCGCCGGCGTGGTCCCCTCATCGTGGTGGTGGTGATGATGGTGATGACGGTGATGGCGATGCCGGCGCTTGGACGAGCGGCCCGGCGAATTGCGGATCGCGACCCAGGCGAAGACCACGATGACCACCAGCAAGATGACGCCGAGAACGATGAGGGTCTGGAGCATCCCCGGGGTCAACCCCAGTTTCAACTCGACACCGTTGGGGTCCGTCGGCGAAGCAATGGCGAAAATCAGGTTCAGCATGGCGAAATCTCTTTGTCGCCGGCCGCGGCGGCCTCGTCCTCGGCGCCGGCGAGCGGGGTGATATTGAGCCGCTGCAGGCGATAACGCAAGGCATGACGGCTGAGCTTCAGTTGCTCGGCGGTCCGGGTCAGGTTGAAGTTGTTTTGTTCCAGCACGCGGGTGACCAGTTCGCGCTCGAATTCGGTGACCGCGTCGTCGAGCGACTTGGCGGGGCTGAGCCGGGGATCCTCGGCGGCGCGCAGGCGGGTCTCCAGTTGGAAACTGGGCAGGCTGGCCGCCTGGATTTCGACGGCGGTGGCCAGGATGAGCGCCCGCTCGACGGCGTTGCGCAGCTCGCGCACGTTGCCGGGCCAATGGTGGGCCAGCAGCTTCTGACGGGCGCCCGCCGAGAACCGGCCGGCCGGCTTGCGCATCGCCGCGCCGAACACCCGCAGGAAATGCTCCGCCAGCAGCAACACGTCCGCGCCGCGCTCCCGCAGCGGCGGCAGGCCCATCTGCACCACGTTGAGCCGGTGGAACAGATCCTCGCGGAACTGGCCCTCGCGGATGGCGGCGATGATGTCGCGGTTGGTGGCGGCGATGAGCCGCACGTTCACCCGCAGCTCCTGCGTGCCGCCGACGCGCGTGAAACTGCCGTCTTCGAGGAACCGCAACAGCTTGGCCTGCAACGGCCGGCTCATGTCCGCGATTTCGTCCAGGAAGATCGTGCCGCCTTCGGCTTCCTCCACCCGGCCGGGCTTCTGCTTGACGGCGCCGGTGAAGGCGCCCTTTTCATGGCCGAACAGTTCGCTTTCGAGCAGCGTTTCCGGGATGGCGGCGCAGTTGATGCGGACGTAGGCCGCCGTGCGCCGGTGGCTCAGGCTGTGCAGCGCGCCGGCCACCAACTCCTTGCCGGTGCCGCTTTCGCCCAGGATCAGCACCCGCGCCTCGGTCGGCGCGACGGTCTGGATCAACTGGCGCAACTCGCGCATCGGCGGGCAATCGCCGACGATCTGGTCCAACCGGTAGATCTCGCCGGCCTGGGCGCGGAGGGCGGCGTTGGCGGCCAGCAGGCGGTGGCGCTCCGCGCACCGTTCCAGCGCGTGCAGCAGTTCTTCGGGGGCGAACGGCTTGGCCAGGTAGTCCATCGCCCCCGCCTTGATCGCTTCGACCGCCAGCCGGGGCGTGGCGTAGGCGGTGATCATCAGCACGGGCAGGTCGGGCCACTGGGCATGGGTGCGGGCCAGGAACTCGTAGCCGCTCATGCCGCCCAGGCGCGCATCGGTGATGACCATCAGGAACTCCTGCTGGCCCAGCAGCCCCAGCGCGGCCTCGGCCGATTCGGCGCTGCGCACCCCATACCCGGCGTCGCCCAGCACCGTCGCCAGCGAGGCGCGCATGTTCTTCTCGTCGTCCACGACGAGGACCGGGGGAAGCGGGGCGCTCATCTAACCGGGAACGTTGAGTGGCCGGATCCCAAGCGCATCCAGGTCTGTCGGTTTGGCCTTCAAATCTTCGTTTTTGCCGGGAATACTAAAATGAACCGCGCGCCTTTTCCAAGCGCCGATTCCACCCGCACCGCGCCGCCGTAGAGTTCGACGTTGTGCTTGACGATGGCCAGCCCCAGGCCGGTGCCCTTGGCCTTGGTGGTGTAATAGGCCTCAAAAATCCGTTCCTGTTTGTCGGGCGGAATACCCGGACCGTTGTCGCCGATCTCAATCTCCACGGTGTTGTCCGGCGCCGCCCGGGCGGAGACGGCGATGTGGCCGGCGCCTGGGGTGGCCTCGCGGGCGTTGAGCAGCAGGTTTTCTAGGATCGCCGCCAGGTGGCTGCGCTGCATCAACAGCGGCGGCAGATGGGCGGCGTAGCGCCGCTGCACGGTGACGGCGTAGCCCGCGGCCGAGGGGAAAACTTGCGCCAGGGCGTGGTCCAGTTCCTCGGCCACGTTCAGCCGTTCGACGTGTCCCTCCGCCAACTGGGCGTAGCCCATCACCTGGGTGATGATGCGGTCGGCCCGCTCGACTTCCTCCTCGATGATCCCGATCTGCTGCGGCGCAACGCCCTTCCCCGCGGCCAGGGCGCGCCTGGCCGAAAAGGCGGCGGTGTTGATGATGGCCAGCGGGTTCTTGATCTGGTGCGCGATTTCCGCGGCCAGCCGGCCGGCCAGGCGCAGTTGGCCTTCGCGCAGGCCCGATTCCCGCGCCTCCCCCACGGCCAGCCGCTGCTTTTCCAGCAGCACTTGGAGACCGTAACAGCAGGCGGTGGTCAGCAGCAGCACCACCACGCGGATGAGCAGATTTTCCGTGGGGCTTTCCGGCAGTTCCACCGGGATCGCTCCCCGCATGGGCTGGACGAAGGCCTCGGCCACGTTTTCGCTGATCGCGATGTCCAGGAGGCCGGCGCTCACGTAGCAGAAGCTGGCGCAAAGATTGAGCACCAACTGCGACCAGGCCGGGGGGATGCTGGCCGCGTTCCGTACGATCAACCCGACGAAGAGCCAGTACAACACGCTGTCATACCCGCCGGTCAGCAGCGTCACGCCGGCCAGGAACACCGCGTCCACGAGGCTGCTGGCGAAGACGGCCCACCGGATCAAGACGAACGGCAGCCGCCGCGTGAAAAACAGGACGACCGCGACCACGACGTTCACGGCGACGTAGATCACCGAGATCGTCTGCACCGTGTCCACCGCCACGTCGAGCGCGCTCAGGGCCGTGCCGAACCAGGGCGAGGCGCGGAACGAATGCACGAGCATCAGGATGGCCGCGATCTTGATCGGCAACACGAAGCGGCGCTCGACCAGTTCGATGCGCTCGATCCGGTAGGCCGCCTCGGGCGCCGGCACTTCCAGCGACGTGAGGAGCTTGGCGAGCCATTGGGCGGGATCCGCGGTCATGGGCGGGCGGCCGGGCCGGACGCGGCCGGCTCAGGTGTGATTGAGGATTTCCCAGACCGTCGCGGCAATCTCGTCCACCGGCCAGAGCCGCCCCAGACCCTCGTAGCCGCAGGAGAGCAGCCCCCGATCCGGGCCGATGAACCGCGCGCCGCGCTGTTGGAGCGTGGCGACATTCTGCTGGGTGGCCGGATGGGACCACATCTTGCCGTTCATGGCCGGCGCGAGGACCAGCCTGGCCTTCGGGTTCAACGCCAGCGCGATGCAGGTCAGCGCGTCATCGGCGAGGCCGTGGGCCAGCCGGGCGAGCGTGTGGGCCGTGGCGGGCGCGATGAGCAGCAGGTCGGCGGCGTCGGCGAGGCCGATATGCGTGGGCTTCCAGCCGTCTTCCTCGTCGTAGAGGTCGGTCACCACCGGATGGCGGGAAAGGGTCTGGAAGCAGAGCGGCGTAATGAAACGCTGGGCGTCGGCCGTCAGGACCACATGCACGTCGCACCCCCGCTTGGTGAGCTGGCTGGCCAGGTCCACGGCCTTGTAGGCCGCGATGGAGCCGGTGACGCCGAGGACGACGTTGCGCGCCGGGGCCGGCTTTGAACTCTGGATTTTGGATTTTGGACTCATACGCCCGGGGGCGCGGCCCGGCCCGACCGCATTTTCTCCGCCTCGTAGATCACCAGCATCCGGCGCAGGTCTTCCGGAATGGTCGTGCTGAGCAGCAGGTAGTCGAAGTGCGGCCACTGGGCGATCTCCGCGCGGGCCACGCCGAGGCGCCGCTGAATGACTTCCTCCGCGTCGGTGGCGCGGCGGCGCAGGCGCCGTTCGAGGTCGGCCAGGGACGGCGTCGTCAGGAAGACCGTCACCAAGGCGTGCCGGAGTTCCGCGTCTGGCCGGACTTGGGCGCAGATGGTGGCCGCCCCCTGCACGTCCACGTTGAGCAACACGTCCTTGCCCTGGCGCAGCCGGGCGAGTAACTCGCTTTTCAGCACGCCATAGCTGTGCTGGTACACCGTGGCGTGTTCGAGGAATTCGCCGGCGGCCACGCGCCGCTGGAAGGTGGCGGCATCGAGAAAAAAATAATCCACGCCCTCCCGCTCGCCGGCCCGCGGCGGACGCGTCGTGCAGGTCACCGCGCGCGTCACCTCCGGCCGTGCCGCCAGGAGTTGCTGGCAGAGCGTCGTCTTGCCCGCGCCCGACGGCGCGGAAATCAGGATCAACAGCGCGCTGGAAACTGGGTCAGGCATGAGGGGATCGGAAATCCAAAAGCCGAAAAGCACTGCGCGTTTGAGCCGCAACCGAGGCCATTGACCTTGTCCCTCGTCGCGCGGCGTCGGCCGCCTCCGCGCCCGCCGTGGGCACCGCGGGCTCCGGGCTTCGGCTTCCCTTCGGACTTCGGACTTCGGGATTCGGACGTGTCGTCATTCCACGTTTTGAGCTTGTTCGCGGAATTTTTCCAGTTCCGCCTTCAGGTTCACCACTTCACGGGCGATTAGCGCGTCGCTCGCCTTGGAGCCGATGGTGTTCACCTCCCGATTCATTTCCTGGGCCAGGAAGTCCAGGGTCCGCCCCACTGGCTCGCGGGACTTCAGGCAATCGTCGAACTGCTGGAAGTGGCTCTGCATCCGGGTCAGCTCCTCCGAGATGTCCGAGCGGTCCGCGAAGAGCACCACTTCCTTGAGCAGCCGGTCGTCGTCGAACCGGGGCCGCTCCAGCCCGGCCGCGTGGATCCGCTCGACGAGCTGCTCGCGGTAGCGTTTCTGGACCCGGGGCGCCTGTTTGCGGACCCGCGCCACGGACTTGCGCATCGCCGCCACCCGGGCGGCCAGGTCCCGCGCCAGGTGCGCCCCCTCGCGTTCGCGCATCTTCACCAGTGCGCCCAGCGCCTCTTCGAGCGCCCTTTTCACCGCCGGCCAGAACGCCTCCGCCTCGGCAATCTCTTCGTCCGTCTGAAACACGCCCGGAGCGCGGACCAAGTGGTCAAGGGTCACGGTGCCGGGCAGCCCGAGTTGTTGCGCCAGCTTGTTCAACTCGCGGGCGTAAGCCTTCGCGAGTGGCACGTTTAGATGCATCCGGGCGAACGTCTGGCCGGTGGGCGCGTGCAGCGACACCCGCGCCGTCAGCCGGCCGCGCGCAATGGAGCGGTTGACTATGTCGCGGACCTGGGCCTCCAACACCTCCAGCTCGCGCGGCAGGGTCACCGCCACTTCACCCTGGCGGCGGTTCACCGAACTAAGCTCCGTGGTGATCTTGAAGCCAGCCTGGACGCATTCCCCGCGTCCGTAACCCGTCATCGATCTCATGCCGGGTGAATATGCGAAATGCGGCCCTGCCAAGCGAACTTTTTTCCCGCCGGGCCGGCGCGGGGAGGGAAAAACGGGCTTGCCGGCAAGCGAGGGGTGGCCGATGGTCCGCCATGCCTCGTCACTCACGGCTGCGGCATCGGTGGGAAAAGTACTGCCGCGAACACATGCCTTTTCTCTTCCTCGTGGCGGCGGTCGTCTTGGTCGTGCTCCTTGTGGCGGGCATCACCTTTCTGCTGTCCGATATCCGGTTCCGAATCCCTTAAGGAACCGCGTTGCCTGGCTGGATTCTCTCATGCCGGTGTCGCGGCCGATCAGGATCGAAACGGAAACCGTGTTGCCGTCGCACGGGCATGCCCGGCCCATCCGCCGAGGGAGGCACCCGCCGCCACCGCGTCAGGCGTGATACCCGCCCGCGATGTAGCTCTGCATCTGCTGAATCGCCGCAGTCTGGGCGCCGAGGGTCCAGTTGACCAGGTCGCCAATGGAGACGATGCCCGCGACCTGGCCGGCTTCCAGCACGGCCAGATGGCGAACACGGTGGTCGGTCATCAAGCGCATACATT
Source organism: bacterium (assembly GCA_021780115.1). Lineage (GTDB taxonomy): Bacteria > Verrucomicrobiota > Verrucomicrobiia > Limisphaerales > JAJXZI01 > JAJXZI01. Next base: position 8,580 of record JAJXZI010000063.1, on the reverse strand, counting down.
CCTCCACCGTGTGCTGCGGCGACACCGTCACCAGCGGCGTCGAAACCACTTCACCGACCCTGGTGTCGCGCGAGGAACGGCCTTTGAGGATGATTTTGCGCGTGTAATCGCGCTCGGAGAACATCCCGAGCAGCCGGTCCCCGTCCATCACCAGCAGCGCGCCGATGTTCTTTTCCGCGAGCAGCGTGATGGCGTCGAAGACCGTGGTTTCGGGGGGAACGGACCAGACGTCCCGCCCTTTGTGGTGCAAAATATTCTCGATGGTTCCGGTGGTGTTCATGCGCAGGCGCAAGCTATCACAAGTCCGCGCATTCGTCGTCACGGAATTTCAGGGCCAGGGAATCGCCCCGGGGCGGACGGGAACGGAAAAACGCGGCCGCGGCCCGGACTCAGCCCCACCCCAGTTCACTGTCCGGTTCCCGTCAATCCGGCCGCGGCGAAGACGACCCGACCGCCCACCACGGTCAGCACTACGCCGGCCGCGGCGATCTCTGCTGGATCGACGCGGAAAATGTCGCGGTCCAGCACTACCAGATCCGCCAGCTTGCCGGGCGTGAGGGTGCCTTTCACCCGCTCGGCAAATTCGGCGTAGGCCGACCCGACCGTGCAGGCGCGCACGGCTTCCTCCACCGAAATCTTCTGCCGCGGAATCCAGCCGCCGGGATTCTTGCCGTCCAGGGTGCGGCGCGTCACCGCGGCGTAAATGCCCGGCAAGGGATTCAGCGGCGCCACCGGCCAGTCCGAGCCGAAGGCCAGCCGCGCGCCGCTGTCGAGCAAGGACCGGAAGGCGTACGCGCCCGGTGTTCGTCGGCGTCCCAGGCGTGCCGCGCACCAGCAACCGTCGTCGATCGCGTGATATGGTTGCCCGGACGCGACCACCTGCTGGGCGGCAAAGCGCGGAATTTCACCCGGCCGCAAGTGCTGCGCGTGCTCGATGCGGAAGCGCCGGTCGCGCGGGCCGTTCTTCTCCGCCGTCTGGCGGTAGATCTCCAGCACGCGCCAGTTCGCCTCGTCGCCGATGGCATGCAGGATCACCTGCAGGCCGGCCCGGTCGGCGCCCAGCACGCGCCGAAGCATTGCGCCGTCGGGAAGCATCTGGTCGAACCACAGCCCGCGGTTCTCCGGAGCGTCGGCGTACGGTTCAAAGAACCGTGCCGTCGCCGATCCCAAGCTGCCATCAGCGAAGCCCTTCACGCCACCGAGGCGCACCATGCTCACAGCCGCCGAGGTGCGGTGGCGGGCATCGGATGGCCTTCCGCCTTCCGCGTGAAGCAACCGGGCTTGGGTCCGCCAGTCCGTGATGGTGCGGCAGGCATAGATGCGCGTCAGCAACTCGCCGCGCTCCAGCAGGGCTTGATACACCCCCGCGTCGTCGTTCGTCAGCATGTCCTGCACGCTGGTGACGCCGAGTCTCGCCGCGTGGCGCGTGGCGGCGCGGGCCGCTTCCACCTTTTCGGCGAAGCTCCGTGGCGGCAGGACGCGCTCCACCAACGCCATCGCCGCGTCTTTAAGCAGGCCGGTCGGTTCGCCGGTATGGTCGCGTATGATCACGCCGCCGGGCACCTCGCGCGTGCGGCGGGTCACGCCCGCCAGACGGAGGGCGCGGCTGTTGGCTACGGCCATGTGCTCATCGAGCCGGTGGACGAACACCGGGTGCTCCGGGGTCGCAGCGTCGATCCACGCCCGCGTGGGCAGCGGCATGCCGCGCCATTTCTCGTGGTCCCAGTCGCCGCCCAGAATCCAGCGGCCCGGCGGCGTCTGGCGGGCGAACGCGGCCAGCCGCCGGATGAACTCCTCCGGCGACCGCGCGTCGCGCAAATCCACCGAGGAGAGCGAGAATCCGCCCAACAAGAAATGCACGTGGGCGTCGTTGAAGCCCGGCAGGACCAGCCGCCGTCGGAGCTGCCAGACGCAAGTGCGCCGGCCGATGAACGGGCGAATTTCCGCCGTCGCGCCCACGGCCACGAGGCGATTTCCGCGGATCGCGACCGCCTGAGCGGCCGGACGCGCCGGATCCAGGGTGCGGACGGTGGCGTTCAGAATGACGAGATCGGCGGGAAGGACCGGCGGGGGCGTTTCGGCTTGTGGCATAGAACCGGGGTGAGCCTATGCCCGGTTCCGGCGCCTGTCGAGGGCGGCCGAGGGAGCATCAAAGCATTTGCCCCGCCCCGGCGCTTTTGCCATCGTTGGCGCTGCGGACGGGCAGGGCGCGGCGGACATTCCCTGTCCGCGCCTCCGCTCCGAACCTGACCCATGAAGAAGATCGAAGCCATCATCAAACCGTTCAAACTCGAAGACGTGAAGGAAGCCCTGCGTGAAATGGGCGTCACCGGCATGACCGTTTGCGAGATCAAGGGATTCGGCCGGCAGAAGGGCCACACCGAGATTTACCGCGGCAGCGAATACACCGTCGATTTCCTGCCCAAGACCAAGATCGAACTGGTCGTCGCCGACCCCCAGGTCAAGCCCATCACTGACGCCATCATCAAGGCCGCCCGCACCGGCAAGATCGGCGACGGCAAAATCTTCGTCACCCCCGTCGAGGAAGCCATCCGCATCCGCACCGATGAGCGCGGTGAAAGCGCGGTCTGAGCCCCGCCGTCGCCCCAGTTTATTCGTCGCTCTACCTGCCATGAGGAAACTTGCGCTCGTTTTTGTGCTCATCGCCGCCGCGCTGACCGCGCCGGCCCGGTTGCCCGCGGAAGATGCCGTCAAACTGCCGCCGCCGACCGTCGAGCAGCGGCTGGCCGACGTCGAGGCGTACCTCAACAACACCGCCCGCGCCACCGACGGCAAGGCGGCGTCGAAAGTCCCCGGCCCCGGCCCGGGCCACAGCGCGTGGATGATGGTCAGCTCGGCCCTGGTGCTGTTCATGACGCTGCCGGGGCTGGCGCTGTTTTACGGCGGCCTGGTGCGCCGGAAAAACGTCCTCTCGGTGCTGGCGCAATGCCTGGGGCTGGCGGGCGTGGTGACGATGCTCTGGTGGCTCTGCGGCTACAGCCTGGCCTACGCGCCGGGCAACGGCGTGATCGGCGGATTGAAATATGCCTTCCTGAGCGGCGTCGGCGTGACGCCCAACGGCGATTACGCCCAGTGGGTGTCGCACAACCTCTTCGCCATCTACCAGCTCATGTTTGCCATCATCACGCCGGCGCTGATCGTCGGCGCGATCGCCGAGCGCATGAAGTTCGCCGCGCTGCTCTGGTTCAGCGTGCTGTGGCTGTTCCTGGTTTATCTCCCGGTCGCGCACATGCTTTGGGGCGTCGGCGGCTGGATGAACGGCCTCGCCAACGCCCACGCCGGCATCAAAGCCATTGATTTCGCCGGCGGCATCGTCGTTCACATGACGAGCGGCTGGAGCGCGCTGGCGTTGTGCCTGTTGCTGGGCCGGCGCCTGGGCCACGGGCGCGAGCCCATGCCGCCGCACAGCATGGTGCTGTGCATGGTGGGCACGGGCATGTTGTGGGTCGGTTGGTACGGCTTCAACGCCGGCAGCGCCGTGGCGGCGGATGGCGTGGCAGTGAACGCCTTCGTCACCACCACGCTGGCGGCGGCGGCGGGCTGCTTCATGTGGCCGGCGCTGGAATACACGCTGCGCGGCAAGCCGAGTGTGCTGGGCTTCTGCTCGGGCGCGGTGGCCGGTCTGGCCACGATCACGCCGGCCAGCGGGTTTGTCAGTGCCAACAGCGCGGTGCTGATCGGCCTGGCCGCCGGCGCGGCCACGTTCTTCGCCTGCAATACCCTCAAGGCCCGCTTCCAATACGACGATTCGCTCGACACCTTCGGTGTCCACGCCGTGGGCGGCACGCTCGGCACGGTGTTGACGGGCTTCCTGGCGACGGCGGCGGTGAACCCAAACCTCGCCGCCCCGGCCATCGCCACCTACGTCGGCCACGGCCTGTGGCTGGAGCAACTCAAGGCCGCCGCGCTGGTGCTGGTCTGGGCGGGGCTGGGCACCTTTGTCATCGCCAAAGTCGTCGGCTTCGCCCTCGGCGGCCTGCGCGTCAGCGAGGAAACCGAGACGCTCGGCCTGGATCTGGCCGAGCACGGCGAGGAGGGCTACATCATCGAATGAACGAGGCTGCGCGTGCCGCACTGACCCGCGGCACGCGGCGGTTCATTCCGCCATTGACCTGTGGGGCGGCGCGGCTTTTAGCTTTCGGGGTTCCGTGATCAGCACCCTCGACTACCAACCCGCCGGCGCCGACCTGATCGCGCAGGTCGAGGCGGTTTTTTCGCCGAGCGGTTTGCTCTCGCGGTCCAGGAATTTCGAGTTTCGCCCGCAGCAACAGGAAATGGCGGTGGCCGTGGCCCGCGCGCTCGTGAACGGGGAGCACCTGGCCGTCGAGGCGGGCACCGGCGTCGGCAAGAGCCTGGCGTACTTGATCCCGGCGATTTTCTTCGCCGTCGCGCGCAAGAAGAAAGCCATCGTCTCCACGCACACGATCAACCTCCAGGAGCAGCTCACCCAGAAGGATCTGCCGATGCTGACGCAGATTCTGCCGGCGCCGTTCAGTTTCACCATGCTCAAGGGCCGTGCGAATTATCTCTGCACCCGCCGGCTCCATAAAGCCCTGCAGCAATCCGGCAATCTGTTCACCTCCTCCGAGGCCGGGGAGTTGAAGCGCCTCTACGAATGGTCCCGCGCGACCGAGGACGGCAGCCTGTCCGACCTCGACCCCGAGCCGGACCCGAAGGTCTGGGCGCTGGTTTGCTCCGAGCGCGGACTCTGCACGCCAAAGTTGTGCGGGCATCCGTCCGAGTTCGCCAAGGACCATCCGCCCTGCTTTTTCCAGCGGGCGCGGCAGCGGTTTCTCGCGGCCGACGTGCTCGTGGTCAACCACACGCTGTTCTTCACCCTGCTTGGTGGTCTCGACGAGGAAGTCGCCGGCGGCATCCTGTTCAAGAATGATTTCGTCATCTTCGACGAGGCGCACCAGATGGAGCATGTCGCCTCGAAGCACATCGGCCTGAGCGTGTCGAGCGGGCAGGTGCGCTGGGCGCTGCACCGGCTGTGGAATCCGCGCACGGAAAAAGGACTCCTGGCCACGCTGCGCCAAGGGGCCGCGGTCAAGCTGGTGGCGGAGTTGCTCGCGGCGGCGGACCAGTTCTTCGCCCACGTCGAGACGGCGTGCGAGGAATTGCACCAAACGCAGTCCGGCGGCGAGGAAAGTCACGGCGCGCGAGGACGCTCGCCTCCCCGGCGGCGCCGCGACTGGACCGAGTTGCGCATCCGCCGGGCCGAACTGGTGCCGGACAACGTGACCCTGCCCATCCAGCGGTTGCGCGAGGCGGTGAGCGAGGCGATCAAGGCCAGCGAGGACAAGGAAATCGGGCAGGAGTTGCTGGAGTGCAATCGCCGCCTGGGCGAGTTGCGCGACGAAGTGGCGGAGTTCCTGGGCCAGAGCGCGCCGGACCACGTCTATTGGGTCGAGCGCAGCGGCAAGGCGCAGCGCAGCCTCGCCCTCAACGCCGCGCCGGTGGACGTGGCGGAGTTCCTGCGCCGCCGGCTGTTCGCGAGCGACACGAGCATCGTGATGACGAGCGCGACGCTGGCGACCAGCGTCGGGACGGCGTCCCACCGGCCCGCCGAGCGCGCGAGCGCCGACGGGGCTGCAACGCAAAGGACGATGCCGCCGGCCGCTCCCGCGGCCCAGCAAGCCGGCGTGACGCCGGCCCTGCGTTATTTCGTGAAGCGCGTCGGCGCTGAATCGGCCATGCAGCTCCAGGTTGGCACGCCGTTCGACTACGAGCGGCAGATGAAGCTGTTCGTCGCCAGCAAAATGCCCGATCCGCGCGACGCGGGTTATGCCGACGCGCTGGAACACTGGATCGAGCATTTCGTCCGCCTGACGCACGGCAAGGCCTTCGTCCTGTTCACCAACTACAAGCTGATGCAGGAGTTGGGCGAGCGCATGGAGCCGTTCTTCCGCCAACTCCGCATCGCGTGTTTCGTCCAGGGCACCGGCACACCGCGCTCGACCATGCTGGAGCAGTTCAAGGAGGACGTGGACTCGGTCCTGTTCGGCACGGACAGCTTTTGGCAAGGGGTGGACGTGCCGGGGGAGGCGCTGAGCAACGTCATCATCACGCGCCTGCCGTTCGCGGTGCCGGACCATCCGCTGATCGAGGCGCGCCTCGAGGCCATCGAGGCGCGCGGCGGCAACTCGTTCAGCGAGTTTTCGCTGCCCGAGGCGATCTTGAAGTTCCGCCAAGGCGTCGGCCGGCTCATCCGGACGAAGGCCGACACCGGCATCGTCGTGGTGCTCGACAACCGCGTCTTGGTGAAGAAATACGGCCAAGCCTTCCTCGACGCGCTGCCGAAATGTCCGGTGGAGATCGTGTGACGGCCGGCAAACCGTCATCTGCAGCCGGGAAATCGCCGCGCGCGACGGTGGAAAGGCCGCCAACATTCCATCCCCGATCACGTACGCCTGGTTCAGCGGAAACCGCGTTGGATTGTTGGTGAGCGGCATTCCGCCAATCCCGCCGACTCCCAGGCCGCTGGGAACCAGAATCGAAAACACAATCCGCGTCCGCGCCGTTCGAGGCGATGAACCGCGCATTGAGGCCCGATCGGCACCTCCCTGTCCGGCGCGAGCGGAAAGAGGGCCGGAGCACGCACAAACGGCCTCCGGCCCGTGGCATCCTCCCTTGCGCGGACGAGAAGGAGAACGAAGGCGATTCCTCCATCGGCATCACCAGTTGGCCCATGTTGTTATCCTCCCGCCCCCGGCGTGCTCTTGCCCATGTGGAAAGTCAGGAGGGGGGGGCGGAGGCGCAGGCCGCCCAGGCCGGTGGAGGAAAGCCGTTGCCGGCGGACGGCGGCCTGCGGTAGTCTCGCGGCGTTCGGAAGACACGGAATGAACTGACGAGACAGCACACCCACTGATTCCGCGTGGCTTCGGCTCCTGTCCGCATCGACAACGAGGGAATTCCGCCGGGGCACCGTGCGGAGCACGCGCACCAACGACGCCCATGTCTGAATTGTTTCCCGCCGCCCCCAGCCGCTTTCAGGAAATCGGGGAGTCCCTGCGCGAGTTGTATCTGGCCGATCCGCGCCCGTGGCTCGTCGGGTTCAGCGGGGGCAAGGACAGCACGATGCTGGCGTCACTCATTTTCGACGCTGTCCTGTCTGTGCCAGCGGAGGCTCGCCAGAAGGAGATCGCCATCCTTTGCACCGACACCCGCGTGGAAATCCCGGCCATCGTGGAGATGATCGAAGCGGGGTTGGGCCGGATGCGAAAATTCTCCCAGGACAACGGCCTGAACATCGAAGTCCAACTCCTGCGCCCGCCCGCCGAGGAAAGTTTCTGGGTCAACATCATTGGCCGTGGCTACCCGCCGCCCAACCGCACTTTCCGCTGGTGTACGCAGCGGCTCAAGATTGACCCGGTCAACCGCTTCGTGGAGCAGCGCATGGGCCAATGGGGCGAAGCCATCCTCCATCTCGGAGCGCGCCGCGCCGAAAGCGCCAGTCGCGCCCAGACTCTCGGTGAGCGCCCCACGCGCAACGGCCTCACGCGGCATCCCGACCTGCCGCGCGTCTGGGTTTCCAATCCGATCCAGTTCCTCAGCACGGAGGAAGTCTGGGCCTACCTGCTCCAACATCCGAATCCTTGGGGCGGCGACAACCGCGCGCTCTTCAAGCTCTATTCCCAAGCCGGCGGCGGCGAGTGCCCTATCCAGATTGTCACCAGCACGCCCGCCTGCGGCAACTGGAACTCCGCCTGGCGGAGGATACTACCCCCTTTGTTCCCTGTGAAGTGTGCAGATGGTCCGAACTAAGCCAACATGGAATACAATGCCCCCCGCGCTCTGGAGCTTCTTCGGCAAGGAACTCAGACTCCCACTTCAGTTTTTCGCCCTGGGCAGGAAGAAGCAATCCGACACGTCGTCGAGGGGCGCGGGCGGCTGCTGGTGGTTCAGAAGACTGGGTGGGGAAAGAGCTTTGTCTATTTCATCGCTACCCGTTTGCTGCGCGAGCAGGACGGTGGCCCGGCATTGCTGATCTCGCCGTTGCTCGCCTTGATGCGCAATCAGATCGCCGCCGCCGAGCGTATGGGTGTGTGGGCGCGGACGATTCACTCGGAAAACCAGGATGAGTGGCAGGCGGTTGAGGCGGAGCTTGCGCGGAATGCGGTGGATATTCTCCTCATCTCGCCAGAACGGCTAGCCAACGAGCGCTTCCGATCCGTCGTACTGGCATCCGTGGCGGCGCGCATCGGTCTGCTGGTGGTGGATGAGGCGCATTGCATCTCGGACTGGGGCCACGATTTCCGTCCGCACTATCGCTTCATCGAAAGACTGGCGCGCAGCTTGCCGCCGAATCTTCGCCTGTTGGCCACGACGGCCACGGCCAACAATCGCGTGCTGGAAGATTTGCAGACCGTGCTGGGACCCGGCCTCGCCATCTCGCGCGGTGACTTGGCCCGCCCCTCGCTCCTACTTCAGACAATTCGGATGCCGAGCCAGGCCGAGCGTCTGGCTTGGCTGGCGGAACGGCTTCCAACGCTCACTGGCAGCGGGATCATCTACGCGCTGACCGTGCGCGACGCCGTGGAGGTGGCGGACTGGTTG